>NZ_JAUTXY010000010.1:0-280005 GCF_036327795.1 Rhodococcus artemisiae
GTCCGTGGCAGCGGGGCAGTAACGAGAACACGAACGGGTTGCTGCGGCAGTACTTCCCGAAGAGCACCGATTTGAGCGTCTACGGTCCCGAGGACCTCGAGCATGTCGCCCAGGAACTCAACGGCCGACCACGCAAGACGCTCGGCTGGGATACTCCAGCCGAGCGTCTGCGTGATCTAATCACCACCTATTGACAGGCAGTGTTGCGCCGACCCCTTGAAACCGCCGATAGGTTCGGGGCCCTCTGCAGAAGGTCGAGCAGGTAAAGCGGCGTCAGTGCGCTTCGCCGTTGCCGTCCTTGTCGGACAGCGCCTTGGAGTCGTCTCCGTCGGCCTCACTGTAGACCCGGTCCTGGTATTCCTTCAGGATCGTGCGCAGCTCGGCTTCGCTCTCGTGATGAGCCGCTTCGAGTGCAGCCGCCTCGTCGGCAGGATCCGCGCTCCACCAACTACCGAGACCGGGCTTACCCGCGCTGCCGAGTCGGTTCATCCGCTTGGGCACTGTAGCGCCCTGGTAGTCGAGCGGAATCGGGTGTCCATGGTCGTCCACCGGGCCGAGCGGCTGGTGGATCTCGATGTACTCGCCGTGCGGCAGTCGGCGGACGATGCCCGTCTCGATGCCGTGCTCGAGCACCTGACGGTCGCTGCGCTGCAGACCGAGGCAGAACCGGTAGGCGATGTAGTACGCGAGCGGAGGCACGATCACCAGGCCGATACGGCCCATCCACGTCGTCGCGTTGATGGAGATATCGAACTTGTACGCGATGAGGTCGTTGATGCACATGAGGGTGGCGACCGTGTAGAAGCCGAGGGCCATCGCACCGAGGCCCGTACGCACCGGCACGTCGCGCGGACGCTGCAGCAGGTTGTGGTGTGCGTCGTCCTTGGAGAACTTCTTCTCGATCCAGGGGTAGATGATGAGGACCGTGAAGACGAGACCCATGAGCAGCGCGATCCAGAATGGCTGGGGGATCGTGTACCGGCCGAACAGGTACAACTCCCAGGCCGGCCAGATACGAGCCAGACCGTCCGTCCACATCATGTAGAAGTCGGGCTGCGAGCCTGCGGAGACCTGCGATGGGTTGTACGGGCCGATGTTCCAGACCGGGTTGATCTGCAACAGGCCGGACATCAGGGCCAGCACTGCGAACGTCATCGCGAAGAATGCACCGGACTTGACCGCGAACACGGGGAGGATGCGCACACCCACCACGTTCTGCTCGGTACGGCCGGGGCCGGGGAACTGCGTGTGCTTCTGGTACCAGACGAGTGCGAGGTGAGCGGCGATCAGCGCCAGGATGATGCCCGGGATGAGCAGCACGTGCAGGACGTAGAAGCGCGGGATGATCAGCTCGCCGGGGAAGTCTCCGCCGAAGATCATCCAGTGCAACCAGGTGCCGACGACCGGAACCGACAGCGTGATGCCGGAGAACGCGGCGCGAAGGCCGGTGCCGGACAGCAGGTCGTCGGGCAGCGAGTATCCGAAGAAGCCCTCGAACATCGCGAGGATCAGCAAGAGCGACCCGATGACCCAGTTCGCCTCACGTGGGCGACGGAACGCGCCGGTGAAGAAGATGCGAAGCAGGTGGACGATGATCGACGCGGCGAACATCAGGGCTGCCCAGTGGTGGATCTGTCGGACGAACAGGCCGCCGCGCACCTCGAACGAGATGTTCAAGGTGGTCTCGTAAGCGCGAGACATGCCGACACCGCGGAGCGGCGTGTACACGCCGTCGTACGTGACGTGGGCCAGCGACGGGTCGAAGAACAGTGTCAGGAAGACACCTGAGATCAACAGGATGATGAAGCTGTACAGGGCGACTTCGCCGAGCAGGAACGACCAGTGGGTGGGGAACACCTTGTTGATCTGACGGCGGATGCCAGCAGAAAGGTGATACCGCGAGTCGAGGTTCTCGCCTGCTTTTGCAGCGTGTGATTGAGTTGCAGTACTCACGGGCGACGCTCCCAAAATGCCGGGCCGAGAGCTTCGATGAAGTCGCCACCGGCGACGAGGAAGCCCTCTTCATTCACTGTAATGGGCAGCTGCGGAAGAGCGCGAGCAGCGGGACCGAAGATCGGCTTGCCGTACTCGAGTGCATCGAACTGCGACTGGTGGCACGGGCAGAGAATCCGGTTGGTCTGCTGCTCGTAGAGCGACGTCGGGCAACCGAGGTGGGTGCAGATCTTCGAGAAGGCGAAGTAGTCGCCGTAGTTGAAGCTCTCCTGGCCCTTGCGCTTGATGGCACGCTCGGCGTCGTCGGTCCGCAGACGGATGAGCATGACGGCGTTGCGGATACCGCGGAGGCTGTCGAGCAGCGCGTGGTCGTCGCCACGGTCGGCTTCACGGAACGGGAAGACCGTCTCCATGCCTCCTGCGTCGAGGTCCTCCGGTCGTACCAGAACGATGTCCTGCGGGCGACCGGTGTCGCGGCGCAGGTAGATGGTCTCGCCCGGGTAGCGGGGAGTCCAGCCGGACACCCAGAGCGGCGAGTCGTCGCCCTCGGCCCATGGATTCTTGATCAATCCGCCGAGCGGCATGATCAACCCGACGCCCAGCGCGCCACCACCGAAGATCGCGGTCCGCTTGACGAGCTTGCGGCGGGTCAGCGTCGAGGTCTCGAGCGAGTCGGTCAGCTCGGCGACGATCGTCTTGCGATCGACCTCGGCCGACGGTCCGTCGTGACGATCCTGGATCGACACCTCTTCGGGAATGAACTTCTTCGTGAACTGGACTGCACCGACACCGATTCCGAGGATCGACAGACCGAGGGTCAGGCCGAGCAGCGGGGTGTAGAGGTTGTACCAGCCGTACTGCGGGTCGTCGATGCTCTGGTATTCCCACGGCCAGAACAGGTAGATCCCGATGAACGCAAGACCTGCGAGGCCGGCCAGCGTGAACCAGGCGGCTACGTTGCGCTCCGCACGCTTCTCGGCGCGGGTGCCCTCGACGGGCCACCGATCCTTACGGAACACGACATCGACGCCGTCGAGGTTCGTGCCGAGCTCGACGAGATCGTCGCGGCTCATCTGATCGAGGTTCTCGATCGAATGCTTGTTCGGCGTGTCGCCGCTACTCATGACCTTGCTCCGATCCACAGTGCAGCACCGACAACCGCGACGATGCCAACGGCGAACATCGTGGGACCTTCAGCGCCGGGCCCGAAGCCTCCGAGGCCGTATCCGCCCGGATCCTGAGTCTCGCTGGCGGACTTGATGTACGCGATGATGTCTTGCTTCTCCTCGAGCGTCAGCTGACGGTCGGAGAACTTCGGCATGTTCTGCGGCCCGGTGAGCATTGCAGTGTAGATCTGCTGCTCGTTGGCCGGATCGAGGTTGGGCGCGAACTTGCCGGACGAGAGGGCTCCACCGCGACCGGTGAAGTTGTGGCACGAAGCGCAGTTCTGGCGGAACAGTTCGCTACCGCGTCCGATGTCGTTGCCGCGCAGCGAGGACTGGGAGATCTCCCCGTTCTCGTCGCGGATCACCGTCGGGCCACCACCGTTGGCCTGGATGAAGGCGCCGAGGGCGTCGGTCTGCTGGGCGTCGAACTTCGGGTTCTTACGCTCGGCCTGCGCCTCGTTGCGAGCGGCCGGCATACGACCGGAGGACACCTGGAAGTAGACCGCAGCTTCGCCCACACCGATCAGCGTGGGGCCACGATCCTCGATGCCCTGCAGGTTGACACCGTGGCAGGTCACACAGGAGGTCTCGTAGAGCTGCTGGCCCTCGCGGATCAAAGCGCTCTGGTCGTCCTGGGCAGTGGCCACCTGCGGGTCGGGCGTCAGTGCAGAGGCGAGGAAGCCTGCGCTGAGGAGACCGAGGGCGAGCACCAAGGCGCCGGTGACGCGGCGCCTGAGCTTGCGCTGACGGCGGGACGTGGCAGCCGGGGCTGCCGAGGATCGACCGGGCATGTCGTCACCCTCGGGGGCGAGAGGTGGGGATGAACTCATCTGTATCCCTTTATGTAAGTCGGGACTGACTGGACGTCAGGGGGCTGCCTAAGCGTTCAGCTGGCTAACGGATGAAATAGATCGTGGCAAACAGCGCGATCCACACGATGTCGACGAAGTGCCAGTAGTACGACACGACGATGGCTGCGGTGGCCTGCGCGGGAGTGAACTTACTGACCTTGGTACGGAACAGCAGGAACACGAACGCGATGAGTCCACCGATCACGTGCAGGCCGTGGAAGCCGGTGGTCATGTAGAACACCGAGCCGTACACGCTGCCCGGGATGGTGGTGCCGTGCTGGACCAGCGTGATGTATTCGTAGCCCTGACCGAGCACGAAGAACGTGCCCATGCCGAGCGTGATGAGGTACCAACGTCGCAGGCCGAATACGTCGCCACGCTCTGCTGCGAACACACCCAGCTGGCAGGTGAAGGAGGACGCGATCAGCACCGCCGTGATCGGTACTGCCAGCCACAGGTTCAAATGGGTGGGCGGCGGGGGCCACATGCCCTCCGGCGCTTGTGCCCGTGCCACGAAGTACATGGCGAAGAGCCCTGCGAAAAACATGAGCTCACTGGACAACCACACGATGGTGCCGACGCTGACCAGGTTGGGCCGGTTCAACGAGTGCACGCGCTGTGTGATTGCAGATCCTGAAGTCCCTACTGCGCTCGTCACGCTGGCTAGTATGACCCGTCGTAGTAAGTGATGGGCAATCGGGGCCGAAATCGGCGCGTCTTTGGTGCGTCCGGGTCGAGAAATGCCTAGTTCCGGGCCCGGAGCCATCCCTGTGTGACGGATGTGAAGGTGGAGTGGATGAGTGAACACGCGGGTGTGCTGGGGAGAATTCGCAGGCTTATGACCAAGCGAACACCCGAGCCTCTCGACGTCACCCGGCAGGATCTCGTTGTCGTCGTCGAATCGTTCGACGACTCGGAGGCCTGCTCCACAGCTCTCGATCGCGGCGCGCAGGGGGCACCGCATTGGATCGAAGCCGACGACGCAGTCCTGCGACATCATCTGGAGTTGCCGCCGGCGGCGGTGGAGGAGGCACTCGCGCTGGCCGGGCAGGACGGCTATACCGCTGCTGTACCTTCCCATCCGGTGTCCCCGGGACACTCTGCCGCAGACGGGGGGACTCCGCTCTCACTGATACTGCAGCGAGTCCAGAGACTCGACGCGATGCACTGCGCCCAGGAGAAGTCGCGGATGGCCTCGCTCGCGCAACGTCTCGGCGGCAATGCCCTCGGATGGGACGCGCTCCAGCCCGAGTGACGCGGCCTGCTGTTCCCGGACACCGCCTGACTAAGCTTTCCGGGCGGAGGGCGCAACAGCGCCCCGGCAGCGAGTCGGATGTGGCGAAGGGTGGGTTGCATGAACGCGAGGCAGACGGCGCACGAGGTGGTTGCCAGTTGGCCCGCAGTACTCGGATCGCTGACTGCAGGTCGTGATCTGACGCGACCCGAGGCCGTCTGGGCAATGGACGAGATCTTCTCCGACAACGCGACCCCCGCACAGATCGCGGCGTTCGGCGTCGCACTGAAGATGAAGGGTGAGACACCCGACGAATTGCGTGCCCTCGCCGACACGATGCTCGGCTACGCCAATCTGGTGCCGGTCGACGACGACACGGTCGACATCGTCGGAACCGGCGGCGACCGCGCCAACACCGTGAACATCTCGACGATGGCGGCACTCGTGGTGGCGGCAGCGGGAATCCGAGTGGTCAAACACGGCAACCGCGCCGCCTCGTCGAAAAGCGGCGGCGCCGACGTGCTCGAGGCACTCGGGGTGCACATCGATCTCGGGCCGGAGCAGGTTGCGCGCTCGCTCGAGGAAGCCGGCATCGGATTCTGCTTCGCGCCGGTGTATCACCCGGCGCTGCGGTTCGCGGCTGCACCACGCAAGCAGATCGGCATCCCGACCGTGTTCAACGTTCTCGGTCCGCTCACCAACCCTGCGCGTCCCCGCGCGGGATTGATCGGCTGCGCCTTCGAGTCGTTGGTCCCGACCATTGCGGGGGTGCTCGCGCAGCGCGGTAACTCGGCGCTGGTCGTGCGTGGCGACGACGGTCTCGACGAGCTGACGACGTCGACGACGTCGACTGTGCATGTCGTTCGGGAAGGTGCGGTCGAGGTCCGGACACTCGATCCGACAAGGCTCGGGATCGCACAGGTGCCGCTGGAGGCGCTCCGGGGCGGCGACGCCGCCGAGAACGCGGTCATCGCGCGTGCCTGCCTTGCAGGCGAGGCCGGACCGGTCCGTGATGCAGTGCTTCTCAATGCCGCAGCCGCGATCGCCGCGTTCCGGGGTATCGAGGGTGGCCTCGAGGATGCGCTCGTGGCCGGGCTCGACAAGGCCGCGACCGCCGTAGACAGTGGTGCGGCTGCGAGGGTGCTCGAGAAGTGGGCTGCCGTGACGACCCGTCTCGGGACCGAAGCCCAGCGTTGACACGGTCGCAGTGACCCGAAAGGGGTGCCCGCCTCGTGAGGCGGGCACCCCTGTTTTCGTGCGTATGCGAGGGTGGTCAGTTCCCGATGGAGAAGCCGGCCTCGATGTCGGCGCTCGAATACGACTGGAATGCGATGTGCGTGACGGTCTTGCTCACGCCCTCCACTATATTGATGCCCCGCGTGACGACCTCGGCGATCTGCTCGTGGTCGCGGACACGCACAATCGCCACGAGATCGACGTCCCCGGCGCACGAGTACACCGTGTCGACCCCGGCGAGGTCGGCTACCGCTCGAGCGGTCTCCGGGATGCGGTGGGCGTCGGCGTCGATCAGAACGATGGCATTGATCATGGGGACTCCTTGTCTGTACTCCGGTGACGCAGATCTTCCTCCGGTGCCGATCAGCCTATGCGGTGGGCATCCGGTTCCGGGACTGCCCCGGACGTATCGCGTGCCTGTCGTGCCAGCTCCGCCCATTCACTCCAACGGCCCGCGCCATCGACAGGCTCGGACCATCCGTGGGAGGTCCGCACGATGCGCACACCGTCGGAGTCCAGCCACCGAGTGACCAGTCCTATCTCCTCTGGGGGTGCACCGCGTAGCGGACCCGGTCCGAGCACCACCGTCTCGGCACTCGCCGCGATCGCTTCGACGACGGGCATGGGACGCACACCGCGTTCCGCGACGCCGGCCGACGCCAGCCGGCCGGCGCGCACGACGGCGAAATCCCACCCTCCTTCGGCGCGTGGACGGGCCGCGATCAGTTCGTCGATGGCTGCGAGCGCCGCGAGGCGCTGCGTGCGTCGTAGTGCACGGACGGCGTCGGCGGTGCGGTCGCGTAGTCGTGCCGCGTTCTCGAACAGTTCTCTGCCAGCCAATTCGTCGATGCGCTCCTGTGCCCGCACGATCACGGAGGCGTCGTGGCCGCGGAGGAGCGCGCGTGCCCGCCGGACCTGGCCGGAGTAGTCGTCGGGGCTCTGCGGGCCGAACGAGGCGGCCGAACAGGCACCGACCGCGTCGGGCAGGCAGCGGTCGCCGTGGCGCGCGGACCGGCCGATCCTGCGGGTGCACGTGCGCAGCCCACTGAATTCGGAGAGGGTGGCGGCCACTTCGGCGGCTGCGTTCCGGACGGAGAAGGGGCCGAGCGCGTCGGCCGAGGGCGTGCGCGAGATCGCCAGGCGCGGAAACGGCTCGTCGGTGAGTGTGATCCACCACCCGCGAGTGGGGTATTTGGAACGACGGTTGTACGGGGGAGTGTGCGCGGTGATGAGCCGGAGTTCGCGTACCCCCGCCTCGAGGCCGTGCGCGCATTCGACGTGGTCGATACGGGTCGTCAGCGTGACCATCTCGCGGAGGCGCGGTCGGGTCTCCGAACCCGTGAAGTAGTTGCGGACGCGACGACGTAGATCTACGGCCGTGCCGATGTAGAGCGCTTCGTCCGACGGGCCCCGGAACAAATACACGCCGGGCCGGTGGGGCAGGTGAGCGGCGAGCGTGCGTTTGGCGCGTTGTTCGGCCGTGACGGCGGGGATGTAGTCGCGCAGTTCGGTGAGGCTGTGGACCCCCTGGTTGCCGATCCGCTCGATGAGTGCGTGGAGGACGTCGACGGTCGCGCGTGCATCGTCGAGCGCACGGTGTGTGGGCTGTGTCGACACGCTGAACAGTTCGGCGAGTGCAGAGAGTTTCACCGACGGCGCTTCGTCGCGCCCGAGGACCCGCCGCGCCAGTTTGACGGTGCAGACGACAGGGAACCGCGGCCACGCCACGTCGCATCGGATCGCCGCCGCGCGGAGGAAACCTGTGTCGAACCCGGCGTTGTGCGCCACGAGGACCGAACCGGTGGCGAATTCGAGGAACGCGGGGAGTACTTCCTCGATACGAGGAGCCTGATAGACCATCGCGGTGGTGATACCTGTGAGTCGGACGATCTCGGGTGGGATCGACCGGCCGGGGTCGACGAGGGTCGCGAACTCGCCGAGAACCTCACCGCTGCGGACCTTGACCGCCCCGATCTCGGTGATGGCGTCGTCGCCCGAGCGTCCCCCGGTGGTCTCCAGATCCACCACGACGAAGGTGGTGTCGCGTAGGGGAGTGTCGAGTTCGTCGAAGCTGAGCTGGATGCCGAGGGCGGTATCGGAACCGGTAGGGGGCGACGTCATGCGCCTGAGCGTAGAAACCACCTCCGACACGCCCCGGAACCGGACTTTCCACCCTCGATGAGATGAGGATCACACCCACGTGGGAACGGCGGATCGAGCGGGGGATCCCCGGGGTGCCCATCCCTGTTGTGGGGCGCCCCTGCGGTACGCCGGGGTTGTCGTCCCGGAGGTGTGCGGGCAAGGCCGAGCGACGTCCTGAGCAGGGATGAGTCACTGAGGTGTGCAGATCTGCGGTGGTACTGTCCGGATCCGGTCGGCCAGGCCGGGATGACTGCCCTCCGCGCCGTTATCGGGTCGTTATGAAAAGGCGGCGGCACTGGTCCCAAAACGCCTGAAACGGACTTAGTGCGCATTCTCCGCGAGTTCGGGTTGGCCTCGGCGATGCAGTTTCGTAACCTTCCTGAGACCAAGCGGAATAGTTCGTCCGGCCCACTCCCGAGGGCTGGAGCCGCAAGGTAACCGCCTAATCGGCCGCTCGACCTCGAGCGTCCGAGCCGGGGACCCACACGCGTTACTGGGGTGAATCCCCTCCTCCGCCCCGCGGAGAGGGGTAGGGCTGATCTTCCGGCCCGAATCCGTCAGCTAACTCGGTCGGCGGGTGAACGGAAGAATTGGAGAACATCCCCTCGTGGTCTCGCAGAACAGCAAGCGCGCAGTGCGTCGCGCCCTCGTTGCCGGCGCACTCGCGCTCGGTGCAGTCACCGTCACCGCCGGTCCGGCGATGGCAGAGCCCGTCACCATCCCCGGTGTCGGCACCTTCGAACTCCCCGCCGGCGTGACCCTGCCGCCGGAGGTCACCGATCTCATCCCGCCGGCTCCTGAAGCCGCTCCCGCCGCACCCTTCACCGCGCCGTTCAGCTCGGTCGGCCAGCGCGCCGCCGACGCCGCGCTCAGCAAGGTCGGATCTCCGTACGTCTACGGCGCAACGGGCCCGAACGCGTTCGACTGCTCGGGTCTTGTGCAGTGGGCATACCAGCAGGTGGGCCTGAGTGTCCCCCGCACCAGCTACCAGCAGGCCTCTGCCGGCCAGGACGTGTCGGTCGGTGCGCTGCAGCCCGGCGATGTCGTCTCCTTCTACGGCGGCAGCCACACCGGTATCTACATCGGCAACGGCAACATCGTGCATGCCTCGACCTCGAGCCAGCCGGTGAAGGTTGCTCCGCTGGACTCGATGCCCGTGGACGGCGCCCGCCGCTTCTGATCGACGAGCAGTGCCTGTGAGGGTGGATCGGTGACATCACCGGTCCACCCTCACTCCGTTGGCGGGTCCGAACCGGCGATGGTGAATGCTGTAGATAACGAAATGCAGTGCACTACCCGCGGGTAGACACGAAGCTATGCGGTTCCGTAACCTGATCGAGATCTTTGCGAAAGGAAGACAAGTCCAGTGTTCTCCGCTCCCGCCAGGCGGGCTGTTCGCACTGCTCTCGCCGCATGTGTACTTCTCATCCTGGGTCTCACCTCCGCGCCTGCAGTGGCCGACCCCATCGGCGACAGTCCCACCGCCAAACTCGAACACCTCGCCGACCTGTCCCGTCGGTCCGAGCAGGCCAACGAAGCACTGCACCAGGCCGGGATCGACCTCGACGCCCGGATCGCAGAGCAGCACGAACTCGATGCACGCGCCGCCGCGGACCACGACACGCTCGCTGCAGCCCAGGTAGAAGTCGCGCGATTCAAGCCCACCGTCGACAAGCTGGCCCAGGCCAACTACCGGGGTTCGCGCACCAACCGCCTCTTCGCGGTGATGGTCAGCGACTCACCCCAACAGCTTCTCGACCAGATGGTGATGCTGGACGTACTGGGCGCGCAGACCGATCGTGAGATCGAAGGGTTCCGTCGAGCCACCGACGCCGCCGCGGCCGCCGCGTCGGCATCTCGGAAGTCGGCCGAAGCCGCTCGCGTCGCGGCCGAGCAGGCGCAGGCGCTGCGCGACGACCTGCAGCGTCAGGAAACCGAACTCGAGTCGCAGATCGCGGCCGTCCTCGACGCCTTCGACAACCTGAGCGACGAGGAGAAGTCGATCCTCGCCGGCACTCCGTTCCCGCCCGGTCTCGATGCCGATCGCATCATGGAGCACCTCATTCCCGGCAACGGCGCGGGAGCGCTCCGCGCCGCACTCACCCGGATCGGCGATCCGTACGTGTGGGGCGCCACCGGCCCCGACCAATTCGACTGCTCCGGCCTCGTGGTCTGGGCATATCAACAGGTCGGCAAGACCGTGCCGCGCTCGAGCCAGGCGCAGGCCCAGGGTGGGACGCCGGTCTCGCGTGACAATCTCCAACCCGGCGACGTCATCATCTTCTACAACGACGCTTCACACGTCGGCATCTACGCGGGCGACGGAAACATCGTGCATGCCTCCACGTTCGGTGTGCCGGTGAAGGTGCAGGCGATGGACAGCTTCCCGTTCCACAGCGCTCGACGCTACTGACCGCTCCCGGAGGCAACCGACGCACGGCACGGACGGTGGCACCGAGCGCCACATACACTTGCCGCCGTGCACGCGCCGGAGACCCTGCCCCGACCCCGTCGTCGCGTGCCGTGGGAACGGATCGGGCTCGCCGGGCTGGCGCTCGCGGTGGCGGCCGTAGGTGTGCTCCTCGTTGCCCCTGACACCACCGGACCGTCCGAGTCGGACGTCCGTGTGGAGGTGCAGGCACTTCTCGATTCGTGGGCGGATGCCATACGCACGGACGACCGCGCCGCGCTCGCCGAGATCATCGACACCGCCGTCGGGCCGGAGCTGCTCGAGGCCGAGACCCGCCGCGCCCAGGCACTCACCGGCGTGCCCTTGGCCGAATTCGGATACGAGCTGGGCACCGAGTCGGCAGCCGACATCCCGAGTGAGATCGTTCGCCGGTTCGGAGACGACCCCGTACGCGCCCTCACGGTGTCGCTGCGCTACGGAATCGAGGGCGTCGACGAGGTGCCGACCCGCAAACCCGTCGCGCTGCTGATCGTCGCACGTAGCGACGGATGGAAGATTGCATCCGACCGGCCGCTTCCGGGGTCGGTGCCCGCGACATGGAGGGGCCCTTGGGACCACGGACCGCTCGACATGACGACGACCGCGACGGCCGGCGGAACGTCATTGATCCTCGCTCACCCGGACACGACCGACCTCGTCGACGACATCGCAGACGAGCTTCCCTCCGCGGTGGACGCGGTGTCGGAGGTGTGGGGGACGGACTGGCCGGAACGCTCGCTCGTGTTGGTCACCTCGAGCCACGACGAGTTCACCGACCAGGTGGGCACCGCGCACAACGGTGACGAGATCGCGGCGGTGGCGATCTCCGATGCCGTGGACCCCGAGCACGACAGAGCCAGCGGCCAGCGCATCGTCTTCAGTCCGGCAGCGAGCAGTCGTCTCTCGCAGGAGGGCCTGCGTGCGGTGCTCCGGCACGAGCTGGCGCACATCGCGGCCCGGCCGCAGACCGTGGACGGGTCACCGATGTGGATCCTCGAGGGATACGCCGACTACATCGGCTACCGCTCCGATACCGGATCAGCCGTGACCGGTGCCGATCTCCGCCGAATCGCCCCGAACCTCGTCGGGGAGCTCACTCGCAACGGCGCGCCGTCACAGATTCCCACCGACGACGACTTCGCCGACCCGGGCCGCTCCCGCACCGCCTACGAGACAGCGTGGAGTCTCGCGACGTTCCTCGCCGAGGAGTACGGCGAAGACGATCTGACCTCTCTGTACCGCACACTCGCGGACGGCCCGGTGTCGGAAGCCGGCCAGAGCGACGCATTCACCGCGACCGTGGGAATGAGCACGGCGGACGTCGTCGACCGATGGGGCGACTGGCTCACCGACCGAGTCTGAGATCCCCTCCCCTCGACCCGGCCCCGTCGAGCGGTCACGGCCTCCCACCCCCTACGGTGTAGCCATGTCGCGAACGCTGCTGGTGACCAACGACTTTCCGCCCCGGCCGGGAGGAATCCAGTCGTACCTGCGTTTGTTCGCGGCGCAGCTCCCTGCCGACGAGGTCGTCGTGTACGCACCGCGCTGGCGCGGCGACAGTCACATCCGCTACGACGCGGACCAGCCGTTCGAGGTCGTGCGACATCCGACGACGCTGATGCTGCCGACCCCGGCGGTCGCACGTCGTGCGTCTCGTCTGCTCACCGACACCGGGTGCGACACGGTGTGGTTCGGTGCCGCCGCGCCGCTGGCGTTGCTGGCGCCGGTGCTGCGCAGCGCCGGCGCCGAGCGGATCGTAGCGAGCACCCACGGTCACGAAGTGGGCTGGTCGATGGTGCCGGGTGGCAGGCAGGCGCTGCGTCGGATCGGCAACGAGACCGACACCGTCACCTACGTCAGCCGGTACACCCGAGGCCGGTTCGCGGCGGCGTTCGGTCCCGAGGCCGGTCTCGAGCACCTGCCGTCCGGTGTCGACACCGAGGTGTTCCGGCCGGACCCGGCGGCGCGCGCCGAACTCCGCGCACGGTACGGACTCGGTGACCGGCCGACGGTGCTGTGTTTGTCGAGACTGGTGCCGCGTAAGGGACAGGACATCCTGATCCGGGCGCTGCCGGAGATCCGACGTCGCATCGACGGCGCCGTACTCGTCATCGTCGGTGGCGGTCCGTACGAGGACACGCTTCGTGAGCTGGCGCACAAGGTCGGTGTCGAGGACCACGTCGTGATCACCGGCGGTGTGCCCGCCGCGGAGCTGGCAGCGCATCACACGATCGCGGATGTATTCGCGATGCCGTGTCGTACCCGGGGTGCCGGGCTCGACGTGGAAGGTCTCGGGATCGTCTATCTCGAGGCTTCGGCCACAGGTGTGCCGGTGGTCGCAGGGAGATCCGGCGGTGCCCCCGAGACGGTCCGCGACGGGGAAACCGGGTTCGTCGTCGATGGCACCTCGGTGTCCGCGGTCGCGACAGCGATCACCGGTGTCCTTGCCGATCCGGACCGGGCCGTAACGATGGGAACTGCTGGTCGGCAGTGGGTGTCGTCGCAGTGGCGTTGGGACGTTCTCGGTGCCAAGCTGCGGCAACTTCTGGGTGCTCGCCGCAACGGCCGGGAGCTGTGTACCGAACCGCGGGGTGACGAATCGGCAGGGTGAGCGGTATGTGAAGCTGTCCGCGTGAGCAGTATTCAGGTGTCGGATCAGACTTTCATTGCGGCAGACCCCGCCCGCATCTCGGCGGAAATCGCCGCGCCGGACCGGTGGCGGGTGTGGTGGCCGGATCTCGCGTTGACCGTACGTGAGGACCGTGCGGAACAGGGAATCCGCTGGGCGGTGTCCGGTTCGCTGACCGGGACGATGGAAGTGTGGCTCGAACCTTCGCTCGACGGCGCGATCATCCACTACTTCCTGCACTGCGAGCCGACCGGAGTCGCCCCCGACCGTGTCGCGGAACTCGACCTGGCAGCGATGAACCGGGAGCGCAGGGTCGCCGGGAAGAAGATGACCTTCGAGGTCAAGGCTCGCCTCGAAGCGGGACGACCCGCCGGTGAGTCTCCGCGTGACCGGTCCTGAGCGGACCGATACCGTGTCGATACGGTGTGTGGTAGACAACGACGTCGGTCTCGGCACCTCCGGTGGCGGAGACGGCTGCGCACCTTCAGTACACGGGACGGACTGAAAAGGAGTCTTCGTCGAATGGCCGAGAAGACCAAGAGGTCGATCACCATCGATGCACCGGCAGATCGGGTGATGGCCGCGATCGCGGACTTCGGCGCCTACCCCACCTGGGTGGAGGCGGCCAAGACCGTCGAGGTGCTCGAGCGGCGGCCCGACGGCCGCGCGGAAACCGTCCGGTTCGTGCTCGACGCGGGGATCGTCAAGGACACCTATGTCTTGCGATACCGCTGGGCGGCGGACGGCCGGGCAGTCAGCTGGAACCTCGAGAGCGGCGAGATCCAGAAGGCACAGTCCGGAAGCTACGTCCTCGGCGATGCCCCCGGCGGAGGCACCGTGGTCGACTACGAACTCACCGTCGATCTGACCATCCCGATGATCGGCCTGTTCAAGAGAAAGGCCGAGAAGGTGATCACCGACACTGCGCTCAAAGAACTGAAGAAGAAGGTGGAAGGCTGAACACCGAAGCCGGGACGAGGCCCGCCCGCGTACGACTGTTTCTCGGTAAGGGAGGAGGGGGCAAGACCACCCTTGCCGCGGCAACGGCACTCGCCACCGTGCGCGTCGACGGCTCGGTGCTCCTCGTCTCGATCGACCAGGCACACTCGCTCGCCGATGTCCTCGCCGTCGACGTGGGAACCGGCGTCACGTCCGTGACCGACGGTCTCGACGTGCTCGAGATCGATTCGCTCGGGCTGCTCGAGAAGCGCTACGCGACCCTGCATCGACTCGCGACGGTCACGGGGGGACATGAGCACGCGGGGCAGTTCGATCTGCCGGCCCCCGAAGAACTCATCGGGTTACCCGCGGTGCAGGAGCTTCTCGCGCTCGCCGAGGTGGCGCGCCTGGCCGACGAAGGACGTTGGAGCACGGTGATCGTCGATGCACCCGCGTCGGCAGACGCATTCCGGATGATCGCATCGCCCCGCACCTTCTCCGACTACATGGACCGAATCTGGCCGCAGCACAGCCGGATCGCCGCCGCGACCGGATCCGATCCGCGCTTGATGTTGGTCGTGGCCCTCTACGACCGGATCCTCGGTGGACTCGGCGCGGTCCGCGACCTTCTCGACGACCGCACCCGGACGGGCGTGACACTCGTGACGACCCCGGACCGCGCGGGATTCGCAGAATTACGCAGGCTTCGCTCCTGGGCCGCGATGGCCACACTCCGGCTCGACGCCGTCATCGTCAACGGAGTCCTGCCCGACCTCGGCGAGGACGGGCCTGCCGCCCAGTGGATCGCGTCCGCGCGCGCTGCGCAGTGTGCCGTCGTCGACGAGATCCGTGAGCAGGTCCTCGAGACACCGGTCGCCGTATGCGAGCGCCGGAGCAGCGAACCGATAGGCTTGCGCTCGCTCGGTGAGATGACGTCGCTCGGTGAGATGACACAGCACCACCGAGGTGACCGGGATCCAGCGCAGCAGGGGGGCGATATCGAACCGGTCCGGATCAGTCACGACACGGGAACAGGGGTGGACGCGGTGTACACGATGCGGATGCATCTCCCGCTCGCCGATCCGTCGTCGCTCACGCTCGGCCGGGTCGACGACGACCTCGTTGTGGGGGCCGACGGCATTCGTCGCCGACTACGTCTGGCTTCCGGGCTGCGTCGCTGCATCGTGTCGGAGGCGGAATTCGACGGAACCGATCTGCTGCTGCGCTTCGCCCCGGATCCGGCGGTGTGGCCGCAGTGAGTTCGGATCACGACGCCCTCCTGGCCGATCTGAGGATCCTCGCCGACACCGTCCTCGATCGCGTCGAGGCGCTGGTCGAGCAGGTGGCTGCACAGGACGGTGCGTCGCGTACGGATACTCCGTCGAATGACAGCGCCGCCGAGGCGAGTGTGCCCGCGCAGACCGCAGGTGGTTGTACCTGGTGCCCCCTCTGCGCGGTCGCCGCTCTCGTTCGCGGTGAAAACCACGAGCTGATCACCAAGCTGGCGTCGCAACTTGCCGCGCTGATCGCGATCATCCGCGAACTGGTGGCCCGGTTTCTGCCGCCTCCTCGCACCGAGGCCGACACCGGTCCCGACGGCCCTCCGCCTCCGGAACCTCCCGATCGAGGCGGGTTCGTGCCCATCTCCGTCACCATCCGTCCCTGACAGCGGACACTGACGATATGGCTGAACACGAACGGCCCACGATCGGTATCGATGTGGGCGGCACGAGCATCCGCGCCGCCGTGGTCGATGCGTCCGGATCAGTGATCGACTCTGCTCGTGCGCCGACCCCCGGATCGGCGCCGGTGCTCGAAGACGCGCTGCACCGGGTCGTCCGGCAACTCGCCGACCGCAACGATGTCTCGGCGGTGGGACTGGCGGTCGCCGGCTTTCTCACCGCCGACTGTCGCACGGTCCGGTTCGCCCCGCACCTCCCGTGGGTCGACGCGCCGATCGCAGAACGACTCACGGACCGGTTCGGGCTGCGGGTGATCCTCGAACACGACGGGAACGCAGCGGGCTGGGCCGAATACCGGTTCGGCGCCGCCGCGGGCAGCCGGATCGCGGTGCTGGTGGCGCTCGGAACCGGAATCGGTGCCGCGTTGATGCTGGACGGCCGCATCTTCCGGGGCGCACACGGAGTCGCACCCGAACTCGGTCACCTGCAGGTCGTTCCCGGCGGCAGGGCCTGTCCCTGCGGTAAACGAGGGTGTTGGGAGCGATATTGCAGCGGCACCGCGTTGGTCGACATCGCCGTCGACATGCTCGCCGCCGACCCCGGCCGTTCGCAGCTGGTCGCCGGAACCGCTGCGGATCCGGGATCGCTGACCGGCCGGCGGATTGCCGGCGCCGCGCAGGACGGCGATCCGCTCGCTCTGGCCGCGATGGCCGAGTTCGCTCGGTGGCTCGGACTGGGGCTGGCGCTCGTCGCCGATGTGTACGACCCGGAACTCATCGTGGTCGGAGGAGGAGTGTCGGGGTCGGCGTCGCTGTTCCTCGACGACGCACGAGAGCACTACGCCGCTGCCTCGACCGGTGCCGGACACCGACCCCTTGCCCGGGTACGTGCCGCGCAGCTGGGGGATGCCGCCGGATTGATCGGCGCGGCCGACCTCGCCCGCCGGGCGATGACGGCGAATCAGGAAACGACCTTCTCGTGAGATTCTCGTCACTCCCTGAGCGCCCGCGTGGAGCCGGGCACCTCTGCGGCGTGCGTGTGACCCTGGGAGCGACGTAGAGTCGACCGGCGGGCTTGGTGAGCCCGCGTCGACGATCCCGGGAAGGTTTGCCATGTGGTACTGGCTGTTCAAGTACGTCCTGCTGGGCCCACTGCTCTGGCTCATGGGTAGGCCCAAGCTCGAAGGCGGGGAGAACATCCCGACCGGTGGGCCCGCCATTCTCGCCAGCAACCATCGCGCTGTGCTCGACTCGTTCTACCTGCCGCTGCTGGCGAAGCGGCGGATCACGTTCCTTGCCAAGAGCGAGTACTTCACCGGCACCGGGCTCAAAGGAGGATTCCAGCGCTGGTTCTTCTCCGCCGTCGGCCAGGTCCCGATCGACAGGACGGGCGCGGATGCCGCCCAGGACGCACTCAACGCCGGTGTCCGAGTGCTCTCGCAGGGAAAACTGCTCGGCATCTATCCGGAGGGCACCCGATCGCCCGACGGACGTCTGTACAAGGGCAAGACCGGCCTGGCGCGTCTCGCGCTCGAGACCGGAGTGCCGGTCATTCCCGTCGCGATGATCGGTACCGACAAGATGAACCCGATCGGCTCCAAGATGTGGAAGCCGGCGAAGATCACCGTTCGAGTCGGCGAGCCGATCGACTTCTCTCGTTTCGAGGGTATGGGCGGGAACCGTTTCGTCGAGCGCACTGTCACCGACGAAGTGATGTACTCGCTCATGCAGCTGGCCGGTCAGGAATATGTCGACGTCTATGCTGCCTCCTTGAAGGACACGTCGCCGAAAGGTGCGACCATCCCGGCCGAACCTGCCATCACATCCGATGCCGATCGCATGCCCGACACCCAAGCGGGGTGACGCATGGTGTTCCGGGCATAATGTGACCACGTGCGCTACTTCTACGACTGCGAGTTCATCGAGGATGGACGCACCATCGAACTCGTGTCGATCGGTGTCGTGTGCGAGGACGGCCGCGAATTCTATGCGGTGTCCACCGAATTCGACCCCGAGCGTGCGGGCCCGTGGGTTCGCCGCCATGTCCTTCCCAAGCTGCCGAACCCGGGCCACCCGGCCTGGAAGTCGCGAAGCCGCATCCGCGACGACCTTCTGAAGTTTCTCGTCCCCCGGGTGGGTATTCGGCCCGAGCTGTGGGCGTGGATAGGCGCATACGACCACGTAGCACTGGTCCAGCTGTGGGGATCCATGCCGGAGTTGCCCGATGTGTTGCCCCGATTCACCCGTGAACTGCGGCAGCACTGGGAACAGCACGGATCTCCGCAGCTCCCGTCGGTACCCGACGACAACCACGATGCGCTCACCGATGCCCGTCACAATCTCGCGAAGTTCGACGCAATCGAGGTTGCCCGCCGGGCCGGATGACCGGGCCTGTGTGACGCTCGGCAGCCGGGGCCATATCCTTGTGGGGTGAACTGGACTGTCGACGTACCGATCGACCGCTTGCCCGAACTTCCGCCGCTGCCCTCGGAACTGCGCGAAAAGCTCGACATCGCGTTGTCCAAGCCCGCATTGCAGCAGCCGAGTTGGCCCGAAGACCAGGCCGAGGCGATGCGGACCGTCCTCGAGAGCGTCCCACCGATCACGGTGCCCCGCGAGGTCGAGGAACTGCAGAATCAACTCGCGGCCGTCGCGAGGGGCGAAGCCTTCCTGCTGCAGGGCGGTGACTGCGCCGAGACGTTCATGGACAACACCGAACCGCACATCAAGGGCAACATCCGCACGTTGCTCCAGATGGCCGTCGTCCTGACCTACGGTGCATCGACCCCGGTCGTCAAGGTTGCGCGCATCGCCGGGCAGTACGCCAAGCCGCGCTCGTCCGACACCGACGCGCTGGGATTGCCGTCGTACCGAGGCGACATGGTGAACTCCATCGTCGCCGACGCCGCTGTCCGAGTCCACGATCCGTCACGCCTGGTCCGGGCCTATGCCAACGCCAGCGCCGCGATGAACCTGGTGCGTGCCGTCACGTCCGGTGGTGAAGCCGACCTGCACCGGGTCCACGACTGGAATCGCGAATTCGTCGCATCGTCGCCCGCCGGTGCTCGCTACGAGGCACTCGCTTCCGAGATCGACCGCGGCCTGCGGTTCATGGACGCCTGCGGGGTCATCGATCCGAATCTGCGTGCCGCGACGATCTACGCAAGTCATGAAGCGCTCGTGCTCGACTACGAGCGCGCGATGCTGCGTCTCGACACCACCGGGGACGAGCCTCGCCTGTACGACTTGTCGGCGCACTTCCTGTGGATCGGCGACCGCACCCGCCAGCTCGACGGCGCACACATCGCGTTCGCGGAGCTGCTCTCCAACCCGATCGGCCTGAAGGTCGGCCCCAGCACCACTCCCGAGATGGCCGCAGAGTACGTCGAACGCCTCGACCCCCACAACAAGCCCGGTCGGCTCACCCTGATCTCGCGGATGGGGCACTCGAAGGTCCGTGATCTGCTGCCCGGCATCATCGAGGCCGTCGAAGCCACTGGGCACAAGGTCATCTGGCAGTGCGACCCGATGCACGGAAACACCCACGAGTCATCGACCGGGTACAAGACCCGACACTTCGACCGGATCGTCGACGAGGTCCAAGGCTTCTTCGAGGTGCATCGCGCGCTGGGCACCCACCCGGGTGGCATCCACATCGAACTCACCGGTGAAGACGTCACCGAATGCCTCGGCGGAGCGCAGGACATCTCCGACGTGGACCTGCACGGCCGCTACGAAACGGCTTGCGACCCGCGACTGAACACGCAGCAGTCCATCGAGCTGGCGTTCCTCGTCGCCGAGATGCTGCGGGGCTGAATCGACAGAACGGCCCGGTTCGTACACGCGGCCGGCCGCCGCGACCGGGAGCGCCGAACGGATCAGGGCACGGCGGTCAGCACGACCGTGCTGCCCGGTTCGGTTCGGCCACCGGCGCCGGGGCTCTGCCCGATCACCACGGACCGGTCGGAGCCGGCGAGCTGCCGCACTTCCACCTCCAGTCCCAGCCTCTCCAGTTCCCCACGGGACGATCCGACCGATCGGCCTATCATCGACGGCACCTTCACCGCGTTCGACACGAGCAGAGTCACCGTGCCGCCTGCTCCGACCCTGTCGCCCTCCGACGGATCGGTTCCCGACACCAGGCCTGCATCGATATCGGGATCGAACACGTCCCGCTCGTCCTGGACGGTCAGGCCGACCTTCTCGAGCGCTGCTCGCGCGGCGTCGACGGTCAGGCCTTCGAGATCCGGAAGCTCCACTGGGGCGGCGCCCTTACTGATGATCACCTCGACCTTCGCGCCGACCGGCAGGACGGTGCCCGGCGCGGGATCGAGGGCCGCGACAGTCCCCTCCGGTGCCGACGCGCTGAACGCCGTACCGCCGTCGACGGGTTCGAACGTCCGCCGCCGCAATTCGTCTTCGACCGTGTTCCGGTCGCCGCCACCGGGCACCCCCGGCACCGTCGGCCGCCCCAACGAGACCAGCAGCGCGACCGTGTCGCCGCGCGGAACCTGCGAACCCACCGCCGGATCGGTGCCGAGCACCGTGTCGATCGGAATGGCGTCCGAATACTCACCGCGGGTCTCGACGGTCGCGCCTGCAGTCTCGACGGCCGTGACGGCAGCAGCGCGATCCATGCCCTGCACCGCAGGAATGTCGATCATCCGCCCCGACCCGAGCCACCATCCGGCCAGGCCCATGAGCAGCGCGAGTACGACGATCGCGGCGATCCAGACGGCGGTGGTCCGCCGCGAGGTGCGTCGATTCGTGCGATGGTCGACCTGCGTGCCGCCACCGGACGCGGGACCACCGTCGTGCCCCTGGGCCTCGGTCCGGGCGTGCTCCCGCGTGACGACCCTGGTGTGCTGCGGTTGCGCGTGGACCTGCGGGGCGGGTGGAGGCGCGGCCTGATGGACCGTGGTCGGCGCCGCATCCGCGATAGCCGCGGCGGGCGGCCTGACCACGGTGGTCTCAGGGACAGCGCCCCCGGCAACCGGCGACGATGCCGCGACCGTCGCCGTGGTAGCGGATTTCCGGGGCGCCGGCACGCGGTAGCGGGGAAGATCGAGTGCGTCGCTGAGGTCGGTGAGGGCATCGGCCATCGCACCGGCATCGGTGTATCGCTGGCCCGGCTCACGTTCCGTCGCGTGACGCACCAGCGTGTCGAACTCCTCCGGCACACCGTCGATCCACGTACCCGGATCGGGCACGTCCTTCTCGACACGCTGGTACGCGACGGACAGCGACGTGTCGCCGGTGAAGGGGGTGCGTCCGGTGAGCATCTCGAACATCAGCACACCGGTCGAGTACACGTCGCTACGTGCGTCGGCGTTGCCGGTCGTGACCTGCTCCGGCGAGAGATACGCAGCCGTACCCAAGATCACACTGCGAGACGTCGTATTCGCGGCCGCGACCGCGCGGACGAGGCCGAAATCGGCGATCTTCACTTCGCCGTTCCGGGAGATCAGGATGTTCTCGGGCTTGACGTCGCGGTGCACGAGTCCGGCCCGATGGGCCACCGCGAGGGCTCCGAGGACAGGTGCTGCCACTGCCGCCGCGGCGTGCGGTGGCATGGGCCCGCGTTCGCGCAGCAGTTCGCGGAGGGTGCCACCTTCGACGAGTTCCATGACGAGGAACACGTCGTCGCCGTCCTGTCCCTGGTCGTACACCGCCACGAGACCCGGATGGTTGAGCCGCGCCACCGATCGGGCCTCGAACTCGAATCGTGCGAGGAACTGGGGGTCGGCAGCGAACTGGTGGTCCATGACCTTCACCGCGACCGGGCGATCGAGGCGTTGATCGGTGGCGCGGTACACGGTCGACATGCCACCGCGGGCAATCCGTGCTTCGATCAGATAGCGCCGGTCGAGGAGCTTGCCGACCATGTGGTCGCCTCCAGCGGTCACCCGGTGTACCCCCGTGTCTCGATGTCCCGATTTCGTCTCTGTCGATCGTAGCCATGGTGCCGCCAGGTGGTCGCGTACGTGCCCCTCGTACCTCGGCGATACGGTGGAACCGTGAGCACTATTCCGTACTGCGACGACGTCCTCGACCGCACCGTTCCGGTGTTGCAACTCGTGGACGTGGCCAAGCAACTCGATCTCGTCATCACCCGCGTTCACCAACTGCTGCGCGATCGCCGGCTACTGGCGATCAAACGAGACCGCGTTCCCGTCGTACCCGAGGTGTTCTTCGACGACACCGGGGCGATCGCCAAAGGTCTTCCGGGACTCATAGCGGTGCTCCACGATGGGGGATTCACCGACGAAGAGATCCTGGAATGGATGTTCCGCGAGGACGTCACCCTCCCCGGCGGAAACGCCATCAGCGCGTTGCACACCGATGCGATGAGGGAAGTGATCAGGCGGGCTCAGGCGTCGGCGTTCTAGCGCACAGCCTCAGTTGTCCAGGACCGACTTCGGTCTTCTGATGCGCATGCCCGAGGCTGCCTGCCTCAGCGCGACCGACAGCCGCGCGTGGCGCGGCACCGCCACCCGTCGGTCCAGTACCTGGTAGCCGCTGTGCTCGACTTCGTCGAGAATCCTCCCGTACAGGACGAAGGCGGTGCTGATTCCCGGTCGGATGCGGGGAGGAAGCAGAT
Source organism: Rhodococcus artemisiae (assembly GCF_036327795.1). Classification (NCBI taxonomy): domain Bacteria; kingdom Bacillati; phylum Actinomycetota; class Actinomycetes; order Mycobacteriales; family Nocardiaceae; genus Rhodococcus; species Rhodococcus artemisiae. The sequence goes on from NZ_JAUTXY010000010.1 coordinate 22,882, forward strand.
CCAATCCGGGTTCGGCCTTGCGGTAGCGGTCTCTCGTCAAAGCGACGGCGTGGGCGAGGGCGCGTCGTATCCGGGGGTCGGGGCGATGGTGGCTCCGGCCCGCGCGGAGAAGGTCGTCGTCGACGCCGAATGCCGTCCACAGGTCGGTGGGCAGGTACACGCGGCCGCGGTCGAGGTCTTCACCGACATCACGGATGAAATTGGTGAGCTGGAACGCTTCGCCCAGGGTGCTCGCGTACGGCGCGGCCGCGTCGACGTCATCGACGCCGAACACCGGGAGCAACTTCAGCCCGATCACGGCGGCCGACCCGTACATGTACTCGCGCAGTTCGTCCATGTCGCGATATCGGACGCGGTGTTCGGCGGTGCCGGGGATGTCCATCCGCATCGACCGGAGGAATGCATCGAAGTATTCCACCGGGATGCCGTAGCGGGTGATGGTTGCGGTGAGGGCCCGCACGACCAGCCCGGTCTGGTCGAGCGCTCCTGGATCGCCCTCGAGGGCTGCATGCAGGCGTGCGTACGCGTCGTCGACGCCGCGCGCAGCCGCAGCCGGATCGTCGACGTCGGTCACGTCGACGATGTCGTCGACGATGCGCGCGAATCCGTACAGGGCGTGTACGGCGTGACGGCGTTGCTCCGGCAGGAGTCTCGCAGCGAGATCGTAGGTGCGACCGTGCTCGGCGGTCAGTGACGCACAGAGCCGGAACGCTTCATCGAGGTGGTCGGGTGCGACTGCCCCCGACTCGGCCGAAATGTGTGGTGTCGGCACACCAGGCCTCACCGCGAAGCCGCGCGCAGATGCAAGGGATCGGGGGTGCGCAGCGACAGCGCGGCGACGACGGCCGCGAACACGGCGAGCGCAACGTGCGCGATGTTGTACATCCCGATCGAGCCGTCCGGGTTGAAGATCAGCATCAGCCATGTCGACAACGCGACGAGGACCATCAGGGTGCGCGTCGACATCGCGAACGCCGCCGCCACGACCAGCGGCCACGAGTAGTACCAGGGCAACGCGGCCGGCGACAACAGTGTCACGGCGGTGAGTGCGATCATGATGCCCAGGACGGCATCGCGTTCGGTTCGGCGGAAGCGCCACCACGCGTAGACCAGGATGGCGCCGAGAGCGATCATGCAGAGCATCCGTGTCACTTCGAGTACGGAACCCAGACGCCACGGTGTGAACCAGGTGACTGCATGGCCCATCATCGTCGGAAGCGACAACCAGTTGATGATCTTCGACGATCCGGACAGCGCAGTGAGCCATCCGATTCCGACGCCGGCGATCAACGAGGTGCCGCCGAACACGAACACGAACACCGCGATTCCGGTGCCTGCGGCTCTGGTGAAGAGTGTGATCGGGGAGGCGGGTTCGCGGCCCTCGGCGAGTGCTCGGTCGCGTTCGTGGATCATCCACACCCACACCAGAAAGGGTAGTGCGAGTCCGGCGGTGGCCTTGATCGCGGCGGCCAGCGACACCAGAGCGAAGCCGCTGAGATGCCGTCCTTCGAGAACGAGCACGATCCCGGCGAGCATCAGCCCGACCATGAGCAGCTCGTTGTGGACACCCCCGACGAGGTGGACGAGGACGAGTGGGTTGAGGACCGCCAGCCACAACGCCACGGTGGGATTGCCGCCCATCCGGCGAGCGAGCCGTGGCACACCCCACGCCATGAGCACCAGACCGGGCAGCATCAGCAGCCGCCACAGCCACGTGCCGGAGACGACGTTGTCGCCGGTGATCGAGGTGATGCCCGCGCCGAGCAACAGATGGACCGGCCCGTACGGGGTGGTCGTCGTGGTCCAGACGTTGCTGACGTTGTCGAGCAACAGACCCGGATTGACGACGGGACCTTCCGAATACGGATCGAATCCCTCACGCAACATGGCGCCCTGGGCGAGATACGAGTAGGCGTCCCGGCTGAACATCGGAGTCGCGACCAGCAGCGGCACGGTCCACGCGGGCAGGACCTTCCAGAGGTCGCGGACCGATGCGTGGTCGGCGAGCACGGCACGCCCCAGCCGGACCCATGCACCGATCATCAACAGGACACCGATCCAGATGATGATCGTGGAGAGCAGATGACCGTGCCCGAATCGAAGCCACGACAGGTACACATCTTCGAGTAGCGGGTCGACACGGCGCACACTGCCCGCACCGAAGCTGCCGAAGGTCACGAAGGCGGCTCCGCAGGCCCCGAGGAGTGCCGCATTACCGGCCGGACCACGAAGGAAATCGGTCGGACGCCGACGTGGATCGGCCGGTTCGTGCGACATCATGACCGTTGCAGGTTCGGTTGTCGGCAGATCATCCGGATCGGCTTCGGAAGAGACAGGGGACGACATGGGTACGATTCCTCCCCCGGAAGTCGCGTCGGTGCTGGGCACAACTGACAAGAACGATGACACAGTTTAGTGGAGTCGGAAAACGCGGCGCGCTCGCCTCGGTGTCGGCGTGGCGAGCACCTCACTGCCGATGCCGGGTGACACCTCAGTTCGGATGCCGGGTGACACCGAGTCTCTCGGCAGCGAGACGGCCCGACAGCAACACCGTGGGAACCCCGACACCCGGCACAGTTCCGGACCCTGCGAGAACGATGTTGGGATAGCGCGGATCGAGATTGCGGCGACGGAAGGGGCCCGTCTGCCGGAACACGTGGGCGCTTCCGAACGGGCTTCCCGCCGACATGCCCTGAGCTGACCACGTCGCGGGTGTGTCGATGTGATCGACGTCGAACCCCGGGATGATTCCCGCGTATCCACGTGCGTCGAGCGACGACAGCAGTTCCCTGGAGTACGGACCGGCCAGTGCGTCCCATGCGAGGGGTGCGCTCTCGAGGTTGGGGCAGGGCGCGAGTACGGACAGGGGTTCGTGCTCGGCTCCGTTGCGACGGAGCAACAGGCCAGGATCGGACAGTGCGGGCCGGGTCACGAGCAGCGACGGATCGGTCATCAGCCGTCCATGGCCCCGGCGCGCGGTGATGTCGCGGAAGGTGCCTTCCCACCGTGCACCGAACTCGATGACGTGATGGTGTGCTGCCGACCACGTCCGGCTGACGGAGGTGGGCACGGTGCCATGGAGGACGACGGCGGACGGGGACGCCAGCGTCCGCCGACGTCGGGGGCGCGGTAGAAGCGCATCGACCACGGGCAGGTCGGGGGTCAGTACCGCAGCGTCGCACGGATAACGGGAGCCTTCGGCTGTCTGCACGCTCCGGACGTGATCACCGTCGAACTGCAGTTCCGTCACGTCGGCACCGAGGTGCAGTCGGCCACCCGCGCGCACGAAGGCATCCGCCATCGCGCGGGCAACGGTGCGCATCCCTCCGTCCACGGCATAGACGCCGAGAGAGGTGTCCATGTGCGGGATCGCGCCGTACACGGCGAGGGCACGTGCCGGTGTCACTCCCGCATACAGGGCCTGGAAGGTGAACACCTTCTGCAGCCTGGGGTCGCGGATCCGACGGTTCACCTGTGCGCCGAGCCTGCCGAATCCACCGAGCCGGACGAGCCTGGCGAGATCGCGCACGGCCGCCGGTGATGAGACGAGGGTCAGAGGCGAATCGAAGTTCGCGTTCATGAATCGATCGAACTCGGTGTCGAAGATATCCGCCAGCCATCGCCGCAACGTCAGGTAACGACGAGCCTCGTCCGCGCCGCACACCCGGGTGATCTCAGCGACCATCGAGTCCGGGTCGGAGTGCACATCGAGCGTGCTGCCATCGGCGAACCGGGCGTGATAGGCAGGGGAGAGCCGGGTGGTGCGCAGAGGCGGGTGCACCATGGTGACGTCCGCACCGACCGCGGCGAGCGCATCGTCGATGAGTTCGGGCATCGTCAGCACGGTCGCGCCGTTGTCGATTTCGTAGCCGGAACCGGTGTGGACCCCGACGCGGCCGCCCACCGCATCACAGCGTTCGAGCACGGTCACCTCTTTCCCCGCGCCACGTAGGTGCAGGGCCGCGGACAGTCCGGCCAGGCCCGCGCCCACCACGACCACTCGCTGTGCGTCGGGAACGGTGCGGACCGTCATCAGGCCGCGCGCCGCGTCGCGGCCAACGCCGCCTCACGCAGGAGCGCGGCGCCCTCGTCGGTCGTGCCCGAGGACTCGAGGGTGGAGAATGCCCGCTCGGTGAGGCCGGTGATCTGCTGCTCGACCTTGTCGACTGCGCCGACCTCGACGAGCACATCGCGGATCTGCTCGACCTGATCATCGTTCAGGTCGGTGCCGATCGCCTTCCGCAGGGTCGCCGCGGCGACCGGGTTGTCGGCGTCTGCGGCTTCCAACGCCAGCGCGTACAGCACGGTGCGTTTGCCTGCGCGCAGGTCGTCGCCGGACGGTTTTCCGGTCACGTCCGGATCACCGAAGACGCCGAGGAGGTCGTCACGCAGCTGGAACGCAAGGCCGATGTCGGTGCCGAACCGGCGGTACGCATCGATCAACCGCTCGTCTGCACCGGCCAGAACTGCACCGAGATGCAGGGGACGCTCGATTGTGTAGGCGGCGGTCTTGAACCGGTTGACGCGGGCAGCGGCCTCGACCGACTCGTCTGCGGTGACCTCACCCGCGATGTCGAGATACTGGCCACCGAGGACCTCGGTGCGCATGGCCGACCAGACGGGGCCGAGCCGCATCGCCGCTGCGCTGTCGAGTCCGGCTTCGCGGACCATGTCGTCAGCCCACACCAACGCGAGATCGCCGAGCAGGATCGCGACGGCCTGCCCGAACTCTGCCGGCGCCCCGCGCCACCCGTTGTCGCGGTGCAGCCCGGCGAAGTCGACGTGCACGGTGGGAAAGCCGCGACGCGTGGTGGACGCATCGATGATGTCATCGTGGACCAGCGCACCCGCCTGCACCAGCTCGAGTGCCGAGCACGCCCGTAACACCGCGTCGGCGTGCGGCCCGGTCGGATCCCCGCCGGCACCGATCCATCCGGACCACGCGAACGACGGACGAATCCGCTTACCTCCGCGGAGAACGAACGACTCCAGCGCGGCGACCGCCTCTGGGTAACCTCCACCGACGGTCTCCACGATGGGGGCCTTGGAGTCGAAGAACTCCCGCAGCGCGCCTTCGACGAGTTCGGGGAGCGGGACGGTGGGCACGGGGGCGGGTCCGGTGGACAGGGGATTCCTCCTGGTCGAATGCGTCGGGTGTCGCGCGACGGGTCGCGCGGCACCGACACCAAGCCTATCCGGCGCCCTTCGTCGTCGCCGGTGGCCGGTCGCTGGTCGGCGCACCCTATGCTGGACGCGTGGTAGTCGATTTCAGGGGGACCAGTGAGGGCGCGGTGACCGGCGGCGCCGAGCGAGTCGAGCAAGAGAGCGACTCGCGTACGCCGTCGATCGTGGATCGCCTCGGGGATCCGCGTGGCAGGCGGATTCCGTTCTCCGTCGAATTCTCTCCCCCCCGCGACGCGGACGCCGAGGCGCGCCTGTGGCGCGCCGTCCGGGTGTTCGAGCGGCTCGGTCCCGCGTTCGTCTCGATGACGTACGGGGCGGGTGGCTCCACGCGGGACCGCACGGTCCGCGTGACCGGCGAGCTTGCGGAAGCGACGACCCTGCTGCCGGTGGCGCATCTCACCGCGGTCGGACACAGCATCGACGAGCTCCGTGCGATGGTCGGTGCCTACGCTGATCGCGGCATCACGAATATTTTGGCGCTGCGCGGCGACCCGCCCGGAAATCCGCTCGGTGAGTGGGAACAGCATCCCGAAGGGCTCGCGCACGCCGACGAGTTGGTGCGGCTCGTGCGCGATCTGGGCGACTTCCACGTCGGAGTGGCTTCGTTCCCGGAAGGGCATCACCGTTCACCCGACCTCGACCACGACACCCGATTCATGGTGAACAAGCTCCGCGCGGGTGCCGAATACTCCATAACCCAGATGTTCTTCGATGTGGAGCACTACCTGAGGTTGCGCGACCGCGTTGCCGCGTTCGACGCAGAGCAGGCCGCGAAGCCGATCATCCCCGAGATCATGCCGATCACGTCGCTGCGATCAGCGCGCCGGAGCTTGGAACTGTCCGGATCGAATCTTCCCGCGGCGCTCGAGGAGCGACTGGTGCGGGCAGCCGGCGACGGCCCGGAGGAGAACCGGGCAGCTGTGCGCGAGGTCGGCATCGATGTCGCCACCGAGATGTGCGAACGCCTCATCTCGGAAGGTGCCCCTTGCCTGCACTTCATCACACTGAACTTCGCGAGGGCGACCAGTGAGGTCCTCACGCGTCTCGGGATCGAGATGCCGGCACCTGCTGCGCAACCGGCCTGACAGCGGTGGCAGCGGGCGCCGCGCAGATCAGGACCCGAGACGACCGTTCGATGGTGCTCGTGCGGGGGTGGGGTTGCGCGTGAACCAGGCCAGTGCGCCGATCAGCAGCGTGACGGCCATGGCGCCACCCGCCACTATTCCCGCCCACCCCGCGAATCCGCGGGTGTTGGGGTCGGAGTAACGCACTTCTGCGCGGAGTGTGCTCACCTCGCCCGCCGGCAGTTTCCACGAGACGATCGAATCGGACTCGCGGTCGCCGTTCGTGGTGGCCACACGCGCGGGGAAGGCGATGGTGAACTGGACGTCGGTGCCGCGTTCGGGCGCCGCTTCGAGATCGACCCGTCCGGTGAGCGAAACGAGATCACCCGCACGTTGTAGCGAGAGCTGGAAGGATCCGGCGCTCTGATCGGACATGGTCGCAAGTTGTTGCACGTCACCGAAGGTCAGGTTGCTGAACAAGACCTGGCTTCCGACGTACCCGTCCTGTGCGTATTCCTGAACGCGCACTTTCCCGGCCAGAGCCGAGGGAACGGTGAGTTCGGGACCCTTGTCGTTCTCGTCGATGGGGATCGTCGCCGCGACGATCTGGCCTGAGACCCGATCGTCGGACGAGATTCCCATCGATGTCTGCACACGAAGGCATCCGGTGAGAGCAGGGACCAGAAGGACCAGCAGTCCGAGCGCGGCGATGACCCGGCGACGGATGGCTGTGGGACGAACAGATGTGGAGGACGGTGGCACAAAGGATATGGTGCCAGGCCGGTGTCGTGCGGTCGGACCATCGGGTCCGATCCGGCGCGTCGCCGGATCTGCCGGGGTCACCGTGAGAGCCTGCCGAGGGCTCGGCGCAGCAGACCACCACCGGTGTCGCCGAGCGCGACGCGTGCGGCGCTACGACCGCTCGACCCGGACACACCGCCTCCGGGATGCATCGACGCACCCGTGAGATACAACCCGGACGCACCCGGCACCCGGTACCCGGACAGTTCGGGGACGGGACGCCAGAAGAACATCTGGTCGAGCGTCATCTCCACATGCATGACGTTGCCGCCGATCAGGCCCATTTCTCGTTCGATGTCTTCGGGCGTCTGCGTGTGCACATGGCGGATACCTGCAGCGAAGCCGGGCGCCCGGCTCTCCATCTCGGCGATGATCCGATCGGTTTCCGCGGCCGCCTCCGACTTCCAACTCCGTCCATTGCTGAGCCGGTAGGGATGCCACTGAGACCACAGGGTGATCTGGTGCTCGCCGGGCGGTGCGATCGACGGGTCGAGAGCGGAGAAACTCATCGCGAGAACGGCGGGTGTCGGCGGCAACTCGCCGGCGAGCGCCGCGCCGTGTGCGAGACGGAGCTGTGCGCGGTCGTCGACGAGCAGTTGCAGACCCACGGTGTCGCTGCCGTCGCCGGGGGCCCCGCGATAGCGGGGGAGCGAGTCGGTTCCGAGCCGGAGCACCATGCCGATGCCGGGACCGACGCGGATGCGTCGTTGCCACCCGTCGATCAGAGAGGCATCGAATCCGCCCCGTCGGAGCAGATCCAGGGTGGTGAGGATGTGGCATCCCGCGATGACGGTACGGGCGCTGATGATCCGCCCCGATTCGGTGTGGACCGTCCAGGTCTCGCCTGTGCGGCGGATCTCCACCGCGGCGTCACCGCATGTCACGTCGCCTCCGTCGGAGGCGAGCCTGGACGCCAGTGCTCGGGTGAGTGCGCCACTACCACCGACGGCTCGGCCCGGAGGCAGGGTGTGCATCAGTGCGGCGAATCCGACCATGGGTGCGGTGCCGGGTTCGGACATCGGTGGCCCGGACTGTGCACCGAACCAGGCGAGTGCGGCCTTGAGCGGTTCGTCGTCGAAGTACTCGTCGAGCAGTGCGTCGCCCGAGGTGAGGAATCGGCGCGATATGTCGAATGCGCCGCCGCTCAGGTCGAGTCCCCGGAACGACGGGACGAGATGGCGGGCGGTGGGTGGTGCTGCGAACGATTTCATCACGGCGGCGCTGCGCGGGGCCCAGTCGCGTACGAACCGGCGGTATGCCTCGGCGTCGCGACCCCCGCACGCCGCCTCGATCGACGCACAGGTGCGATCGAGGTCGCGGTGGAAGACGATGCCGGGTCGGCCGCTCGGGACCGGCGGCGGGGCGAAGGCCCACGGATCGCAGTCGATGTAGCGCAGGCCGTGTGAGGCCAGATCGAGTTCCTCGAGGATGCCCGAGTGCCGGATCATGATGTGCGCCGACGACCCGCGGTCGACCGCGTAACCGGGAAATCGCTCCACGGTCGAGACTGCTCCACCGAGCACGGTGTCGCGCTCGAGCACCTCGACGGACCAACCTTCCCGCGCCAGATAGCAAGCCGAGACGAGTGCGTTGTGGCCCGAACCGACGACGACGGCGTCGAGCGCGGAACCACCAGCGGCAGTCATGTCGGTACCTCGGATGGGTCCGCGTCCACCGGCAGTGCGCGACCGAGAACCGCAAAGGGACGGGCGTCCCCGGTGAATACGAACCGGCGGACCACATCGCGGAAACCGAAACGCCGGTAGAGACGCCACGCGCGGTTGTCCTCCTCGGCGACCTCGGGTGTCGACAGCAGGACCGCTTCCTCGGTGCGCTCTCGCAGCAATCTGTGGAGTAGCGCCTCGCCGATGCGGTGACCCTGCGCGTCGGGCCGCACGTGCAGTTCGGTCAGCTCGAAGTAGTCGCGGAGTAGCGCATCGATCGAGTCCGGGGACATTCCCGCGTGACGCATCCCGGTACGCACCTGCTGATTCCACCACTGGTGGGGGTGTCCGTGATAGCCGTAGGCGATCCCGACGATGGTGCTGGGTTCGCCGGGCATCATCGCCGCAACGGCCCGCCAGCCGTCGCGGTCCGCGTGCTCCGACCACATCGGTGCCCGGTGGTGTTCGGTGCCTCGCGGATATCGCATTGCGCTGACGTAGACGGACAGGAGTTCGGGCAGGTGGGTGCGGAACTCCGCGGGAGTGAGGTCGACGAGTATCGGCGTGGGGTCGTGCCGATTCGGGTCAGTGCTCATGTGGGGACGGAGACCGCCTTCCCTTGACGACGTGTCGGTGGGTCCAGTTATATTGAATACGTCGAACTAATGTTCGATACCGGTGATCCGGGGATGTTCGAGGGAAGCGAACATCCCCGGATTCTCCGGGCCGGAGCCGTAGCGCGGCAGGGCAGGAAGGTGCACGAGCCATGGCAGCGCCGAACACCGCGAGATCAAGATCACATCGGGTCGCCGGAGGGCGGGTTCCCGGGAGTTGTGTGGGGCCGTCCATGTCGGCGCGTGCCGCATCTCTGTTGCGCAAGGCGGACGAACTGCTGTCCGGTGCGGCGGGTGCCGACGTTCCCGGCGAACGATTCCGGCTGTCCTATCTCGCGGCATTGCGCGGTGCGGGTGCGGTGGTGGCAGCAGCGGAGTTGAGGGGGCTTCACCGGTCCAAGCGGCGGCCCGCGACCCGAAACGCCTGGGTGCTGATGATGCGTGCCGACGACACGTTCGCCGGCTGGGCCGACTACTTCGCCGATCGATCCGCTGCGCGCGCCGCGGTCGAAGCCGGGGTGCAGCGAGTGGTCGATGCCGAAGATGCATCGAAGTTCTACGACGAGGTCGGGCGTTTCTTGCATGATGTCGAGAACTACCTGTCCGCTGAGAGCGGAACCGGGCCTCGCATGTGACGTTGGTCCCTGGCCGAACGGCATTTTTCGCTGTGGGAGAGCGAACCAACTTTCGTAGTTGGTGGTCCAGGACGAAATGTGCTCGTATCATTGACTCAGGCGGCCGTGATGTCGGCGCCCCGCCGGATTCGTCCCACCGGGTCCGGCGGCCACCGTTTAGTGCCGGGGGAGGTACCGTGCCACTCTCCGAGCACGAGCAGCGCATGCTCGATCAGATCGAGAGCGCGCTCTATGCTGAGGATCCCAAGTTCGCCTCGACCGTCCGCGGAAAGCGAATGGGAATGGCGTCGAACAGACGACGGCTGCAGGCCGGCGCGCTGTTCGTATTGGGTTTGACATTGCTAATTGCGGGAGTTGCCCTACCGGTCAAGCCGGGCGGTTTCCCGATCATCAGCCTGCTCGGGTTTCTCGTGATGTTCGGTGCGGGAGTCCTCGTGCTGGTCGACGGGCGGCGCCGGTCCACTTCGGGTACCGCATCCAGCGGAGCGGATTCCGGAAAGGGTGGTAAGTCCTCCACTCGGGGTCGGAAGAAGTCTTCGGATGGCTTCACGCACCGGATGGAGGAACGGTTCCGACGTCGTTTCGAGCAAGAGTGACAAGAGTGATCTGACGCGCGCGCGGCGCGCACAAGTACACAGCAAGGGCGCGACCCATGAGGGTCGCGCCCTTGCTGTGCGTGAAGGCGCCCCTGCTCTTGTGGGTGGGAGACCCACTGGGCTTTCCGCTTGCTCCCCACCTTGCCCCACAAGGGAGCGCACAAGGGGGCGCCGGCGCTGTCACGGTCTTCGCATCGATCGTGTGGACCTGCGGTTTCCTGGTGCCCTCGTGTGGTCGGGTGTGCATCACATGCGGGGGTGGGCGGGGTTCCCGTCACAGGCGCGCGCCGTGGCCCACCTCCACCCACATCGGTTGAACAGCAATTTCATGAACAACACGCCCATCGGGCGCCCGTTATTCGGATGTTCGTGGGGCGAAGTGGGGTACTGTGGGGCGCGGCGGGGAGCGAGAGTGTTTCCGCCGCACGACAAAGAGTCCGTCCGGCAAAGGCGGGAGGTTCCGGGTGTTCCTCGGTACCTACACGCCGAAGTTGGACGACAAAGGCCGGCTCACCCTGCCGGCGAAGTATCGAGACGAATTGGCGGGAGGGTTGATGATCACCAAAGGGCAGGATCACAGCCTGACCGTGTACCCGCGCGATGAGTTCGCTGCGCTCGCCGAGCGTGCAGCGGCCGCGTCCCGTAGCAACCCCAACATGCGTGCGTACTTGAGGAACCTCGCGGCGAGCACGGATGAGCAGCGTCCGGATTCGCAAGGGCGCATCACGTTGTCCACATCGCATCGGGCATACGCGGGGCTCACCAAGGACTGCGTGGTGATCGGTTCCGTCAATTATCTCGAGATATGGAACGCCGAGTCGTGGGCGGCGTACCTGACCGAACACGAGGAGGGCTTCTCCGAAGCGAGGGACGAGGTACTTCGCGACATATTGTGACGGATCTTCGGCTCCGCGCGGCGAGTGCCGTGAGGCCTCTGCCCGGGACCGGCCCTGACGCACTTCCCCGGCGCCAGGTACGGAACGGATGCCCTGACACACTTCCCCAGTGTCAGGTCTCCGGAATCGGACAGAGACCTCCTGGCATTCGCCGCCGCCATATCCAGACCATCCGACCGATCACCAAGATCGAATGGCCCGAGTGGCCCGCATCGAACGAGCAGGATTCCGGAGGACCACATGGTGGACGGCGAGGATGACGCCACGGACACGGGCGACGGATTCGGTCACGTCCCGGTATTGCTCGATCGCGCCGTGGAGCTTCTCGGTCCGGCAATCGAAGCAGCAGGCCCGGGCGGGTCAGGTGCGGTGTACGTCGATGCCACACTCGGTCTGGGTGGGCACTCCGAGCATTTTCTGCGTAGTTTTCCCGGGCTCAGGTCGGTAGGACTCGATCGCGATCCTGATGCCCTGGATATCGCGCGTGGTCGTTTGGCCGAGTTCTCCGACCGCACTGATTTCGTCCACACCCGCTACGACGGGATCGCGGACGCGCTCGATCAGGTGGGGCTCGATCGGGTCGGGTCGGTTCACGCGATCCTGTTCGACCTCGGCGTGTCGTCGATGCAGCTCGACGAGGCCGACCGCGGATTCGCGTATTCGAAGGATGCGCCGCTCGACATGCGCATGGACCCCACCTCCGGAATCACGGCTGCCGACGTGCTCAACACCTACGGGCACGGTGATCTCGCCCGGATCCTCAGCACCTACGGCGAGGAGCGATTCGCCGGGAAGATCGCGTCCGAGATTCTGCGGGCGCGCGAGAAGTCGCCGTTCCGGAACAGTGGCGAACTCGTCGAGCTTCTGTACCGGACGATTCCCGCCGCGTCGCGACGTACCGGCGGACACCCCGCCAAGCGCACGTTCCAGGCTCTGCGCGTCGAGGTCAACAGCGAGCTCGACTCGTTGCGTGCCGCGATTCCCGCGGCGCTCGATTCTCTCGCGATCGGGGGCCGGGTCGTGTTCATGTCCTACCAGTCACTCGAAGACCGAGTCGTCAAGCAGGAGCTGACACCACGCTCGAAATCGCGTAGCCCGGAGGGTCTTCCGGTGGAGCTGCCCGGAATGGGTCCGGAACTTCGGATCCTGACGCGGGGTGCAGAGCGCGCGTCCGACGACGAAATCGACAAGAACCCACGCTCGGCGCCCGTCCGACTGCGTGCCGCAGAAAGAATCGCCAGGAGGTAACCGATGACCCTGCAGGTGCCATCACCGCCCCGACCTCGGCAGGCTCGATCGACGGCAGCGCAGCGTGCCTATCAGCGTCGCAATCAACGGGCCGCACAGTTGGTCTCGCCCACCGAGACCCGCGGGCGCACCACCGGTGCTCGCCGCGTCGCGACACGCATCCCGTTCGTGGCGAGCATCATCGCGCTGCTCGCGGTCGGGATGATGGTGACATTGCTCCTGACGACACGGGCCGCGGAAGACTCTTACGAACTCAGTGCTGCGCGCGCGTACAACGAGAGCCTCCTTCAACAGCGAGCAGTGCTGCAGCGCGACGTCGAAGCGGGTCTGACCGCTCCGGTGCTCGCGCAACATGCTGCCGAACTCGGCATGATCCCGACGGGGCAGGCCGCTCGGCTGGTGGTGGGCGAGGATGGCTCCGTGGAGGTCGTCGGTGAACCGGTGGCTGCGCAGGGCGCACCGCCGGCGCCGCTGAACAGGCCGGAGCCGCGGAGCGATGTGCAGCCTCCGTTGGCGGGCAGCGCCGGACGCGAGAATCCTCGCCCGCTGTCGCCGACGGGCGAACAGCCGGAACCCCGCGACGGTGTGGAATCGCTCGATGGGGCGGACCCCGAACGGCGGGCCGCCGGAGCAGCAGAGGCGCCGCGCGCATCCGACGAGGCAGGGCAGGTTCCTGTCGGAGACCCGGAGTCGGGCAGGGCTACCGGTCCCACACCCGATGTCGATGCAGTGCGGCGGGAGAGCGGCGCCGCGCCGGGGCCCGGGAATGCCGTGGTTCCGCCCGCGAACGCGGAACAATCGATGCCTGTGAGTGAACTGCCACAGCCCGAGGTTTCCCAGTTGGGTGAGCCGGTGGGATCGGAGGCCGGACAGCGGTGAGGACCGGCCCCACCCCTCGCCGCGCGGCTCGCCCGCGCGGTAGTGCACCCAGGCGTCGGCCCGTACCGAGGGGTTCGGGATGGCGCCCGAGTCGCCGCCGGCCCGACACCACTGCCTTCCGGTTCCGGAACAGACTCGGTCTCTGGGCGGTCTTCGCAATTCTTGCGCTCGCAGCCGCACAACTGCTGTCGATCCAGCTGTTTCAGGCACCGAAGTTGTCGGCGGAGGCTGCCAGCCAGCGCACGACCCGGTTGGTCGAACCCGCGACGCGCGGAACGATCAGCGACCGGAACGGCAATCCCCTCGCCTACACGATGGAAGCGAAGGCGATCACGTTCCAGCCCGTTCGCGTCCGGAAGGAGCTGAGCGAGGCCCGGGCGAAGGATCCGTCGCAGCCGGAGGTGTCCGAGTATCTCGAGGGAGTGGCGGATGCACTGCACGAGGCACTCGGTGCTGCTGCACCCAAGAAGGACGTGCTCGACAAGCTCGAGAGCGACGAGACCTTCGTATATCTCGCCCGCGGGGTCGATCCGGGGGTGGCGGCAGGCATTGTCGACGAATACAGCATGGTGGGACTCGAGCGGCAGGACATCCGGCTGTATCCAGGGGGGTCGCTCGCCGCGAACATCGTTGGTGCGACCGGGTGGGACGGGTACGGGCTGATCGGCCTCGAGGCCTCCATGGACTCGGCCCTCGCCGGTACCGATGGTTCGTCCACCTACGACCGCGGGTCGGACGGAGTGGTGATTCCGGGGAGCTGGCGCGACCAGCACCCAGCCGTGGACGGTTCGTCCATCGAGCTCACCATCGACAACGACATCCAGTACCACGTGCAGCAGCAGGTGCAGCGAGCGAAGGACCTGTCCGGCGCCGACAATGCGTCGGCGGTCGTGCTCGATGCGCAGACCGGCCAGGTGCTCGCAATGTCCAACGACAGCACGTTCGATCCGTCCATCGGCGTCGCCAACAATCCCGCTTCGGCAGAGCAAGGCAATCCGGCGGTTGCGTCGCCGTTCGAACCCGGTTCGGTGAACAAGATCATCACGGCCGCGGCCGCCATCGAGGACGGCCTCACGACCCCGGACGAGGTCCTGCAGGTACCCGGCAGCATCGACATGTCGGGTGTCACTGTCAAGGACGCGTGGGACCACGGAGTCGTGCCGTACACCACCACCGGAGTCTTCGGGAAGTCGTCCAACGTGGGCACGCTCATGCTTGCGCAACGCGTCGGCGAGGACCGGTTCGCCGACATGCTCGACCTGTTCGGCCTGGGCCAGCGCACCGAGGTAGGGCTCCCAGGTGAGTCCGGAGGATTGGTGCCCAGTCGCGAACAGTGGTCGGGCGGTACGTTCGCGAATCTTCCGATCGGGCAGGGGTTGTCGATGACACTGCTGCAGATGACCGGGATCTATCAGGCGATCGCCAACGACGGTGAGCGCATTCCACCCCGCGTCGTCAACGCGACCATCGGTCCCGACGGGACCCGCACCGAAACCGAATCGCCCGAACCGATCCGCGTGGTCAGTCCGCAGACAGCGGCTACGGTTCGCGACATGTTCCGGTCGGTCGTGCAATCCGACACGGGCAATCAACAGGGGACGGGGGCGCAGGCTGCGATCGAGGGGTACCAGATCGCAGGCAAGACCGGTACCGCCCAGCAGATCGATCCCAATTGCGGGTGCTACTCGAACTCGGACTACTGGATCACCTTCGCGGGTGTCGCACCGTCGGACGACCCCAAGTACGTGATCGGGATCATGCTCGACGCACCCACACGCAGCTCCGACGGCACCGGCGGTCAGTCCGCGGCGCCGCTGTTCCGCGATATCGCGTCGTGGCTGCTGCAGCGTGCCGCAGTGCCGCTGTCTCCGGACCCGGGTGGCAAGCTGATTCTCCAGGTCGATTGATCCTCATGTCCGCGCGGCCGCCCCTCATACTCGCGAGCGCTGACGGGTGTCGGTGCAGCCTCGCAGTCTGGGTAACCTGACACGTCGGTAACGTGACACCACGGTGCAGTCCGGCACCGATCGAGAACAGCAGCGGGATGCCGCAAGAGAGGAACTTGTACCTGTGCCATCGAGTCCGGATCCGACTCCCCCCGAGGAGGGACGCCGACCCGAGCATCCGCCGATGACCTCCCTCCGGGATCTGGCCGATGTCATCAGCGCCGACCTCGTTGCGGTGGGGCCCGCGGCGACATCAGGTGGTGCCGCTGAGGCAGGCGGGGTCGTGACCGGGATAGACCTGAGTGCCCAGCGGATCCGGCCGGGCGACCTGTTCGCTGCGTTACCGGGTGCTCGCGCGCACGGGGCAGCGTTCACCGGCACAGCACTCGAGCGCGGTGCTGTGGCCGTTCTCACCGACACGGCGGGCGTCGAGGCCATTGCCGCCGGAGGATTCGGTCCGGTGCCGGTGCTGGTCCACCCGGACCCCCGCTCGGCGCTGGGTGTTGCCTCGGCCACCGTGTACGGGCACCCTTCAGAGCGGATGCAGGTCATCGGTATCACCGGAACGTCGGGCAAGACCACGACCTCCTACCTCGTCGAAGCGGGCCTGAATGCTGCCGGCCGGGTCACCGGTCTCGTGGGCACGGTCGAGACGCGCATCGCAGGCCAGCGAGTCCCCAGCGCACTGACCACGCCCGAGGCGCCGCAGCTTCACGCGCTGTTCGCGACCATGCTCGAACACGGTGTCGACACGGTGGTGATGGAGGTATCGAGCCACGCGCTGGCCCTCGGACGGGTCGCCGCAACCGAATTCGCGGTCGGTGGGTTCACGAACCTGTCACAGGATCACCTCGACTTCCACAAGGATCTCGACGACTACTTTGCCGCCAAGGCACGCTTGTTCGCGCCCGACTCGCCAGTTCACGCACGACGCGCCGTCGTGTGCGTCGACGACGAGTGGGGCACCCGCATGGCCGAACTCGCGCGTGCTGCGAATGACGACGATCCCGCCGGTGTGCGGACGGTGTCGACCGACGAGACCGGGAGCACGGTCGCGGACTGGACGGTGACCGATGCCGCATCCGACCCCGCCGGCACCCAGGAATTCAGTTTGACCGACCCCGACGGTACGGCCCATCGGGTCAGCGTGCGGTTGCCGGGACGATACAACGTCGCCAACGCGTCCCTCGCCATTGCGCTCTGCTCCGCAGTCGGTGTCGATGTCGACGTGGCCGCCCGTGGAATCGGGAGCGTCGACGTCCCGGGTCGCGTCGAGCGCATCGACCGCGGACAGAAGTTCCTCGCGGTCGTCGATTACGCGCACAAACCCGCAGCGCTCGAGGCCGTCATCTCCACCCTGCGACGCGGCATGACGGGACGCATCGCCGTCGTCGTCGGCGCGGGCGGTGATCGCGACCGCGGGAAGCGTCCGCTCATGGGTTCGGTTGCGGCATCGGCGGAACTCCTCGTCGTCACCGACGACAATCCTCGGACCGAAGATCCTGCCTCGATTCGCGCCGCAGTACTCGAGGGAGCCCGCGCGCTCCCGCAGGACCAGCGTGGTGAGATCCGGGAAATCGGTGACCGGGCCGCTGCGATCGACGCTGCCGTCGCGTGGGCGCGCCCCGGCGACGTCGTGCTCATCGCAGGCAAAGGCCACGAGCGTGGCCAGGAGATCGGCGGAGTCAAGCATCCGTTCGACGATCGCGAGGTACTCGCGGTGGCGATCGAGCGGCATCAGCGCAGCGGAGGCAAGGAATGATCCCGATGACATTGGCTCGGATCGCGGATGTGGTCGGGGGCACCTTGCACGATGTCGACGACCCGACCGTCGAAGTCACCGGCACAGTCGAATTCGATTCTCGCCGGATTGCCCCGGGCGGCCTGTTCCTCGCGTTGCCCGGTGCGAATGCCGACGGTCACGATCACGCGGCGGCCGCAGTTGCAGCGGGCGCGGTCGCCGTCCTCGCGGCGCGCCCGGTCGGGGTACCCGCCATCGTCGTCCCATCCACGGCCGCCGCTGAGACCAACGCTCTGGCGCTCGAGCACGACGCAGACGGATCCGGTGCGGCGGTGCTGACCGGCCTCGCGAAACTCGCCCGGGCGGTCGTCGACGAACTCGTCGACGGGGGACTGACCGTGATCGGAGTGACCGGGTCGTCCGGGAAGACGTCCACGAAAGACCTCATCGCGGCAGTACTCGCACCGCTCGGGCCCGTTGTGGCACCACCGGGTTCCTTCAACAACGAACTCGGTCACCCCTGGACTGCGTTGCGCGCCACCGGCGACACCCGTTTCCTCGTTCTCGAGATGTCTGCGCGCGGACCCGGTCACATCGCAGCCCTCGCACAGATCGCACCGCCCCGGATCGGTGCAGTCCTCAACGTCGGCACAGCTCACCTCGGTGAGTTCGGCTCGCAGGAGGTGATCGCGCAGACCAAGGGAGAACTCGTCGAAGCCCTCCCGTCGAAGGACGATGGTGGCGTCGCGATTCTCAACGCCGACGACACACTCGTGGCACGCATGGCGGAGCGGACCCGCGCGCGCGTGGTCACCGTCGGAAGCTCCGCCACGGCCGCGGTCGCGGCCGCCGACATCACCCTCGACGGCGACGCCCGAGCGACGTTCACCCTCGTGATCACCGACCACGCGACCGGAAACGAGCAGTGTGTACCGGTCACGCTTGCCGTGCACGGGGAGCACCAGGTCGGAAACGCGCTCACTGCGATCGCGATCGCACTCGAATGCGGCGCCACGCCACAACAGGCCGCCGCCGCCCTGTCCGGCGCAGCTCCGGTCTCGGCGCATCGGATGGCCGTGACGACTCGTGCCGACGGAGTCACGGTCATCGACGACGCGTACAACGCGAACCCGGATTCGATGCGAGCAGCACTCAAGGCTCTCGCAACTGTGGCCCGCAGCGGACCGACCCGGCGTCGGACCTTCGCCGTTCTCGGTGAAATGGGGGAGCTGGGCGACGATTCCGTCGTCGAGCACGACGCAATCGGCCGATTCGCTGTGCGCCTCGACATCACTCGCATCGTCGCGGTCGGTGCGACGAGACCGGTCCGGGGGCTTTTCCAGGGTGCGGTGATGGAAGGATCCTGGGGCGAGGAAGCAAGCCACGTGCCCGATGCCGACGCAGCGATCGCGCTTCTGCGTGACGAGGTCGGCCCCGGCGACATCGTGTTGGTAAAAGCGTCGCAGTCGGTCGGCCTGTGGTCGGTCGCTGAGGCTCTGCTCGGAAATGACAACGCTGTTCTGGAGACGGAGGCTGCACGGTGAGACAGATCCTATTCGCCGCGGGTATTGCACTCGCGGTGTCGATTCTGCTCACGCCCGTGTTGATCAAGGCGTTCTCCCGGCAGGGCTTCGGACAGGAGATCCGGGTCGAAGGACCGCAGAGCCATCAGGCGAAGCGCGGTACACCCACCATGGGTGGAGTCGCGATCCTCGCGGGTCTGTGGGCCGGGTACTGGGGCTCGCACCTGATCGGTCTGGCCTACGACGCGGAAGGACCGTCCGCCTCGGGTCTGTTGGTGCTGGGACTGACCACCGCGCTGGGCGGCGTCGGGTTCCTCGACGACTTCATCAAGATCCGCAAACAGCGGAATCTCGGTCTGAACAAGACCGCGAAGCTGGTCGGCCAGCTGATCGTCGCAGTGGTGTTCGGTATCCTGGCGCTTCAGTTCCGCAATTCCGACGGCCTGTCCCCGGCGAGTACCGATCTGTCGTACGTGCGCGACATCGCGACCGTGTCGATGGGATCGATCGTCTTCATCCTTTTCGTCTACCTGCTCGTGAGCGCCTGGTCGAACGCCGTGAACCTCACGGACGGACTCGACGGACTTGCCGCGGGTGCGATGGCGCTCGTGCTCGGCGCGTACGTGATCATCACCTTCTGGCAGTACCGGAACGCGTGCGCGGTGGAGCCCACCGCCGGATGCTACGACGTACGCGACCCGCTCGATCTGGCACTTCTGTGCGCTGCCGGGGGCGCGGCCTGCCTCGGCTTCCTGTGGTGGAACGCAGCACCTGCAAAAATTTTCATGGGCGACACCGGTTCGCTCGCCCTCGGCGGCATGCTCGCCGGCCTGTCGGTCACCACCCGGACCGAGCTCCTCATGGTCGTCATCGGTGCATTGTTCGTCGCAGAGGCCGCCTCGGTGGTCATCCAGGTGGCGGTCTTCCGCTCCAGCAGACGCCGCGTCTTCCGGATGGCGCCGTTCCATCATCATTTCGAGCTCGGTGGGTGGGCCGAAACCACGGTGATCATCAGATTCTGGTTGCTTGCCGGAATCGCGTCGGCCATGGGCCTTGCGCTGTTCTACAGCGAGTACCTTGCGGCGATCGGAGACTGACATCGTGACGGATGAACTGCAGCGACTGCACGGAGCGCGCGTTCTCGTCGCCGGTGCCGGGATCTCGGGTCGCGCCACTATCAGGCCACTGCTCGATCTCGGTGCTCGCGTGACCGTCACCGACCGCAATCCCGACGCGCTGGCACACTCCGTCGAGCTCGGCGCCGACACCATCGAACTCGACGCCTTGCTCGACGACACCGCGGACGACAACTCCGGAACCATGCGCGAGTTCGCCCTCGTCGTCACAAGCCCCGGCTTCCCACCCGACGCGCCGCTGCTCTCGCGTGCTGCAGGCGCCGCGGTCCCCATCTGGGGCGACATAGAACTGTCGTGGCGCATCGACCAGGCCGAGATCTACGGCCCGGTCAGGCGGTGGCTCGTCGTGACCGGTACGAACGGCAAGACGACCACGACGATGATGCTGCACGCGATCCTCGAATCGGCCGGTATCTCGTCCGTGGCATGCGGCAACATCGGCCTGCCCGTACTGGACGCGTTGCGGCGTGACGATCGTCGAGCCGACGTCCTCGCCGTCGAACTGTCGTCGTTCCAACTCCACTGGGCGCCTTCCGTGCGGCCCGCGGCCGGCGTCATCCTCAACATCGCCGAAGACCACCTCGACTGGCACGGTGGCATCGAGAACTACATCGACGCCAAGCTCGGCGCACTGACCGGCGCGGTCGGAGTCCTCGGACTCGACGACCAGATCGCCGGTGGACTCCGCGATCGCTCCCAGTCCGTACTCACTGTTGGGTTCACCCTCGGATACCCGGACGCAGGGCAGCTCGGCATCAGCGGAGACGTGCTCGTCGACCGAGCCTTCGCCGACTCCGCCGTCCTCGCGTCGGTCGCCGACGTGACCCCGGCCGGCCCGGCCGGTCTGTCCGACGCGCTGGCCGCCGCCGCACTGGCCCGCGCGATCGACGTACCGGAAGCGGCGGTGCACGACGGATTGCGCCGACACCAGGTCGGTCCGCACCGTGCCGCACCGGTGGGCACCGTCGCCGGCGTCGATTACATCGACGACTCGAAGGCCACCAACCCGCACGCGGCCCGAAGTTCCCTGCTCGCCCGCGACGCCGTCGTGTGGATCGCAGGCGGATTGCTCAAGGGCGCGCGCGTCGACGACCTGGTCGCCGATGTCGCGCCGCGACTGACCGGGGCCGTTCTGCTCGGGCGCGACGCCGGCCTGATCGCCGACGCTCTGGCACGACACGCCCCCGGCGTCCCCGTGGTCCTGGTCGACACGCGCGACGATGGGGCAATGAGCAGTGAGGGCAGTGAACTCGGTCAGGACGGTGAACCGGGGCAGGGCAGTGGAGCGAAGCAAGGTAGCGGACCCACACCGGAGCTACGTCGGGTGAGCGCACCCGGCGCCGACGGACCCGCCGCGATGCGTATCGCGGTTCGTGAGGCTGCCGCACTCGCGTCCCCGGGACACGCGGTCCTGCTGGCGCCGGCCGCGGCGTCGCTCGACATGTTCGCCGACTACGCCCAGCGTGGACGCAGTTTCGCGGCCGCGGTCGACGAACTGCGCGGGAGCGGGACACCCCGGTGACCTCGCCGCAGGGCAGCTCACCATTACCGACCGCGCGCGGCCGGATCGGATTGTGGATGGCGCGACCCCTCGCGTCGTTCCACCTCGTCGTCACCATCGCCGTGCTGCTCACGGTCCTGGGCCTCGTGATGGTGCTCTCGTCGTCGAGCGTGGAAGCGGTAGCGGCAGAGGACTCGCCGTACCGGATGTTCACATCGCAGATCGTGTTCGCCTGCGTCGGCTTCGTCGCCTTCTATGTTGCCCTGCAGATCCCGGTGCGCACGATGCGCCGGTTCGCATTCCCGGCGTTCGCGGTGTCGGTGGTGCTGCTCGTGCTCGTGCTGATCCCCGGAATCGGAACCGAATCACAGGGCACCCGCGGATGGTTCGTGGTCGCAGGTATATCCCTGCAGCCATCGGAGATCGCGAAGATCACGATCGCGATGTGGGGTGCCCACATACTGGCCTCGAGGCGCGGGGAGAACTCCACCCTCAAAGAGATGATCGTGCCGCTCGTTCCCGCGGCACTGCTGGTGACCATCCTCATCGTCCTGCAGCCCGACCTCGGGACGACCGTCTCACTCATCATCGTCGTGCTGGCCCTGCTGTGGTTTGCAGGCCTGCCTCTGAAGATCTTCCTCGGAATCGTCGGTACTGCCGTCGCGAGTGCCGCAGTCCTCGCATTGACCGCCGGGTATCGCTCGGCGCGCGTCCGTGCCTTCTTCAACCCGGGCGACGACCCACAAGGCGCCGGTTACCAAGCACGACAGGCACGCTTCTCCCTCGCCGACGGCGGCATCTGGGGTCGAGGACTCGGTCAGAGCCGCGCCAAATGGAGCTACCTGCCGAACGCCCACAACGACTTCATCTTCGCGATCATCGGCGAAGAACTCGGCTTCATCGGTGGTGTCGCCGTCATCGGCCTGTTCGCCCTCTTCGCCTACGTGGGCCTGCGCATCGCCATGCGCTCGGTCGATCCGTTCCTCCGGTTGTTCACCGCCACTGCCACGGTGTGGATCATCGGCCAGGCATTCATCAACGTCGGCTACGTCGTCGGACTGCTGCCCGTGACCGGCCTGCAGCTTCCGCTGGTATCGGCAGGCGGCACCTCCACCGCCACCACCCTCCTCATGTTCGGCCTGATTGCGAACGCCGCAAGACACGAACCGGAGGCGATCGCAGCACTACACGCCGGCCAGGACGGGAGGCTGGCGCGGATCATGAAGATCCGCAAACCCGAGGCCTACCGCCCCACACGCAGTGACGCACCAGGCGGGGCGCCCCGCCGAGCGAAGCCGCCGCGTGGTCGCGGCAACCCCCGCGCCGGCGGAACTGGAACTGCACTGGCAACGCGGACACAACGAGCACCCGCGGGTACAGCAACCCGCCGGCGCGCCGCGGACAGCGCTCGCGGTCGTGATGCCGAGGGCGCTCGCGGTCGTGATGCCGGGGGCGCTCGCGGTCGTGATGCCGGGGGCGCTCGCGGTCGTGATGCCGGGGGCGCTCGCGCCCGTGATGCCGAGGGCGCTCGCGCCCGTGATGCCGAGGGCGCTCGCGCCCGTGGCTCTCGAACAGAACGCACGAACAACGGCCGCGCGGCTTCGCAGAACACACGAAGGCGCGACGGTAATGGCAGGACCGGAGAGCGAGGAAATCGTAGGTGAGTGGGGACAAGCCAGGACTGTCCGTGGTGGTGGCAGGAGGCGGTACAGCGGGGCACATCGAGCCGGCCCTCGCGGTGGCCGACGCGATTCGTGAACTGATCCCGGGCGCTGCCGTGACCGCCCTCGGAACCTCACGTGGCCTCGAGACGACTCTGGTGCCGCGCCGCGGGTACCCGCTCGAACTGATCCCCCCGGTGCCGCTGCCACGCAAACCCACGCTCGACCTCCTCCGGCTCCCCGCGCGAGTGGTGGCGTCCGTCCGGCACACCCGCGAGGTGCTCGACCGGGTCGATGCGGACGTCGTCGTCGGATTCGGTGGTTATGTCGCGCTCCCCGCCTACCTCGCGGCAGGCCGGGGAGCATTGCGTCGCCGACGTCGCATCCCCGTCATCGTCCACGAGGCGAATGCCAGCGCAGGAATCGCCAACAAGATCGGCGCCCTGCGCGCCGCCCGGGTGCTCGCTGCCGTTCCCGGATCCGGCATCAGGAGGAAGGACGAGGCCGAGATCGTGGGGATCCCGGTGCGATCCTCGATCACCGAACTCGACCGCGCATCGCTGCGTACCGAAGCACGTCGCCACTTCGGACTCCCCGACGACGTGCCGGTGCTGCTGGTGTTCGGAGGCTCGCAGGGCGCACGGTCGCTCAACGACGCAGTGGTCGGTGCCGCGGCCGGACTCGCAGCGGCCGGTGTCGCTGTCCTGCACGCCCACGGTCCGAAGAACACCGTCGACGTCCCCGCCCATCCGGGTCACGCCAAGGCCCCCTATGTGGCTGTGCCGTATCTCGAACGCATGGACCTCGCCTATTCGGCGGCGGACGCGGTGGTCTGCCGCTCCGGAGCGATGACGGTGGCCGAGGTCTCCGCAGTGGGGTTACCGGCGGTATACGTGCCCTTACCGCACGGGAACGGCGAGCAGGAACTCAACGCCCGGCCGATCGTGGCGGCAGGTGGTGGAATGATCGTGGCAGACGCCGAGCTCACGCCGGCGTTCGTGGCCGACACGGTCACGCCGTTGCTGGGTGATCCCGGTCGGCTCGCCGAGATGGGACGAAACGCGGCAGCCGCCGGACATCGCAGTGCCGCAGCCGAAGTGGCTCGAATCGTGCTCGAGGTCGCCGGCGCGGAACCGAACAGGAGTCGAGAATGAGCGCGCAGCTGCCCGCGGAACTTCAGCGGGTGCACATGGTGGGGATCGGCGGTGCGGGAATGTCGGGCATCGCCCGGATCCTGCTCGCTCGTGGTGGTGAGGTGTCCGGATCGGATGCGAAGGAGAGCCGAGGGGTTCTGGCCCTCCGCGCTCGGGGAGCGCAGGTGCGGATCGGTCATCACGCCGACGCACTCGACCTGATCGACGGCGGACCGACCGCGGTCGTCACGACGCACGCCGCGATCCCGAAGAACAATCCCGAACTCGTCGCCGCCCGTGAGCGGGGCATCCCCGTTCTGCTGCGACCCGCAGTGCTCGCCGCACTCATGCACGACTACCGCACGTACCTGGTGTCCGGCACGCACGGCAAGACATCGACCACGTCGATGCTGGTGGTGACCCTCCAACACTGCGGATTCGACCCGTCGTTCGCGGTCGGTGGCGAACTCAACGAATCCGGCACCAACGCCCACCACGGCAGCGGCGACGTCTTCGTCGCGGAAGCCGACGAGAGCGACGGCTCGCTGCTGCAGTACGACCCGAACGTCGTGATCGTCACGAACGTCGAACCCGATCACCTGGACTTCTTCGGTACCGCCGAGGCATACACCAAGGTGTTCGACGACTTCATCGCCAAGATAGTCCCGGGTGGCCTGCTCATCGTCTGCCTCGACGACGCCGGGTCCGCCGCACTCGCCGAGCGCGTCGTCGCACTCGGTCGTACCGATCTCCGGATTGCCGGGTACGGCACGGCCGACGTCATCGGCACGGGCGAGACCGTCCGTGGTGTCCCGGTCGGAGTACGCCTGCTGGCGTGGGAGGCGAAGGATATCGGCGGCGTCGCCGAGTTCCATCTCGCCGGCGAGGACGCTCCGCGCACCGTGCGCCTGTCGGTACCCGGCCGGCACATGGCTCTCAATGCGCTCGCAGCCCTGCTCGCAGCGCTCGAATCCGGAGCGTCCGTGGACGAGGCGATCGAAGGGCTCGCGGGGTTCGGCGGTGTCCACCGACGGTTTCAGTTCAGTGGGCGCGAACAAGGTGTGCGAGTGTTCGACGACTACGCGCATCACCCCACCGAGGTGCGTGCCGTCCTCGCTGCGGCCGCGGAGCTCGTGGCGGGCGAGCCGTTGCGCTACACGGAGTCCGGAACCGAGCGACCCCGAGTGATAGTCGTCTTCCAGCCGCACCTGTACACACGCACCGAAACGTTCGCGACGGAGTTCGGTGCCGCGCTCGACCTCGCCGACGAAGTGGTGGTCCTCGACGTCTACGGGGCCCGCGAGGAACCGATTCCCGGCGTAAGCGGGGCGCTGGTCGCGCAGGCGGTGTCGAAGCCGGTGCACTACCAACCCGACCTGTCGCTCGTACCTCGCCAGGTGGCCCGGCTGAGCCGCCCCGGCGACATCGTCATCACGATGGGCGCGGGTGACGTCACGATGCTCGGACGCCAGATCCTCGACGCTCTGCACAGCAAGCCCGGCCGCTTCCGGTCGACAGGCGCTGGAACGGGGCCGATCGGATCGTGACACCCGATTCCACGAAGACCACCGAGCGTCGAGCGTCGCGCAGCGGGCGCACGCGGCGCGACGAGCGCGCAACAGTTCGCCGTGCCAGGAAATCCGCGCGCGACGAGGCCACCGGGGTGAGCAACGCAGCAAGGCGCCCCTCGGGCCGTTCGGTGCGGCTGCGCACGGTGCTCATCGGTGGAATCGTGGTCATCGCGCTGCTCGTAGCGATCGTGGTGGCATGGACCTCGCCGTTACTGTCGGTGCGCTCGGTGGAGGTGACCGGAAACGACGTCATCACCCGGGAAGAAGTCGTCTCGAGCCTCGAGATCGCAGACGGGACACCGCTGCTTCAGGTGGACACGGCCGAAGTCGCGCAACGTGTCGCGTCCGCGCTACCTCGCGCCGCGACGGTCCGGGTGCAGCGGGTCTACCCGTCGACCGTGCGGGTGACCATCGTCGAACGTATCGCCGTGGTGTACTTCGACGGACAGGACGGCACGCACTCCATCGACGCGGAAGGTGTGGACTTCGCGGTGGAGCCGCCACCGCTACTGACTCCCCGACTGGTCACAGGATCTCCGGGCACCGGCGACCCCGCGACGGCGGCGGCGGTAGAGGTCGTCGGACTGCTGCCACCGGAGCTGGCGGTGCAGGTGCAGGAGGTCGCGGCAGGCTCGGACTCGGACATTTCCCTCATCCTGGTCGACGGCCGAGTGGTCGTGTGGGGTGGCGTGGACCGTTCGGATCGCAAGGCTGCAGTGATTCTGCCGCTCCTGACACAGCCCGGTCAGCAGTTCGATGTCGCCAGTCCGGACCTTCCGACGGTGCGGTGAGGTGGTCGGTGTGAAATTGGTGGCGTGTCGTCGGCGAGTCTGCTGGCGGATTCGGGCTGCCGTGCCATAGCGTTTCGCAGCAGTCGGGTACTTGACATAACCTTCAAGCTATGGTTGAGGGTTTGGCCGGGTACCTCGTGTAGATCGATCGAAGTATGAACCCGAAATCCCAGGAAGGCGAGAGCCCATGACGCCCCCGCACAACTACCTCGCCGTAATAAAGGTCGTCGGTATCGGCGGTGGCGGCGTGAACGCGGTCAACCGCATGATCGAGCAGGGACTCAAGGGAGTCGAGTTCATCGCGGTCAACACCGATGCACAGGCACTCCTGATGTCCGACGCCGACGTCAAACTGGACGTCGGACGCGAATTGACCCGCGGCCTCGGCGCCGGTGCAGACCCCGAAGTGGGTCGCAAGGCTGCCGAAGACCACAAGGACGAGATCGAAGAGGTGCTCAAGGGCGCCGATATGGTCTTCGTCACTGCCGGTGAGGGCGGTGGCACCGGTACCGGCGGTGCACCCGTCGTGGCCAGCATCGCGCGCAAGCTCGGTGCACTCACGGTCGGTGTTGTCACACGACCTTTCTCGTTCGAAGGCAAGCGGCGTGGCGGTCAGGCAGACACCGGCATCCAGACGCTGCGCGAATCGTGCGACACCCTCATCGTGATCCCCAACGACCGGCTGCTCCAGCTCGGCGACGCTGCCGTGAGCCTCATGGACGCATTCCGGTCCGCCGACGAGGTCCTTCTCAACGGTGTTCAGGGCATCACCGACCTCATCACCACCCCCGGTCTGATCAACGTCGACTTCGCCGACGTCAAGGGCGTCATGTCCGGAGCGGGTAGTGCACTCATGGGGATCGGTTCGTCGCGGGGTGAAGGGCGCGCGATCAAGGCGGCGGAAGCCGCGATCAACTCGCCTCTCCTCGAAGCGTCGATGGAGGGTGCGCGCGGCGTGCTGCTGTCGATCGCCGGTGGCTCCGACCTCGGGTTGTTCGAGATCAACGAAGCAGCGTCGCTGGTACAGGAAGCTGCGCACATCGACGCCAACATCATCTTCGGCACCGTCATCGACGACTCGCTCGGCGACGAGGTGCGGGTCACGGTGATCGCTGCCGGCTTCGACGGAGGCACACCGACTCGGCGTCCCGTCGAAGCAGGCCCCGGCCAGCAGCAGGGTCAGCAGTCGCAGCAGAACCCGCAGCAGAGTTCCCGGCCCGGCGCCATCGGCGCGGGTCGCGCAGGTGAGCTGGGCCGACCCGATCGGGGCGGTGCCGACGAAGCGCCGGTTCGTGAGCCGGCTCCGGCCTCGGGCGGACTTCCCCCGGCGGGAGGGGGTTCTGCGCGCTCGGTCGACGTCGACGACGAGGGCGACGACGACGTGGACGTGCCGATCTTCATGCGGCGTTGACGGCGCCTAGCCCCGGGGTACGTGCCCGCCGGGTCGTGACCACACGAACCGGCGGGGTCTCGGCCCCTCCTTACGACTCCTTCAACCTCGGTGACCACGTAGGAGACGATCCCGCAGCCGTCGCAGCCAATCGGCAGCGTCTGGCTGCGGTCGTCGGATTGCCACCCGAACGGTTCGTGTGGATGGAGCAGATCCACAGCCGCAACGTCACGGTGGTGGAGGGGCCGGTCACGGAGCCGGTTCCCGCGACCGACGCACTCGTCACCACTGTGACCGGGCTCGCGCTCGCCACCCTCAGCGCCGACTGCGTGTCGGTGCTCCTCTCCGATGAGGAAGCCGGTGTCGTGGCCGCAGTACATGCTGGACGCATCGGCGCGCGCATCGGCATCGTCCCGCGTGTTCTCGACGCGATGATCGAACTCGGTGCACGCGCGGACCGGATCGGGGCGTTCCTGGGCCCAGCAGCGAGTGGCCGCCGATACGAGGTACCGGCTGCGATGCGCGACGACGTGGAAGCACATCTTCCCGGTAGTGCAACACGCACCGTCGAAGGCACGGCCGGGTTGGATCTTCGCGCCGGCCTGCGCAGGCAATTGCTCGATCACGGTGTCGCGGCCGTGGCCGAGGACCCACGATGCACCATCGAGGACCCGACGTTGTTCAGCCACCGCCGAGACGCGCCGACCGGAAGGCTGGCCTCCGTCATCTGGCTCGAGGAAGATCCGCAGTGAGCGACGAGGCGCAGCAGACCCGGCGCGAGGAGCTGGCACGCGGGCTTGCCTCGGTACGGCGTCGGTTGGACGATGCGGCACGCGCCTGTGGACGCGACCCGTCCGATGTCGGGCTGCTGACCGTCACCAAGTATTTCCCGGCGTCGGACGCTGTCCTGCTGTACGAGCTGGGTTGCCGCACGTTCGGGGAATCACGTGAGCAGGAAGCACACGCCAAGATCGAGGAGTTCCGGGCAGAGGTACCCGACCCGACCGTGCAGTGGCACATGATCGGGCGGCTGCAACGGAACAAGGCCCGTGCTGTTGCGCGCTGGGCGCACACGGTGCATTCGGTCGACAGCGCGCGGCTCGCAGGCGCCCTCTCCAACGGGGTGACAGCGGCGATCGACGCCGGTGACCGGACTGCATCGTTGCGGGTGTTACTGCAGGTCAGTCTGGATGGCGACCCGCAGCGCGGTGGTGTCCCCGCGGACGGTCTCGATGCTCTCGCGGATGCGGTGGCCGCGGCCGACGGTCTGGAACTGGCAGGTCTGATGGGAGTGCCTCCGCTGGGCGCCGACGTCGACGCCTCGTTCGAGGTGCTCGCGCAACTGGGGGAGCGGCTGCGGCAACAGCACCCCGAGGCACGCGAGCTGTCTGCCGGGATGTCGGGTGATCTCGAACATGCTGTACGCCACCGTTCGACATGCGTGCGTGTCGGAACGGGAGTGTTGGGTTCGAGACCGTTAGCCTGAATTCCAACCGCCGCGCGAGGGAAGGGCGATCGATGAGCACGCTCCACAAGTTCAAGGCCTACTTCGGAATGGTTCCGCTCGAGGACTACGAGGACGACTACCTCGACGATCCGGCGAGCCCGCGTCGTGAGCGCGACTACGGTGAACAGCCGTACGGCGGGTATGCCGCGCCGCGTCGAGAGGAGTATCCCGCTCCGCGTCGTGACGAGCCCGAGCGTGATTTCGTGGAAGACGACTTCGATCGGTACGACCCGCCGGCGCGCAGTGCCCGTGTCGAGCCGATCACTGCCCGAGCCCCCCGTCCGGCGGCGGCTCCGGCGCGTTCCCCTGCACGGTCGACGATGGCTGCGGAGTCGCGGCTCGAGCGGACCGAGGCGCGGCGCGGCGCGCTGTTCGATGAAGGAGGTCCGTTGTCGAAGATCACGACGCTGCGTCCACGCGATTACGGCGAGGCACGCACGATCGGTGAGCGGTTCCGCGACGGGACCCCGGTGATCATGGATCTCGTCGAGATGAGCAATGCCGATGCGAAGCGGTTGGTCGACTTCGCGGCCGGACTGGCATTCGCTTTGCGTGGGTCGTTCGACAAGGTCGCGACGAAGGTCTTCCTGCTCTCACCCGCCGACATCGATGTCTCTGCGGAGGAGCGCCGTCGTATCGCCGAGACAGGCTTCTACAGTCAGCAATAGTGCACGCGGTGCCGCGTCCGGGCACCGTGCTCGTTCCTCCCTCGAAACGCACACCGAACGCCCGGCGTGATGCAGATAACTGCAGGCCGGGCGTTTCGGTTTGGAAGGGGTCGGGTTTGTCGGGCAGAGTGGGTGGGTGGCCGTATTCGATGTGCTGTACTTCCTGCTGTTCATCTTCTGGCTTCTGCTGATCGGACGAATCATTGTCGAGTTCATCAGAACCTTCGCGCGGGATTGGAAGCCGACGGGATTCGTCGTGGTGATCCTGGAAGCGATCTTCACGGTCACCGACCCGCCGGTGAAGCTGCTCAGGCGTCTGATACCCCCGCTCAATCTGGGTGGGATCCGGCTCGATCTATCCATCATGGTCTTGCTGTTCATCGTGTACTTCCTGATGGCATTCATCCCGCGTAGCGGGGGGATCTGAGATGCGCCGTCGTGGCGCCGTCGCGGGGCCTTCGCACGCTCCGCTGTGCCAGAATGGAATGCCATATACAGTGGGTTTCACTACGCGTAACGCACTGTCTGAACTACGGAACGCCTGCTTGACCGCTTATTTGACGCGTGAAGGGATCCTTCCATGCCGCTGACACCAGCTGATGTGCACAATGTCGCGTTCAGCAAGCCTCCGATCGGGAAGCGCGGATACAACGAGGACGAGGTCGATGCATTTCTCGATCTTGTCGAGCAGGAGTTGACGTCCCTGATCGAGGAGAAC
Source organism: Rhodococcus artemisiae (assembly GCF_036327795.1). Lineage (NCBI taxonomy): Bacteria > Bacillati > Actinomycetota > Actinomycetes > Mycobacteriales > Nocardiaceae > Rhodococcus > Rhodococcus artemisiae. The sequence goes on from NZ_JAUTXY010000010.1 coordinate 53,749, forward strand.
GCCGACCTGCGCCAGCGCGTCGCGGAGCTCGACCAGGAGCTTGCCGAGGCGAAGAAGGCGCCGCGCTCTGCCGTACCGGCAGTGTCGTCGGCGAAGTCGGAACCGGCGAGGGTCGCCGAGGCTCCCAAGCCGGAGCCCACTCCGGTACCTGCCCCGGCACCCACTCCCGCTCCGGTGGCGGCAGCCGCGCCGTCCGGTGATGCGAGCATGCAGGCCGCGAAGGTTCTCGGCCTTGCCCAGGAGATGGCCGATCGTCTCACCGGCGACGCCAAGACGGAGGCCGAGGAGTTGGTGCGCAACGCCCGCACGAACTCCGAGCAGCTCGTCTCGGATGCGCGTACGCGCAGCGAGGCCATGATCGCCGATGCTCGCCAGAAGTCCGACGCGATGCTCTCCGATGCACGTACGCGGTCCGAGACGCAGCTCCGTCAGGCCAAGGAGAAGGCCGATGGCCTTCAGGCGGACGCCGAGAAGAAGCACACCGAGATCATGGCGACGATCAATCAGCAGCGCTCCGTTCTCGAAGACCGGATCGAACGACTGAAGACGTTCGAGCGCGAATACCGCGTGCGCCTGAAGTCATACCTCGAATCACAGCTCGAAGAGCTCGAGCAGCGCGGTTCCGCGGTGCCGGTGGACAGTGGTGCGGATGCGTTCAACCAGTCCAACTCGTCGTCGTTCGGCTCGTCGTCCTTCGCCAAGGGCAACAGCTGAACGAGGTCCTGAGCCTGGTTCCGCACCTCGGTTGAGGAGGTGTCGTGCTCGTCGTGACGTTGGTGCTCGCAGCGATCGGATTCGGTCTTCTCGTCATTGCCTTGATGACCGGATCCATCGCGTGGGCCTGGGGTTGTATTGCGGTGTGTGTCGTGGGCGGAGTGATCCTGCTTGCCAGCTCGCTCACGTCCCGGGAGCCGGCGACTCCGGTGAAACCCTCTCGTCGGCGCGCATCACCGAGTGCGCGGCCTACCCGAGGCGATGAACAGCACGATTCACGAGAATGACCAGCGCTGCCTACAATAGGCAGCACGAGTACTGTTCGGTAGAGTTCAGTACACGTACTGCTGTTTCCCGCGTGTGCGGGATGGTGTCGATCCGGCCATCACCGGGGAGCCTTCGGAAGAACAGTGCCGAGCCGGTGCGGATGCACTTGTGAGGTACCAAGTAGAACCGAACGGGTAGGGCCCGTGACAGCCCGAACGAAGAGGCACCCCGTCGGATACTTCCGGGGAGTGCAAGCGGGGTGGTACCGCGGTGGCCGCGCAGAATGCGCGGTGATCGTCCCCGTGCCGAGGATGTGAGGCACGGAGGAGTCACGCGGTGACCGAGAACGTCAATTCCACTGCAGCGACCGGCGGGTATCCGAAGGTCGACTACGGCGTCGCCAAGGATGCCGGTGTCGACTTCCCCGATCTCGAAGAACGCGTGCTCACCGGCTGGGCCGAGGACGAGACCTTCAAAGCGTCCATCGCCAATCGCGAGGGCGCCGAGGAGTTCGTCTTCTACGACGGGCCCCCCTTTGCCAACGGGCTCCCGCACTACGGTCACCTGCTCACCGGTTACGTCAAGGACGTCGTCCCGCGTTTCCAGACGATGCTCGGCAAGAAGGTCGACCGGCGATTCGGGTGGGACACCCACGGGCTCCCGGCCGAGCTCGAAGCCGAGAAGCAACTCGGCATCAAGGACAAGTCCGAGATCGACACGATGGGCCTGGCCGAGTTCAACGCGTACTGCAAGCAGTCGGTGCTGCGTTATACGGGTGAGTGGCGCGACTACGTCACCAGGCAGGCTCGCTGGGTGGACTTCGACAACGACTACAAGACGCTCGACCTGGACTTCATGGAGTCGGTCATGTGGGCGTTCAAGTCTCTGTACGACAAGGGCCTGATCTACCAGGGCTTCCGTGTGCTGCCGTACAGCTGGTACGAGCAGACGCCGCTGTCGAACCAGGAGACCCGGCTCGACGACGCGTACAAGATGAGGCAGGACCCGGCGGTCACCGTCGACATGGTGCTGCGCGCGCCAGGCACAGAACTCGACGGGGCCAATGCCCTGATCTGGACCACGACGCCGTGGACGCTGCCGTCGAACCTCGCGATCGCGGTGCACCCCGAGATCACCTACGTCGCGGTCCGGGCGGGTGAGGGCGACCAGACGAAGACCTACCTGCTGGCGAAGGATCGCCTCGGCCATTACGTCCGCGAGCTGGGCGATGAGCCCGAAGTGCTGGCCGAATACACCGGTACCGATCTGGTGGGGCTCGCGTACGAGCCACCGTTCGATTTCTTCGTGGGCCGTGAGAATGCCCACCAGGTGATCGCCGCAGATTATGTGACCACCGAGTCGGGTACCGGAATCGTCCACCTTGCACCGGCTTTCGGTGAAGAGGACATGGAGTACTGCCAGCGCAACGGTATCGAACTGGTGCAGCCGCTCGATCCGGGCGGTAGGTTCACCTCGATGGTTCCGCCCTACGAGGGGTTGCAGGTATTCGACGCGAACCCGGTCATCATCAAGGATCTCAAGGCCGCAGGAAAGCTGTTGCGGCACGAGACGATCGAGCACTCCTACCCGCATTCGTGGCGGTCCGGTCAACCGTTGATCTACATGGCCGTGCCGTCGTGGTTCGTGGCCGTCACCCGGTTCCGCGAACGCATGGTCGAACTGAACCAGGAGATCACCTGGGTCCCCGAGCACATCCGCGACGGCCAGTTCGGTAAATGGCTCGAGGGTGCGCGCGACTGGAACATCAGCCGGAACCGCTACTGGGGCAGTCCGATCCCCGCGTGGGTGTCCGACAACCCCGACTATCCCCGGCTGGACGTCTACGGTTCGCTCGACGAACTGGAGCGCGATTTCGGTGTGCGCCCGGGCGATCTGCACCGGCCGATGATCGATCAGCTCACGCGCCCCAACCCGGACGACCCGACCGGGAAGTCGACGATGCGTCGTGTGCCGGAGGTTCTGGACTGCTGGTTCGAGTCGGGTTCGATGCCGTTCGCGCAGGTGCATTACCCCTTCGAGAACACCGAGTGGTTCATCGGGTCGAGCGGAGCGAGGGGGGATGACACTGCGCACTACCCGGGCGATTTCATCGTCGAGTACAACGGGCAGACCCGCGGCTGGTTCTACACGCTGCACGTCCTCGCAACCGCACTGTTCGACCGACCCGCGTTCAAGTGCGTCGCCGCGCACGGCATCGTCCTCGGCGAGGACGGGCTCAAGATGAGCAAGTCGAAGGGCAACTACCCCGACGTCAACGAGGTGTTCGCGCGCGACGGCTCCGACGCCATGCGCTGGTTCCTCATGTCGTCGCCGATCCTGCGCGGCGGCAACCTCGTCGTGACGGAACAGGGGATTCGCGAGGGGGTGCGGCAGGCCCTGCTGCCGCTGTGGAACGCGTGGAGCTTCCTGCAGCTGTACGCACCGAAGGCCGGCACGTGGCGCACCGACTCGACCCATGTGCTCGATCGGTACATCCTGGCGAAACTCGCCGAGACCCGCGAGTCCGTGACCGAGGCACTCGAGGTGATCGACATCGCGGGTGCCTGCGACGAGGTGCGGACCTTCTGCGACGCGCTGACCAACTGGTACGTGCGGCGGTCGCGGTCGCGGTTCTGGGATGAGGACGCCGATGCGATCGACACCCTGCACACGGTGCTCGAGGTGGTCACCAGGCTTGCGGCCCCACTGTTGCCGTTGGCGACCGAGGTGATCTGGCGTGGTCTGACCGGCGGTCGCTCTGTACATCTGGCCGACTGGCCTGCTGCAGAAGAGCTCCCCGCCGATCCTGACCTCGTGTCGGCCATGGACGACGTGCGATCGGTGTGCTCGACGGTGCTGTCGCTGCGCAAGGCCCAGCAGCTTCGGGTGCGGCTGCCGCTGCCACAGGTCACCGTCGCCAGTGCCGGTGCTGCGGCGTTGGATCCGTTCGTCGATCTGGTGAAGGACGAGGTCAATGTCAAGGAGGTCGTGCTCACCGACGACGTCGGGACACACGGCCGGTTCGAGGTCGTCGTCAATGCCCGGGCGGCAGGTCCGCGGCTCGGCAAGGACGTCCAGAAGGTGATCAAGGCTGTCAAGTCGGGGGACTGGAGCGAGAACGCGGACGGCACTGTCACCGCTGCGGGTATCACACTGTTGCCGGAGGAGTTCACCACGCGTCTCGTCGCTGCCGAACCGGAGTCGACCGCGGCACTGCCCGGTGGTGCCGGACTGGTGGTGCTCGACTCCACCGTCACCGAGGAGCTCGAGGCCGAGGGCTGGGCGAAGGACCGCATCCGCGAACTGCAGGATGCGCGACGCAACCTCGGACTCGACGTCTCGGATCGCATCTCGGTGCAGTTCGAGGTCCCTGCCGACCGCGCCGAGTGGGCGGACCGTCACCGCGATCTGATCGCCGGTGAGGTTCTCGCAACGACGTTCGAGATCGCCGCGGCCGCGAGCGATCCGATCGAACTCGGCGAGGGTGTGCGCGTGTCCATCACCAAGGCGTAGTGGCACTGGTATCGGCGGAGGTGCACCACGATTCGAACGACCCCATTGCGGCAGCCTTCACCGGCGTCGAAGTGGCCCTGTTGGGTGAGGTGGCGACGCGTCGCGGCGACGAACTGGTCCCGCTGCCGGGCCTGCGTGCCCGCAGTCTCCTCGCGGCGCTGGCACGTCGGCCCGGACGCTCGTGCAGTTCCCGGTCGCTGATCGAAGAACTGTGGGGCGACGAGCCCCCGCGCTCACCGACGAACGCGTTGCACACCCAGATCTCCCGGCTCCGCGCTGCGCTACCCGACGGTGTACTCGAGAGGGGCCCCGCCGGGTATCGACTCGCCCTCGACCGGATGCAGGTCGATCTGACCTTGGTGCGAGCATGCGAGCAACGCGCGCAGCAACAGCGTGCGGACGGAGATCTCTCCGGCGCCGTGGCGACCGTGCGGAAGGCACGGACTCTGTGGCGCGGCGAGCCGGGTGCGGATCTGGCGACAGGTGACCTCGCCCGCGAGATCGCCGATGAGGCCACTGCCCGTGCAGTTGCTCTCGATGCCGTGGAACTCGCCGCGACAGTGGCGATGGGCGAACTGGAGCAGGCGTTGCCGCTGGCTCGTGCAGCCGCTGCGCGGGCGCCCGTCGACGAACAGGTCCACGGCCAGTTGATGCTGGTGCTCGCCGGTCTCGGGCTCGACAGCGAAGCCCTCGAGGTGTTTGCCGGACTCCGCACCAGGCTTGCCGACCGGCTCGGTGCCGATCCCTCATCCCGGTTGGTCGACCTCAATACGGCGATCCTGAAGGGGGAGTCACCGAGGTTCGCCTCGACGCCGGCGGACGACGCGGAGACACACGCACGGACGCACCGCGCGCTCGAACCGGAACATGGCGCGGCGCCGATGATTCCGCGTTCCGTCGGACTGCGCGCAGCGCCCAATGCGCTGCTCGGGCGCGAAGCAGATCTGGCCGAAGTCGAGCGCCTTTTGGCAGATGCGCGCGTGGTCACCGTGCTCGGTCCGGGTGGCACAGGAAAGACCCGTCTCGCGCACGAGATCGGCCTTCGGGCAGCACGAGATGTCCCGGTAGCGCTGGTCGAGCTTGCTCCGTTGCGCAACGGAGCCGACGTGGTCGCCGCGATCAGCTCCGTCCTCGGGATCGGTGAGGTCGAGCTGACTCCCGGGACGGTGTTGACCAGAGCGCGGGTACACGACGCGCGTGACAGGTTGCGCGAGGCACTCTCGTCGCGTCCGTCGCTGCTGATCGTCGACAACTGCGAACACCTGATCGACGACGTTGCCGAGGTCGTCGCGGACCTGGTCGCGGCCAGTGGGCAGCTGACGGTGCTCGCCACGAGTCGCGCTCCGATGGCGATCACCGCCGAGGCCGTGTACCCGCTGTCTCCGCTTGACATCGCGGAAAGTGGATCACCCGCAACGGAGCTCTTCGGTATCCGAGCGAAGGCCGTGCGCCCGTCGGTGCGGTTGGATCCCGCGGAAGTGGCACGGCTCTGCCGCACTCTCGACGGTCTTCCGCTCGCGATCGAGTTGGCCGCCGCGAGGGTGCGTACCATGACGGTCGAGGACATCAATGCCCGGCTCACCGACCGGTTCACGCTGCTGCGCTCGGGGGACCGCACGTCACCCCATCGACACCGCACCCTATATGCGGTCATCGAGTGGAGCTGGAATCTCCTCGAACCCGATCAGCAGGCAGCGCTGCGCCGGTTGTGCAGGTTCCCGGCGGGCTTCACACTCGATGCCGCCGTCACCGTCGCGCAATGGGGTGAGGTCGCCGATGCGGCATTCGCGATCGAGGGGCTGGTGGCCCAATCGATGCTCACCGTCGTCGAGGAACGAGCAGGTCTGCGCTATCTCATGCTCGAAACCGTCCGCGAGTTCGGAGAGGAACAGCTGTCCCGCGGCGACGAAGAGGTCGTCGTCCTCGACCGGACGTTCGACTGGGCGGACGAGTTCTGCCGCGGTGCCGTGCGCAGGTTCCTCGGCGGCGACCAGACCGCCGTCTCACGCGTGGTCGATACCGAACACGACAACCTGCTCGCCGTATTGAGACAGGCGCTCAGCAGCGGGCAGGACCGGGTGGCACTGACGGTGTTCCCGGTCCTCGGCATGCTCTGGACCTTGCGCGGCACGCACTCCGAGGTGCTCGCCTGGTCTCCCCGGATCCTCGCCCTCGATCCCCGGGGCGCGGGAGCCCGTGCGGTACCGGGAAACCTCCTCGCATTGAGTTACTTGCTCGTCGCCACTGTCCTGTCGTTCAGCGGCGTCAGTCGCGAGCTTGCCCTCACCCGTATCCGGCTCCGCGAAATCGTCCGGACCCGAGACGATCTCGAACCCATGATCGCCACGGGCGCCGCGCTGCTGGTGCTTCCGGTGTCCGGCCGGGGTGTCGCGCGTGCGCTGGCCGTCGCGGTGCGGCACCCCGACCGGGCGTCCCGTGGCGCTGCGCTGATCGTGCGGGCCAACCTGCGGGAGAACAACGGAGACCTGTACGGCTCCGGAATCGACGGGCGGGCGGCGCTCGAGCTCGCCCTGGCTGCGGGGGAGGAGTGGACGGTGTCGATGGTGAATCAGCACCTCGGCAGCATCGCCGCGCAGTCGGGCCGTTACGAGGAGGCAGTGGCCTACTACCGTGACGGTGCCGAACAGTTGCGGGAACTGCACGCATACGACGAGTCCGCAGCTCTGCACAGCTATATTGCTGCTGCGCTGGTCGGTCTGGGGCGCATCGACGAGGCGCGCCGCGAGTTGGATCAGGTCGGCGACCCCGACGACACAACCGTGCATGATCGGAATCAGGGAACGGCAGCACTCGCCGCGAGCCGCGCCGAGGTGGACCTGGCGTCCGGTGACATCGACGCAGGACTGCGCGGCTACCGGTCCGCGCTCGCGCTGATGGGATGGCCCGACACAGGCATCGACGACATTCCCGACCCGTTCGGGACGTTGGTCGTGTCGGCGACCATCGGCGCTCATGTGCTCGCCGGTCGCGCAGCCGAAGCACGGGACGTCGTCGACTGGCTCGGAACGAGGATGAGGGAAGACCTCGGTCAGGAGGGTTACCGCGACCTGCCCCAGATCGGGGCAGTGGCGTGCGCGGTCGGCAGTTTCGATGTCGCGACCGGATCCGAGAGTGGATTGCGGTTGTTGGCGTTGTCCACGAGGGCAATTCCGCGGCAGGACTTTCCGTCGATGAAGGTGTCGCGGCATCTGGACCTTGCCCGTGTCGCCCTCGGCGCCGTGCGTGTCGAGGAGGCACTCGCCGGGGTCGCGGGATTGCCCCGTCATCTCGCACGGCCCTCGATCCTCGAGGCGCTCGGTGACCGCCAGTAGTGCAGGCCCACAGGGGTCCTGCATCACTTGCGGGTGGTGGGCAACATCACGCCTCGCGCATGTACGCGCGTACGGCCAATGGTGCGAACACCACCACGATGATCGCGGCACCGACCAGCGACCACACCAGAGGCATGCCGACCTGACCGTTGTTCACCAGATCTCGGACGGCTGTCACCAGGTGTGAGACCGGGTTGATGCTCACGAATGTCTGCATCCAGCCAGGCATCGTGTCGGCGGGTACGAATGCGTTGGACATGAATGTCAGTGGGAACAGTACGAGCATCGAGATGCCCTGCACAGCCGACGCCTTGTTCATCAGCACACCCATCAGCGCGAAGATCCAGCTGATCGAAAAGGCGCAGACGACGACCAGCAGGCCGGCGGCCACGACCCCGATGATGCCGCCTTCCGGTCGGAATCCCATCGCGTACCCCATGACGAAGGTGATGGTCGTTGCAATCGCGTACCGGACGATATCCGAGACCAGAGCGCCCGCCAGTGGCGAGATGCGGGCAATGGGAAGGGATTTGAAGCGGTCGAAGACCCCCTTGTCCATGTCTTCGCGTAGTTGGGTGCCGGTCACGACCGACGCGGTGATCACGGTCTGGACCAGGATGCCCGGGATGATGATCGGGAGATAGGACGCGACGTCGCCGGCAATGGCTCCACCGAAGATGTAGGTGAACATCAACGTGAAGATGACCGGCTGGATCACGACGTCGAACAACTGCTCGGGGTTGTGCTTGACCTTGACGAGTCCGCGATATCCCATCGTCAAGGACTGCGCCACGGTGTCGCGCAGCCCGACGTGGCGCGCAGTGGGGAGCGGACGGGAGGCGGCGCGGGGTCGTTCGGTGGCAAGAGTGGTGGTCATGCGACGCTCGATTCGTTGTCGGGGGTGACTGCCGGATCGGCGTCGTGCCCGGTGATGGTCAGGAACACTTCGTCCAGGCTGGGTTTGCTGACTGTGATCTCGTCGACAACGATGCCGTTGTCGCGCAACCTGATCAGCAACTCCGGGGTGATCGAGGTGTCGGTCAGGGGCGCGGTGAGCCGGGCCGCCTCAGGGCTGACGGCGACGTCGGCGCCCAGGGCTTCGGTGAGTAGCACGCGGGTCGCCTCGACGTCCGCGCGGTCGACCAGGGACAGTTGCAGCGACGACATCCCGACCGACGCCTTGAGGTCGTCGGCGGTGCCGTCCGCGATCACACGGCCGTGATCGATCACCGCGATCCGGTCGGCGAGTTGATCGGCCTCGTCCAGGTACTGGGTGGTCAGGAGCACTGTGGACCCTTCGGCGACGAGCCTGCGGATCGTGTCCCACATCTGGGCGCGGGTTCGCGGGTCGAGGCCGGTGGTCGGCTCGTCGAGGAACAACAGTGGCGGCTGTGAGATGAGGCTGGCGGCCAGGTCGAGACGACGACGCATACCGCCGGAGAAGTACTTCAGTGATTTGCTCGCGGCGTCCTCGAGCGCGAACTCCTCGAGCAGCTCGTGGGTCTTTCGCCGGGAGTCGGCGCGGCTCAGACCCAGCAGGCGCGCGAAGATCATCAGGTTCTCGGTCGCGGTCAGATCCTCGTCGACCGACGCGTACTGTCCGGTGACGCCGACCAGCGAGCGCACAGCCGTCGGTTCCGCGACGACGTCGTGCCCGAAGACCCACGCGTTGCCGGCGTCCGGTCGCAGCAAGGTGGCGAGCATACGGATCGTCGTGGTCTTGCCCGCGCCGTTGGGACCGAGCACGCCGTAGACGGAACCGGTCGGGACAGTGAGGCTGACGCCGTCGACGGCAGTGAATGCGCCGAAACGTTTGACCAGCCCGTCGGCCTCGATGGCAGGGGGAGACGAATGGTTCATGCGTGGTGCCCTTCGGATCGTGGTTGCTGATGCCACTGTCCGCGCACCCGATTGCACGCCCCTTGCGTGTCTCTTGCGTCGTGCTTGCGCGTTCGAACGCCCGGGAACCAGTGTGTCGGCGTGGCCCTCTAACCTGGGGAGATGACCACCGCCGCGAACCGGCGCTGGGTCCTCCACGTGGACCTCGACGCCTTCTTCGCGTCCGCCGAGCAGCTCACCCGGCCGACCCTTCGGGATCGGCCGGTCCTGGTCGGCGGTCTCGGGGCGCGGGGGGTCGTGGCAGGCGCAAGTTACGAGGCGCGCGAATTCGGTGCGCGTTCGGCGATGCCGATGAGCCGTGCACGCAGGCTCGTCGGGGCGGGTGGCGTGGTGCTCCCTCCCCGCGGGGTCGTGTATCGGGAGCTGAGCATCGCGGTGTTCGACACGCTCCGTTCCCGCGTGCCCGTGCTCGAGACACTCTCGCTCGACGAGGCGTTCGGCGAACCGGCCGAACTGGCCGGGGCGTCCGCCGAGGACGCCGACCACTTCTGTGCGGAGCTGCGGGCCGAGGTCCTGGCGAAGACGGGTCTCGTGGCCTCCGTGGGTGCGGGCTCGGGAAAACAGATCGCAAAGATCGGGTCGGGCCTGGCCAAGCCTGACGGCCTGCTGGTCGTGCGGCCCGAGGAAGAACTCACGCTGCTGCACAGCCTGCCCGTGCGCAGTCTGTGGGGCATCGGTCCGGTGGCCGAGGAGCGGCTACGCAAGCTGGGGATAGACACCATCGGCCACCTTGCGGCATTGCCCGTCACCGAAGCCGCCTCCATTCTCGGCACCACCATCGGCCCCGGCCTGCACAGGCTCGCGAACGGACTCGACGACCGCCCCGTGGTCGAACGCGCCGAGGCCAAACAGGTCAGCGCCGAAACCACCTATCCGACAGACATCGTGGCGCTGACGCACCTGCGGCGCGCGGTGGCTACCAGTGCGACTGCTGCACACCAGCGGCTACGCAAGGATGGACGTGCCGCGCGGACGGTCGTCCTCAAACTGCGCAAGTCCGACATGTCGATTCTCACCCGGTCGACGACGTTGCCGTATTCCACCGAGGACGTGCAGGTTCTCACGGCCGCAGCTCAACGTCTCGCTCTGGATCCACTCGAGGTCGGGCCCATCAGGCTCGTCGGCGTCGGTTTCGCGGGGTTGTCGGCCATTGCGCAGGATTCGCTGTTCCCGGAACTCGATTCGCTCGAACCGGAGCCGTCCCAGGAGGACCCGGTCGGCGACGGCGTATCCGAGCCTGCGCAGGAGCCGGATCGGCGGTGGAGGCCCGGAACCGACGTCCGGCATCCGGATTTCGGACACGGCTGGGTTCAAGGGTCGGGCCACGGTGTCGTCACGATTCGGTTCGAGACGAGGTCCACCGGCCCGGGACCTGCACGGACATTGGACGAGGCAGATCCGTTGCTGGACCACGCCGATCCACTCTCGAGCCTGCAGTGATACGTGTTCCAGCTGCCCTCATGTTGCTCTCGATACCGCCGGGTACTCTTGCGGACGACCCGCCTGTCGCGGTGGACCCATCCGTTGCTGGATGACCGAGCACGAACGTCGTGTTCGTTCGAGAACGAGAAGGACGAGAATTTTGAAGCTTCGCAAGATCACCGTCGCTACGGTGGCGCTCGCCGCCGCCCTCACGATGACTGCCTGCAGCTCGGACGACGGAGGCTCGACCGAGACGACCGCGGCAACCTCGACGGCAGAGACCACGACGTCGGAGGCCCCTGCGTCGGACTACCCGCCGGTGCCCACCGTCGAGGAACTGCAGACCATGCTCGACCAGGCCTTCGACGGCAGCATCCCGGCCGAGGAGAAGCAGAATCTCGTGCAGGGTGCAGAGCTCGACCCGACCCTGATCGATCAGGTTGCGGCAGCTGCGCAGCAGGCCGGAGCCCAGGTCACCATCATCGACATCAACGACAACGAGGACGGCACCGCGACCGCCGGGATCGAGACCACCATCGGTGATCAGGTCTCCACGGGCACGGTCATGTTCGTTGCTGAGGACGGCTACTGGAAGCTGTCGCAGGACAACGCGTGCGCGATCGTGTCGCTCGCGGCTCTGCAGACGCCTGCGTGCCCGTAATTTCCTGAGCACGACCTCACTTCGTGAGATGACGAGGGTGGCCGACGCGGAGATCCGCGTCGGCCACCCTCGTCTCGCCGGCTACGTGGTCGTGCCGCTCAGGCTTCGGGAGTGTGCCAGCCGACCCGGTCCACCTGCGACTGCGACAGCCGGGTCGCTCCGTTCGGGTCGAGATAGGTCTGATCGCCGCTCACCGTGAAGTCACCCTGAATGGGCAGTGGCTTGCTCGGGTCGATCGTCAGAGTTCCGTCGCCGGCCATCGTGTATTGCTCGACGGACAGCTGCCCCTGCCCGTTGGGCAGCATCCACGTCGACTCCTGCGGAATCTGTTCGACACGAATGTCCACTCGCACCCGGTTGTCGTCGCGCGAGACGAGAGTGGCCGTGCCGACCTGATCGATCGTGATCCCGGCGCTCATCACCTGCTGGTGGCTCTCCCACACTGCGCCCACACCGATTGCTTCGTCGGGGAACGCCACCATCCGGTAGACCGCTTGGTAGAAGGCCTGTTCGAGCGCCGAGCGCGCGACATTGGGTACCGCGGTCCCGGGCTCGAGGCGTAGAGCACTGACCGCGCCGTTGGGGCCCATCGTCAACCCGGCCCCGGATCCTCGGACTTCGGTGAGGGATGTCTCGAGGTGGGGGTCTGGGGTACTGACATCGCCGAGGACGAGATCGACCACGGTGCCGGGCGCTCCATCGGAAACCGATTCCGCGACCGTGGCGGACAGTGGTGTCGTCAGTTCGGGCGTGGAGAAGTCCTGTGCCGCTTGATCGCCGATCTGCTGATGAACCTCGGAGCGTGTGGTCAGGATCACACTCTGTTCGGTTCCGGTCGCGGGCGTCAACCGCACCACTTCGCGGGGTTCGGCTCCCGCATCGAGAACTGTCGCGGTCACAGCGGACACGGGCACAGTCACCTCGGCCGAGGACGCGGCGGTGACGGCGGGAGTGCCGTCAGGGGTGTCACCGCATCCCGTGACGAGGGCAGTGAGCGACAGGACGGCGGCGAAGGCGCACGGCCTCGTATAGGTGAATCTCGACAGCACAGGCACGTCACCCAGGGTAGCCACGACGGGCGCGATGGCCGCTTCGTCGGCCGTGTAGGGGATGATGGCGGGGTGAGTGACGAAGCTTCCCGGCCCGATCCTGCGTTCGGTGCGCCGGAACCGCCTGCACAGGATCCCCCGGTGACAGTGCCGGCGGGACCGAGGCGGCTGCGCAATCTGCTCGTCGTGGCATTCGTGATCTACGTTGCCGATCTGCTCACGAAGATCGCGGCGGTCCACTACATCGACCCGTTCGACCCGATCTCGGTCGTCGGCGACACTGTGACGCTGACCCTGATCCGCAACCCCGGCGCCGCGTTCTCGATGGCGACGGGCATGACGTGGGTGCTGACACTGGTGGCGATCGGTGTCGTCATCGGTGTGATCAAGGTCGGGCGGACGCTGCGCTCGCTCTGGTGGGCACTGGGACTGGGATTGGTGCTCGGCGGTGCCCTCGGGAATCTCACCGATCGGCTGTTCCGCTCGCCCGGGCCCCTGCAGGGGCACGTCGTGGACTTCGTCTCGGTCGGATGGTGGCCCGTGTTCAACGTCGCCGACTCGGCGATCGTCTGCGGCGCGATCCTGCTCGTGGCGTTGACCGTGTTCGGGATCGAACCGGACGGAAGCCGTGCGAACTCGGGGGACAGCCGTGCGAACTCGGGGGACGTAGCGGAATCTGCAGACGCTGCCGACCCGGAGAGCACACAGGACACCGAATCGGGAACCGACAGAAAGGAAAAACGTCAGTGAGAGAAACCCGGGCGATGCCCGTACCGGACGGGCTCGATGCAATGCGTGTCGATGCCGGACTGGCCCGTCTGCTCGGCTTGTCCCGGACGGTGGTTGCCGCACTCACCGAGGAAGGCTCCGTCATCATGGACGGCGCCCCCATGGGCAAATCGGATCGCCTCTCGGCCGGATCATGGCTCGAAGTGGTCCTGCCCGAGCCTCCACGGCCGCTGACCATCGAGGCGAAGCCCGTCGAAGGCATGGAGATCCTCTACTCCGACGACGACATCGTCGCCGTCGACAAGCCGGTCGGTGTGGCCGCGCACGCGAGTGTCGGCTGGACCGGGCCGACGGTCATCGGTGGTCTGGCCGCCGCGGGCTTTCGCATCTCGACCTCCGGTGCCCACGAACGGCAGGGCATCGTGCACCGGCTCGACGTCGGCACGTCGGGTGTCATGGTCGTCGCGACCTCCGAGCGGGCGTACACCGTGCTCAAGCGAGCGTTCAAACAGCGCACCATCGACAAGCGGTACCACGCCCTCGTGCAGGGCCACCCGGATCCGAGTAGCGGCACCATCGATGCCCCGATCGGCCGGCACCGCGGCAGCGACTGGAAGTTCACGGTCACGGCGGACGGCAAACCGAGCATCACGCACTACGACACCGTCGAGGCATTCCAGGCGGCGAGCCTGCTCGACATCCACCTCGAGACCGGCCGGACCCATCAGATCCGCGTGCACTTCTCCGCATTGCGGCACCCGTGCTGCGGTGACCTGACCTACGGCGCCGACCCGCGTCTTGCGGCTCGCCTCGGACTGGAACGTCAGTGGCTGCATGCCCGCTCCCTCGGATTTGCGCATCCGACCCGCGGGAACTGGGTCGAGATCACCAGCAAGTACCCGGCCGATCTCGAGAATGCCCTCGACGTGTTGCGCAACGCCTGAGTCATGGCTCGGATCCTCCCGTGGTTGGCGACGGCCGCGTTGGTGCTCGCGGTGCTCCTCGCTGGTGTCCTCAATCCGGTCCGTCCGGCGTCGGTGAGCACCGACGCGCTCGGCCCCGACAACGGCGAACAGGTCTCCGACTATCTGGGCCGGGCCGAGTCGGGTCTCGTCGAGCTCGGGTCCGAGCCGAGTTGGGCGCTTGTATCCTTCGCCGAACCGATGGATGTCGAAGCGGTAGCCTCGCTGCCCGGTTACGTGCGCGTGGCACAGGTTCTGTTTCGGGTACCGATCGACCGCGTGCAGACCCCGCTCGTCACCGTCGCCGTGTCGGCGCATCCGGAGGCGCTGCAGCGCGCTCCGCTCGTGGCGGCGGGGCGACTGCGCGGCGCCGCGGCGGGAAGTGATCGCGCGGCTCGGATCGCCATGATCTCCGCTGATCGACTCGCGGCCGGCTGTGCCTGTGTGGTGGGGATCGTCGTACGGGGCGCCGGCGACCAATTGAGAGAGGTCGCCACCGCCCCCGGAGTCCGGGCGATGGAAGCGTTGCCGCCGGACGCCGTGGCCGGAAGGTTCTCGGTGAGGCCACTGTTGCCCGAACATATCGACACGGTGGCGCCCGGCGCCGACGACGGCGAGCCGTAGGAGCGACGATTGTCCACCGAACCACATGACCCGAAGGCCACCGGTGTGCTCTGCGGCATCGGCGCGTATGCCACCTGGGGATTGTTTCCGGCGTTCTTCGGACTGCTCGCGCCCGCAGGGGCGGTGGAGATCCTCGCCCATCGCGTGGTGTGGACGCTCGTCCTGATGCTGATTCTGCTCGCGGTTCTCGGTCGGCTCTCCGGCCTGCGTCATCTCGGAGCGCGGACCTGGGCGCTCGTTGCGGCAGCCTCGACGGCGATCGCCGTCAACTGGGGTGTCTATATCTACGCGGTGGTCTCCGGTCAGGTCATCGAAGCGGCACTCGGATACTTCATCAACCCGCTCGTGAGCGTTGTGTTCGGTGTGTTGTTCTTCCGCGAGCGGCTCCGGCCCGCGCAGATGGTGGCGTTGATCGCGGCGGCCGTCGCGGTGATGGTGATCACCTTCGACTACGGGCGTCCGCCGTTCCTCGCGCTGATTCTCGCATTCTCGTTCGCGTCCTACGGCGTGATCAAGAAGATCGTGCCCCTCGACCCTCGGACGTCCCTGGCGGGGGAGGGCGTCGTGGCAATGCCTCTCGCGGCGGCCTATCTCGTCTTTCTCGGTGTCACCGGTACAGGCACCTTCTTCGGGCACGGCGCCGGGCATTCGCTGTTGCTGATGTCGGCGGGTCTGGTGACCGCGGCGCCGTTGTTGCTGTTCGGGGCCGCTGCACATCGGGTGCCGCTCGCCACGATGGGCATGCTGCAGTACCTCACCCCGAGTCTGCAGATGGCGTGGGGCGTCCTGGTCCTGCACGAAGACATGCCCGCTTCGCGGTGGATCGGATTCGCACTCATCTGGGCGGCACTGTTGGTGTTCAGCATCGATGCGCTGATCCGCGTGCGGCGTGAGCGCGGCCTTCGGGCTGCCACGACGAGGGACGAGTAGCGCGCATCACCGGTGTGCCGTCGGACACCGGTGTGCCTGTCGGATCACGTCGTAGGGAGCGCCTAGACTCGTCGGTGCCCACAGACTTTCCGGGAGAGGCACGCGTGGCTGACTCGTTCGTTCATCTGCACAATCACACCGAGTACTCGATGCTCGACGGCGCCGCAAAGCTCGGTCCGTTGTTCGACGAGGCGCAACGGCTCGAGATGACGGCGGTCGGCATGACCGACCACGGAAACATGTACGGCGCCAGCGAGTTCTACAACCTTGCGACGAAGGCCGGGATCAAGCCGATCATCGGGATCGAGGCGTATGTCGCACCGGAATCGAGATTCAACACCAAGCGTGTGAAGTGGGGCGATCCCAGCCAGAAGTCCGACGACGTGTCGGGTTCCGGTGCCTACACGCACATGACGATGGTCGCCGAGAACGCCACCGGGTTGCGGAACCTGTTCAAACTGTCCTCGCTCGCGTCCATCGAGGGTCAGCTCGGTAAGTGGGCCCGCATGGACGAGGAGCTCATCGCCACGCACCACGAGGGGATCATCGCGACCACGGGGTGCCCCTCGGGGGAGATCCAGACGAGGTTGCGGCTCGGCCACGACCGCGAGGCCCTCGAGGCCGCCGCGAAATGGCAGGAGATCTGGGGCAAGGACAACTTCTTCCTCGAACTGATGGACCACGGGCTCTCGATCGAGCGACGCGTCCGCGAAGGGCTTCTCGAGATCAGCAACAAACTCGGGATCCCGCCACTGGCCACCAACGACTGCCACTACGTCACCAAGGACGCCGCAGAGAACCACGAGGCGCTGCTGTGCATCCAGACCGGTAAGACCCTGTCGGATCCCACCCGGTTCAAGTTCGACGGCGACGGCTACTACCTCAAATCCGCGCAGGAGATGCGTGAGCTGTGGGACAGCCAGGTGCCCGGTGCGTGCGACAACACCGTGCTGATCGGCGAGCGCGTGCAGTCGTACAAGGAGGTGTGGGAGCACCACGATCGGATGCCGATCTTCCCGGTTCCGGAAGGGGAGACGCAGGCCAGCTGGCTGCACAAGGAAGTCATGCGCGGCCTCGACCGCCGATTCCCGCACGGGCCCGTTCCCGAGGAGTACCTGCGGCGCGCCGAGTACGAGATCAGTGTCATCAACGAGATGGGGTTCCCGGCGTACTTCCTCGTCGTCGGCGACCTCATCAACCATGCACGTGAGGTCGGGATCCGTGTCGGCCCGGGTCGTGGTTCTGCCGCCGGCTCGCTTGTGGCATACGCGATGGGTATCACCAACATCGACCCCATCCCGCACGGACTGCTGTTCGAGCGATTCCTCAACCCCGAACGCGTGTCGATGCCCGATATCGATATCGACTTCGACGATCGCCGTCGCGGAGAGATGGTCCGCTACGCCACCGAGAAGTGGGGCAGCGACAAGGTCGCGCAGGTCATCACGTTCGGCACCATCAAGACCAAGGCCGCGATCAAGGACGCTGCGCGCGTCCAGTTCGGTCAGCCGGGCTTCGCCATCGCCGACCAGATCACCAAGGCACTTCCTCCGCCGATCATGGCCAAGGACATCTCGGTCTCCGGCATCACCGACCCGTCGCACGAGCGGTACAAGGAAGCCGTCGAGGTCCGATCGCTGATCGACTCGAACCCGGACATCGCGAAGATCTACCAGACCGCGAAGGGTCTCGAAGGCCTGATCCGCAACGCGGGTGTGCATGCGTGTGCGGTGATCATGTCGTCCGAGCCGCTCATGGACGCGATCCCGCTGTGGAAGCGCGCGCAGGACGGCGCGATCATCACCGGCTGGGACTACCCGTCATGCGAGGCCATCGGTCTGCTGAAGATGGACTTCCTGGGTCTGCGCAACCTCACGGTCATCGGCGACGCGATCGACAACATCCGGGACAACCGGGAGATCGAACTCGATCTCGACACGTTGCCGCTCGAGGATCCGGCGACCTACGAACTACTCGCCCGAGGCGACACACTCGGGGTGTTCCAGCTCGACGGCAGCGCGATGCGCGATCTGCTGCGTCGTATGCAGCCGACGGGCTTCGAGGACATCGTCGCGGTGCTGGCCCTCTACCGGCCGGGCCCGATGGGCATGAACGCGCACAACGACTACGCCGACCGTAAGAACGGGAGGCAAGAGGTCAAGCCGATCCATCCGGAGCTCGAGGAGCCGCTCAGGGAGATCCTCAAAGACACCTACGGCCTGATCGTCTACCAGGAGCAGATCATGCAGATCGCTCAGAAGGTGGCCGGCTACTCTCTCGGACGCGCAGACATCCTGCGTCGCGCAATGGGTAAGAAGAAGGCGGAGGTGCTCGCCGCAGAGTTCGAGGGTTTCGAAGCCGGCATGCTTGCCAACGGCTACGGCAAGGACGCGATCAAGGCGCTGTGGGACACGATCCTCCCGTTCGCCGGATACGCATTCAACAAGTCACACGCCGCAGGCTACGGCCTCGTGTCGTTCTGGACGGCCTACCTGAAGGCGAACTATCCCGGCGAGTACATGGCCGGTCTGCTCACCTCCGTCGGCGACGACAAGGACAAGGCGGCCGTCTATCTGTCCGACTGCCGCAAGATGGGTATCACCGTGCTGCCGCCGGACGTCAACGAATCGCACACCAACTTCACCTCGGTCGGTGAGGACATCCGGTTCGGGCTCGGCGCCGTCCGCAACGTCGGCACCAACGTTGTGGCGTCGATCGCAAAGGCACGTGAGGAGAAGGGCCGGTACACCGACTTCTCCGACTATCTCGGCAAGATCGATACGGTCGCGTGCACCAAGAAGGTCACCGAATCGCTCATCAAGGCGGGCGGATTCGACTCGCTGAAGCATCCCCGCAAGGGACTGATGCTCGTGCATGCCGACGCCATCGACGCCGTGATGAGCACCAAGAAGGCCGAGGCCATCGGACAGTTCGACCTGTTCGGTGGTGCCGACGCCGACGAATCGGTGGCGTCCGTGTTCAACGTCCGGATCCCCGACGAGGAGTGGGACAGCAAGCACCTCCTCGCGCTCGAAAGAGAGATGCTCGGCCTGTACGTGTCCGGCCATCCGCTCAACGGTGTCGAGCACGTCCTCGCGTCGCAGGCCGACACTCAGATACCGGCGATCCTCGAAGGCGGCCTCAAGGACGGTACTCAGGTGACGGTGGGCGGCATTCTCGCCTCCGTGAACCGCCGCATCAACAAGAACGGCCTCGCGTGGGCGTCCGCGCAGCTCGAGGACCTCACCGGTGGTATCGAGGTGCTCTTCTTCCCACAGTCGTACGCGGTGTACGGCATGGACGTCGTCGAGGACTCGGTGGTGCTCGTCAAGGCACGCGTCTCGATCCGTGACGACCGGATCTCGCTGATCGCCAACGATCTTGCGGTACCGGATCTGTCCCAGGTGGGGGTGGCAAAACCGGTGTCGGTGGCGATGCCGACCCGGCTGTGTACCCCCGACAAAGTCGGTGCACTCAAGAATGTGCTGACCAGGCATCCCGGTACTGCGGACGTC
Organism: Rhodococcus artemisiae; assembly: GCF_036327795.1. NCBI lineage: Bacteria > Bacillati > Actinomycetota > Actinomycetes > Mycobacteriales > Nocardiaceae > Rhodococcus > Rhodococcus artemisiae. The sequence continues at coordinate 73,366 of NZ_JAUTXY010000010.1, forward strand.
CACGTGCGGCTGATCACCGGCAGCAAGGTGACTCTGCTCAAGCTCGACGAGAGCCTGCGTGTGGAACCCTCGTCGGCTTTGATGGGCGACCTCAAGGCGTTGCTCGGCCCGAGCTGTCTGGCGACCTGAGCGCGTCCGTCAGGTACACCGCGACCGTCGACCCTGCAATGCGTTGTAGTCACGCTGTAGGTGCTGCGAGCATTCAGCGGAACTGGTGACGTGAATATCGTCGGCACCGGACGAAAAAGCGCACAGGTGCGGTGACGGTGCTGTCGTTCACGTGGATGACACCGGTTCTGCGGAATCTCGGAGATACTGGCGCTTCGGCTGACGGTACAACACCTGCCACTTGGTGCCCGCAGGTGAAGAGGGGGGTTCCGATGGAGTTTCCGATGTTGTCCAAGGGCCAGAACCTGTCGCTGCGTGCTGATGTGCAGCAGATCGATGTGGTGCTCGGGTGGGCTGAATCGGGTGTCGAAGTCGATGCGTCGGCGTTGCTGCTGAATGCGGACGGGAAAGTCCGGTCCGATTCAGACTTCGTGTTCTACAACCAACCGGAATCCGCGGACGGCTCGGTCCGGTTCCTCGGTGTCAGTGCGACAGCGGAAGGGGCGCAGGCGCGTATCGCGATCGACCTGGCGGTAGTCCCCGCAGACGTGCACTCGGTTGCGCTCGTCGGGAGTGTCGACGCCGGTGCCTTCGGTGATCTCGGAAAGCTCGCTCTGCGCGTGGTCGACGGCGCCGGGCACACCTTGGCGGAACACGTCACCGCCGATGCCACCACCGAGTCTGCATTCGTATTCGGCGAGGTGTACCGCCGGAGCGATCAGTGGAAGGTCCGAGCGGTCGGCCAAGGCTGGGAGTCCGGGATTGTCGGGTTGGCAACCGATTTCGGTGTCGACATCGATGACGCGCCGGACTCGGACGTCACCATGTCCGTCGCCGAGCAGACCACCGCCGCGGCGGAATCACCCGAAGATGCAGCACCGCTCTCGGAACCTGCTGAGCCGGCCGCAGCGCCGAAGGAGAAGGCCCGGGGTGTCCGGACCGCCAAACGTGTAGTGAAGAAGTCGAAGCCGATCGAGTTCACTCTCGCCGAGAACGACGCCTGGCAACCGGCGCGGTTGTTCTCGGTTGCGGGTGTCGGCAGCGGTGAGGAGCAGGAGCGACGCGCGACGTCGGCGCTGGTGGCAACTATGCAGGCGGTACGGCCCTTCGCGCGGGCGGTGTGCGCCCGAGTGGGCGCCCCGGCAGGGGCTTTCGAAGGTTATGTCGAGGTCCAGTACGAGCGGGGTGAGACGAAAGTGATCCCCGACGCGGTGTTGAAAGTGTCTCGTGGGAGCCGGCTGTGGACCGGTCTGCTCGAGGTGAAGACGGGTAGCGGCAAGCTGAAGAAGGAACAGCTCGAGAGCTACCTCGATGTGGCGCGCAAGAGGAAGTACGACGTCGTGGTCAGCCTGTCGAACGATATTCCCGCCAGTGCAGGGGAACTGCCGGTCGAAGTGGATCGTCGTAAGCTCACCAAGGTGGCGCTCCGGCACCTGTCCTGGACCGAAGTAACGCACGAGGCACGGATGCTGCTCTCGCATGGGGGAATCGACAGCGACCTCGAATCGTGGATTCTGTCCGAGTTCCTGCGCTATCTCGACCATCCGCGTTCTGGGACAGTCGGGTTCGTCGATATGGGCCGGCATTGGGTTACGGTGCGCGACGCGGTCACAGCGGGCACCCTCCGTGGCGGCGACCAGAAGGCTGCCACGGTGGCCGACACCTGGGTCTCACTCTCGCGTCATCTGGCGTTGCGGCTCACCGCTGAGCTCGGTGTGAACGTCAGACACATCCTGCCCCGAAAGTTCAACTCCGATCCGGCCGCCCGCAACGCAGCGGTCGCCGCGAGATTGGCCACTGATGGAGTGTTCGAGGCGGTACTCCGAATCCCGGAGACGGCCGGAGATCTGACGGTGATCGCGGATGTGCGGACCAACAAGATCCGCTGCCGCACCACCGTCGAAGCACCGAACGAGGGAACGTCCGGGCGCCGCGTGTCGTGGTTGCTCAAACAGCTCGATGGTGCGCCCGGCGACGTCCAACTCGAGGCTGTGTTCTCCGAACGAGGAAACGAGGCGTGTGATCATCTCGATGCGGTGCGCGCCGATCCGAAGGTGCTGACCGTCGGCCGCTCCGGCGACATTGTCTCGTTCGGTCTCGAACAGTCGTTCCCGATGGGCAGCCGGCGTTCGGGCACGTCAGCAAGCTTCGTCAGTAGCGTGACGTCGTCGACCGACGCATTCTACGGGACGGTGGTACAGAAACTGCGCGAATTCGTGCCGGCCGCACCGAAACAGACCGAACAGTCGAGGTCCGACACCTCTGATGCCGAGGCCGACTAGCCGGGACCCTGCCCGTGGCGACGTGGTGTGAACGTGGAGATGATCATCCGCCTGTTCAGGTAGCGGTGTCTCGAAGTGCAGTGTTTCGAAGTGCAGTGTTTCGAAGTGCAGTGTTTCGAAGTGCAGTGTTTCGAAGTGCAGTGTTTCGAAGTGCAGTGTTTCGAAGTGCAGTGTTTCGAAGTGCAGTGTTTCGGAGGCGGCGGTAGTACATCCCGCGTGCGAACCAGGTAACGGTCGCAGCAAGTGCGGAGCCGAGCACTGCTACCTGAAGATCGGTGGTGACGACGAACAGCACCAGCAGCGTCAGGGCGCCGAGGGTAAGCGCCTCGAGTTTGTAGAGCGGCCATTCGGTGCCGGCAATGTCGACACCGGCCACGCGAGTGGTCCTGCGCGGCGGCAGGTCGAGGGTCGTCATCGAGTGTTACCTCCGGTTGAGGAAAGTTCCCCTTCAGGGTAGACGCATAGAAGAATTCGGGTCAACGAACTCTCGGTCCGGGGTGTGGCGGGTCACGTCACGGTGTTCACTGGATGCATGCCTCTCACCGGAGAATACGAACCCAGTCCTTCGAAGTGGGCCGCCGATCAGGTCGAGACCTACGAGTCGTCGGGTGGCACCGCCGGTACCACCCTCAACGGGAAGCCCGTCGTCGTCCTCACCACACGTGGCGCCAAGACCGGCAAGTTGCGGAAGACCCCGTTGATGCGTGTCGAACACGAAGGTGAGTACGCGGTCGTGGCCTCGCTCGGAGGGGCACCGAAACATCCGGTCTGGTACTACAACGTCATCGCGAACCCTCAGGTGGAGCTACGGGACGGCACAGAGGTGTACGACATGGTGGCGCGCGAGCTGCACGGCGACGAAAAGGCGCTGTGGTGGGACCGAGCGGTGGCTGCCTTCCCCGACTACGCCGACTACCAGGCCAAGACCGATCGCCGGATCCCGGTCTTCGTCCTCGAACGGAAGTAGGTCGGCGATGGCCGCACCCACAGTCGCGGATCAGCTTGTCGGTCAACTCGTCGATGCGGGTGTCCGCCGGATCTACGGGATCGTCGGCGACAGCCTGAACCCGGTAGTCGATGCCGTACGCCGCACCGGCGGCACCGCGTCGGGCGGGATCGATTGGATCCATGTGCGCCACGAGGAGGCTGCGGCATTCGCAGCCGCCGCGGACGCGCAGCTCACCGGAGAGCTGGCGGTGTGCGCGGGATCGTGCGGGCCGGGCAACCTGCATCTGATCAACGGACTGTACGACGCGCACCGATCCGGAGCCCCGGTGCTGGCCATCGCCTCACACATCCCGACCACCCAGATCGGGTCCGGATACTTCCAGGAAACCCATCCCGATCGGCTGTTCATCGAATGTTCTGGGTACACCGAGCTGATCAGCGCCGCCGCCCAGGCCCCCCGGGTGCTACACAGTGCGATGACGCACGCGCTCGCCTGCCCGGGCGTTGCCGTCGTCACACTGCCAGGAGACATCGCGGCACTGCCCGCGGAGGGTTCATCGCCGCATCTCGTCCGCGCGGGTGCCCCGACCGTCGTTCCCGCAGATTCGGATGTCCGAGCGCTGGCCGAAGCCATCGACGGCGCCGACAAGATCGCGATCTTCGCCGGTGCGGGCGTTCGCGGTGCACGCGAGGAGGTTCTGAACCTTGCCGACACGGTTGCGGCGCCGATCGGACACAGCCTTCGCGGAAAGGAGTGGATCCAATACGACAACCCGTTCGATGTCGGAATGACCGGTCTGCTCGGTTACGGCGCCGCCCACGACGGTATGCACGGCGCCGACCTTCTGCTGCTCATCGGTACCGACTTTCCGTACGACCAGTTCCTCCCTGACGTACGGACAGCACAGATCGACATCGATGCGGGCCGGCTCGGCCGTCGCACCGACTTGGATCTCGCGGTGCACGGCGACACCGGTGCTACTCTGCGTGCTCTCGAGCCGTTGATCCGCAGGAAGACCGACCGGAAATTCCTCGAACGCACTCTCGAACGGCACCGCGGTCTGATGGAGAAGGTCGTCGGCGCCTACACGACCCCGGTGAAACAGCGGAAACCGATCCATCCCGAGTACGTCGCGTCCATTCTCGACGACGTCGCAGCCGAGGACGCCGTGTTCACGGCCGACACCGGCATGTGCAATGTGTGGTCGGCGCGGTACCTCAACCCGAACGGCCGTCGCCGTTTCCTGTCGTCCGCGCTGCACGGGTCGATGGCCAACGCGCTGCCCCACGCGATAGGCGCCCAGTTCGCGGCACCCGGCCGGCAGGTGGTCTCGGTCAGCGGCGACGGTGGCCTGTCGATGCTGCTCGGTGAACTGATCACCGTCGTGATGCATCGGCTACCGGTCAAGATCGTGCTGTTCGACAATTCGACGCTCGGCATGGTGAAACTCGAGATGCTCGTCGACGGACTCGCCGACTTCGGAGTCGATGTCCCGGCAATCGACTACGCGCGGGTTGCCGAGGCTCTCGGGTTCTACGCGCGTCGCGTCGAGGAACCCGCGGAAGTGGAGCAGACACTACGGGACGCGTTCGCGCATCCCGGTCCTGCGCTGATCGATGTCGTGACCGACCCGCTGGCGCTCTCGCTCCCACCGACCATCACCGGCGAGCAGGTGAAGGGATTCGCCCTGGCCATGTCGAAGCTTGTGATGAACGAGGGGGTGGGCGAAGCGGTGAAGATGGCGAAGTCGAACATACGCAACGTGCCGAGGCCTTCCCAGTTCCGATCGTGACCGTCTGTTGGAGGGGGTCGCGTGGGTGGTGTCCACGGCAAGTGGCAGCATTGAACGGTGACCTCCACCTCGCGAACCGTTGAACCGACCCATGTGACTGCCGTACCGACCGCGGCAGATATCGACATGGCGGCGGAGCGAATCGCGGAGGCGGTCTCGATCACCCCCATCGAACTGAGCCCTCGGCTGTCGGCTCTGACCGGTGCGCAGGTCTATCTCAAGCGCGAGGACCTGACGCGAGTGCGCTCGTTCAAGCTGCGCGGTGCCTACAACGCGATGGCCCAGCTCGATGATGGGGAACGTGCCGCGGGCGTCGTGACGGCCAGCGCGGGAAATCACGCGCAAGGTGTCGCGTATGCGTGTCGGACGATGCGAATCGAAGGCCGCATCTACGTGCCCGCGCGTACCCCGAAGCAGAAGCGCGACCGTATCCAGGTGCACGGAGGAGGGTTCGTCGAGCTGATCGCCGTGGGCGACACCTTCGACGCGGCCGCTGCTGCCGCTGCCGACGACGCGCAACGCACCGGCGCGACCATGATCCCGCCGTTCGACGACGTCCGTACTGCCGCGGGACAAGGAACCATCGCCCGCGAAATCGTCGAGCAACTCCCGGGCGACCTGGATGTGCTCGTCGTGCCGGTCGGCGGTGGGGGCCTGATCGCGGGAATCGCATCCTATCTGCGTGAGAGGTCGCCGCACACGGCGATCGTCGGCGTCGAACCCCGAGGTGCGGCGTCCATGACGGCCGCGCTGGTCGCGGGTGGCCCTGTGACCCTGCCCGAGGTGGAGCCATTTGTCGACGGTGCCGCCGTCAAGCGAATCGGCGACGTCCCGTATGCCGTGGTGTCGCAACTCGGCGCCGAGGTGGTGTCGCACTCGAGCCTGCCGCTGGTCGCAAACCTGCGTGCGGAAGGTCTGGGCCACGCTCCGTTCGGGATGACCCAGGTCGACGAAGGCGCGGTGTGCACGTCGATGCTCGACCTCTACCAGAACGAGGGGATCATCGCCGAGCCCGCCGGCGCGCTCGCGGTCGCAGCGCTCGAGGGACTGTCGATCGAGCCCGGCGCAACCGTCGTGTGCCTGGTGTCCGGCGGCAACAACGATGTGTCCCGGTACGGGGAGATCATCGAGCGTTCTCTCGTGCACCGGGGCCTCAAGCACTACTTCCTCGTGAACTTTCCTCAGGAGCCGGGAGCGTTGCGGCGTTTTCTCGACGAGGTGCTCGGACCCGACGACGACATCACCCTGTTCGAATACGTCAAACGCAACAACCGTGAGACGGGTGCCGCGTTGGTCGGTATCGAACTCGGTGCAGCGGAGGACCTTTCGGCGCTGTTGCATCGCATGGACGCATCGCCGATCGAAGCGAGCCGCCTCGAACCGGGATCACCCGCCTACCGCTACCTCACATAGGCTGTGACGCACCGACTCACCAGGGCATGCATACGAGCCACGGTCCGAACCAGAAGCAATTCGGACGCCAGAAGTTGCCGCGATTCCAATCGTTGTGGTGCCCGCGGTCCCAATCGCGATGGTTGCGGTCCTTGTTCCAGTTGTTGTCGTGGTGTCCTCCTCGATCGCGATCCCAGCCACGGTCGTTGTGTCTGACATCGACGACGCCCGGAGACGAGTCGGTCACCGGCGCCGCGGTGGCCACACCCACCGGTGTGAGGACAAGAGCAGTGGTGAGAAATGCGCTCGCCAGTACTTTCTTGGGTTCCATGACGATTCACCTCGAAAAAATTCGGCGGTATTCCTGACGGTACGCGCGTTCTCGAGGCCGGATCAAGGGTAACCGTGTGGTCAGATGTCCCGCGAGTCTTGACTGTTCGGTCAAGCGGCCGTTCGGAATTCGACGATCACGAACGAGTGCCCGGGGACCAGTACTGCGGACCGGGTGCGGTTGACGACGGGTTCGTCCCACCAGAGGATCGGACTCCCGCCGACAGGGACAGTCACCGGGTCGCCACCGAGATTGCACACCACGCGAATCGCGCCGCGATACATCACGATCCAGCGCTCGTCCTCGTCGTAGGTCACCTGGAGGTGTTCCAGCCAGGGGTCGGTGAGTTCGGCGCGGGTGCGTCGCAGTGCGAGCAGTTGCCGGTAGCACTCGAGCAGTCGCGCATGCTCGGGTTCGGTGCGTTCGTCCCACTGCAGGAGGGACCGGCGGAACGTCTCCGGATCCTGAGGGTCCGGGACATCGTCGGAGTCCCAGCCGTGTTCGCCGAACTCCCTTCGGCGTCCCTCGACGACGGCGGCGGCGAGTTCCGGTTCCGGGTGGGAGGTGAAGTACTGGAATGGGGTACTCGCACCCCATTCCTCGCCCATGAACAGCATCGGTGTGTACGGCGAGGTGAGAACGAGTGCCGCCTTCACCGCGAGCTGACCCCGGTCGAGATAGCCGCCCGGACGGTCACCGCGGGCTCGATTTCCGACCTGATCGTGGGTGCACGTGTACGCGAGCAGCGAGCTGGCCGGCACGCGCCGCACGTCGAGGGGGCGGCCGTGCACGCGGCCGCGGAACGACGAGAAGGTGCCGGCGTGGAAGAATCCATGCCCGAGCGTGCGCGCCAGACACTCCAGTGAACCGAAATCACCGTAGTAGCCCTGTCTTTCGCCGGATACCGCAGCATGGATCGCATGGTGGACGTCGTCGTCCCACTGTGCGTGGAGGCCGTAACCACCAGCGGACCGGGGCGTAACCGTTCGGGGATCGTTCAGGTCGCTCTCGGCGATCAGGCTCAGGGGGCGACGGAGATGGGCAGACAGACGCAGAGTTTCGACCGACAGCTCCTCGAGTACATGTTCTGCAGTGTGATCGATGAGTGCGTGAGTGGCATCGAGCCGGAGTGCGTCGATGTGGAATTCGTCGAACCAGCGCAGGGCGTTGTCGATGATGTAGCGGCGTACTTCGCCGGATCCGTGGCCGTCGAGATTGATGCTCTCACCCCAGATCCCCGGATTCGTCGACACGTAGGGTCCGAATCTGCCGAGGTAGTTTCCGGACGGGCCGAGATGGTTGTAGACCACGTCGAGCGCTACGCCGATACCTCGGCCATGGGCAGCGTCGACGAATCGCTGCAGGGCATCGGGACCGCCGTACGGTTCGTGCACCGCGTACCAGAGCACGCCGTCGTAGCCCCATCCACGAGTGCCGTTGAATGCGTTGACGGGCATCAACTCGACGAAGTCGATGCCGAGCGCCACAAGATCGTCGAGACGCCCTAGTGCGGCGTCGAGGGTACCTTCCTCGGTGAACGTACCGATGTGCAGTTCGTACAGCACGCTCCCGGCGAGTTGACGTCCGGTCCAGGCATGGTCGGTCCAGCCGTTGGGGTCGATCCGGTGCAGCTGTGAGGGCCCGTGCACACCGTCCGGTTGGCGTGGCGAACGGGGATCGGGCAGCACTGTGTCATCGTCATCGAGTACGTAGCCGTATCGGGTCCCGGGGGAGGCATCGACGTCGGCGCGCCACCAGCCGTCGTCCTCCCGACGCATCGGATGGAGCCCGCCGTCGACATGCAGGCGAACGGACGAGGGGATCGGGGCCCATACCTCGAAGGTGTGCACGAGGCCCAGCATGCCCTGTTCGCGGGTGGAGCGCAGCACGTTTCCGGTGCACCGGTGCTGCAGTCGATACTGCTAGGCTGACCGCGATGTCCGCAGCCAGAAGAACTTACAGCTCACCGTTGCGGGAAGAATCTGCTCGCCGTACCCGCATCACGATCAGAGGCGCAGCCGCGACACTGTTCGAGCGGCACGGATATGTGAGCACCACCGTCAAACAGATCGCCGACGAAGCGGGCGTCGCAGTGCGGACGGTCTTCACCGCATTCCCCGACGGCAAGGCCCAGCTGTTCCGGGAAGCCCTCGACGCCGCAGTCGCCGCCGACGAGCCCGCCGCCGGGATGCCCCCGGTCCGGTCACCGCATGCGCTCGGCGCCGCAGCCGCAGTCGTAGACCAAGTGGTGGGATACGGCGCGGCGATGCTCGAACGGGCCGGTGGCCTGCTCATCACTTCGATCGAATCGTCGGGTGCCGACCCCGACATGAAACGCTTCGCCGAGGACGACGCTCGCGCCACTGCCGAGAATGCGCGCACCCTCGCCGAAGGTCTGCACCGCAGTGGATGGCTCCGCGCCGACGTCACCGTCGACCACGCAGCAGACGTCCTCTACACCCTCAGCTCCCCGCAGGTGCACGCGTTGCTGCGCCGCGACTGCGGATGGGACGTCGACCGTTATCGCACGTGGCTCGCCGACACTCTCCGAAGCACTCTGTTGCGCTGAGCCCCCGTAGCGCTCGGGCCCGCACCTACCGGTCGCCGGCTGCGTCCAGGTACAGCCATGCGCCGCCCTCACGGACGAATCGGCTGTGCTCGTGCATGACATCGGCGCGGCCGCCCTCGACGTAGTGCGCGCGGAACTCGACCGTACCTTCGGTTTGCAGGAAGCGACCGCCTGTCGCCTGCAGTATCTCGAGACCGGTCCATCCGGTTCCGGGATCCAGTTCGAGAGATGCCGGCCGGGCGGACGGATGCCAGGTCCGCAGCAGGTAGTCGGTGTCACCGAGCACGAATGCCGTGTACCGCGACCGCATCAGTTCTTCGGGGGTCGATGCGAGCCCTCCCTCGAGAAACCGTCCGCAGCAGTCGGCGAGCTGGATCCCGCGCCCACACGGGCAAGGCGTGTCGGCAGTGGGCGTCTGGTAGCGATGTCGGGTCACCGGACCATTGTCGCCGACCGTGCCGGATGCGCTGCGGTGTGTCCTTGCCGAACAGTTCGCGCGGGCGGACGATTGATCCGTGAACAGGAGACCTCGGTGAGCGACGCACTCGACCCGCGTCTGACCTACCTCGACGAACACGGGCACCAGCACCACGTGGTGTTGACGTCGGCGACCCCTCGGGTGACGGTCGGCCGCGCAACCGAGTCCGATGTGGCATTCCCCGGTGACGAGGAGGTCTCGCGCCTGCACGCTGTGGTCGAGTGGCTCGGCACCCATTGGACGATCCTCGACGACGGACTGTCACGCAATGGAACCTTCGTCAACGGTGAGCGGATCGCAGGGCGTCGGCGGTTGCGTGAGGGCGACAGCATTCGCATCGGTTCGCACAGGCTGCGCTTCCAGGAGATCGGAGCAGGACCCGACGAGGCGACCCGCATGGCCGCAGAGCTACCGACAGTGAACTCGTTGACGGACACCCAGCGCGGGGTGCTGCGTGCGCTGTGCCGCCCCTACAAGCACGGTGTGGCCTTCGCATCGCCCGCGTCCAATCAGGTCATCGCCTCCGAGCTGTATCTCAGTGTCGACGCCGTGAAAACACATCTCCGGACCTTGTTCGCGAAATTCGGGGTCGAGGACCTACCGCAGAATCGCAAACGGGTACGCCTCGCCGAACTTGCGATGCACACCGGTGTGGTCAGCGAACGCGACCTGTGACATCCGACGCGGTGCGCTCTCGGATCCGAGGCCTCACCACGCCTGCGTCACCCGCTCGGCCAGACGCCGGAGGGCAGCGGCGACGGCCGCGGGGTGTTCGACGGTGACCGAATGACCTGCATCCTCGATGCACACGAGCTCCGAGCGGGGTAGCCGCGAGGCCACACCGGCGGAGAGCTCGAACGGCGTCCACACGTCGCGGGATCCGCACAACACCAGCGAGGGAAGGTCGGTCAGCACGGCGAGGGCGTCGGCCTCGTCCAGTACCGCGAAGCAGCGGAGGAAACCCGCCATCGTGACGACCGACGTCTCGCTGCACAGCAACGCGAGCAGCGTGAGCAGCCAGGCACCCGGTCTCGGTGCGGCGGCGCGGCGACGATGCAGCGCACCGGCCACGGGCAGACCCACTCGGCCACCCCACCGCGCCACCCGCTGCGTGAGGCGGGGTGCCCGGGACACAGCCCGGCGGAACAACGCCACCGCCGGGCTGTGCAGGTACCGCCCGAGCCCGGAATGTGCGAGATCGTCGGCCGCGGTGGAGATCAACGCGACCCCCGCGACGCGAGTGCCGATGTCGGTCGGATGCTGACGCGCGTACGACAGGATTGCCATGCCGCCCATCGAATGCCCCACCAGGACGACGGGCCCGGAGGTGGCAGCATCGAGCACCGCACCCAGATCGCGCCCGATCTGATCGAGGGTGTACGTCTCGGCGGGTGCTCCACCGGACCGGCCGTGTCCACGGTGATCGAAGAACACCATCCGTACCGGCCGGTCCATCGTCAGGAGCAGCGCCCGGCGTAGCCGAGACCAGGCGTCGGTGTCGTGGCAGTGTCCGTGGACGAACACGAACGTCAGTTCCGCCGTGCCGGGGCCGGTCTCGGTGACCGCGAGGGGTACCCCGTCGTCGGCGTACACGGTGGTGTGCCGTAGACGCCTCGAGTGGTGGGTAGCGAACATGTATCGAGGGTCCGCGCCGGAGCGAGGTGTTGCGAGATCCCCTGCCGGTGGAACCCGAAAACCGGGGATAGGCACCTTTCCACCCTTGGGGTGGTGGACAATCCCGATATGCATTCGCAGCGCTATGTCGGGGTCGTCGGTCCGGGTGAGGCGACGCCCGAGCAACGGCGAGTCGCTCGCCAGGTCGGTGGGCTGCTCGCCGGCCGCAGAGCAGTCGTCGTCACCGGCGGTCTCGGTGGGGTCATGGCCGCCGCGTCGCGGGGAGCGATCGAGGCGGGAGGAACCACACTCGGGCTGCTTCCGGACGACGACCGGGTCGTGGGCAATCCGTACCTGACGGTGGCGATCCCGACCGGGCTGGGGGAGATGCGTAACGCCCTGCTTGTGCGCAGTAGCGACGCGCTCGTCGTGGTCGGCGGGAGCTGGGGAACGATGAGCGAGATCGCTTTGGCAGTACGCACCGGTGTCCCGGTCGTGTCGATCGGGGGCTGGAAGATGCCCGCGGGTGGCGTGCTCGACGTCGAATCGCCGGAGGAAGCGGTCGAATGCCTGCACGCGTTGCTCTGGCGTAAGGACGCCTGACCCTTCCCGTGCCGCGAGAACCGTTCCACACCAGAGAGATGTCACAACAGCACGCGATGCCCGCCGACCTCGTGTCGGCGGGCATCGCGGGTCGAAGCTGTCGGGCTGTTACGACCCGGCGAGTTCGTAGCGTCGGCGGTATTCCTGCTTCGAGGTTTCGCTGACGTCCACGTCTTCGGCTCGTGCGCGCAGGGCACCGACGGTGGCCTGTTCGCGGGGTGTGTGCTCGAAGGGGTCCCAGCCGAAGAAGCGTGCGGCGTTCTCGAAGGTGACCTTGTCGATTTCCTCGTCGGTGAGTTCGGCGGCGACGAGTTCGTCCATCAGGACTTCGGGGGAGTGCGGCCAGGTGGAGTCGGAGTGCGGGTAGTCGCATTCCCAGGCGATGGTGTCGATGCCGAGGCGTGTGCGGTTGTTCAGGCCGCTGGGCTCGGTGATGTAGCAGGCGAGGAAGTTGTTCTTCCACACGTCGGTGGGGGTCATGCCCTTGGGAAGGAAGCTCGCGCCGGTCCAGGATTGGTTGACGATGTGGCGTTCGAGGCGGTCGAGCCAGGGGGCGACCCAGCCGACGCCGCCTTCGCTCATGGCGACTTTGAGGTCGGGGAATTTTTGGAATGCGCCGCTGAGCATGACGTCGGTGGCGGCGATGGTGGAGATCAGTGGGGTCAGGACCATCATGTCGTCGAGATCGAAGCCGGTGGGGCGTTTGACCAGGCTCATGCCGCCGCCGATGTGGAGGCTGAGCACGATGTTGTGGTCGACGCAGGCTTTGAAGATCGGATCCCAGTAGCCGGATTTGAAGTCGGGGTAGCCTTCGCCGACGCCGTAGGGGGTTTCGGGGATGGAGATGGAGCGGCAGCCCATGGCAGCGAGGCGGTGGATTTCGGTGACGGATTCGTCGGTGTCGTAGAAGGGGATGATGCCGAGGGGGATGAAGCGTCCGGGGTGGGTGTCGGGGACTTCGCCGACGACCCAGTCGTTGAAGGCTTTGAGTGCGGCGAGGGAGAGATTCTTGTCGGGCAGGCTTGCGAGGTGGGTGCCGGCGAAGCCGGGGAACGTGGCGAAGAGGGTGGCGGCGAGGGTGCCGTTGGCGTCCATGTCGCGGACGCGTTGGTTCATGTCGTAGACGCCGGGGCGCATTTCGGCATAGCCGGTGGGATCCATGCCCCATTCTTCTTTGGGCCAGGAGACGACGGCGTTGAGGCCGGAGCTGCCGACGACTTGGTCTTGGAAGAGCCACGCCTCGACGTTGGGGTTCCGGGGGTGAGCCGTCAGTGTCGGGGCCTGATGCATGAGGCTCTTCGGGAAGTGCTTCTCGAAGATGTCGCGGGGTTCCACCACGTGATCGTCGATGCTGACCATCACCATGTCGTCGATATTCATTGAGATCCTCTCATGCGCTTGTGGGATGAAGCGCCGCAGTAGTGCGGGAACGGCATTCGGGGGCTGAGAATGTCGATGGGATGCGTTCGGTGGGTCCTGGAGTCGCCACGGCCGCCGACGATGGACCCACTCGATTGGTGAGTGGGCCGGACACCCTGCACTGCCCCGACGTGTGTGACGAGAATCTCCATTCCCTTGTCGAGAATATTAATCTCGCAGGTCGCCCCTTGCAAGATCTGGAGGACCGTCGACGGGATCGGGCCGCGCGGTCATTCACTGAGCGGCGAGCCCGCCGTCCTTGTATGTGATGCTTGCCACATTGATCGGCGGAGCATATTCTTACAATTCAGAATGATATTCCGGATATGAAGAGTGTCGTCATTCTTCTTTCTATGACGAGAGGGTGCAATGCTCCGACCGAAGCGTGTGCTTGCAGTAATCGCGGTGGCATGTGCCTCCGCGCTGATCCTGAGCTCGTGTGGTGGCTCGAGTGTCGACAATTCGGGTGCCGGAGGGGCCGAGGAAGTGGGTGACCCTGTAGCGGGTGGCTCTCTGGACCTGATCCAGATGGGAGAACCGCGAAGCCTGGATCCCGCGGCGCTGTCCAATACGTATGCGCATCAGCCGGCGCTGGGCAACGCACTCTACGGCGCGCTGATCGTCAACGATCTCGAGACTCAGGACATCGAATACAAGATGGCCACCGATTTCGTCACCGCTGACGGGGGTAACACCTTCACGCTCACTCTGCGCCCCGATCTCACGTTCACGGACAGCACCCCGCTCGATGCCGCCGCAGTGAAATACAACTGGGACCGGCTTCGCGATCCGGCGCTCGGCTCCACCGCGATCCGGGTGGCGGGTCAGATTGCCGGAGTCGAGGTGGTGGACCCCACCACCGTGTCGATCGCATTGGTGAGCCCCAATCCCCACTTCCCGCACAGCATGCTCACTACTGCGCTGAACTGGATCGCCTCACCGACGGCCTTGGAGCAAGGCCGGCAGGCCTTCGACGACAACCCGGTAGGTGCCGGCCCGTTCACCCTGGTGGACTGGGTGCGGCAGGGTGCGATCGAGCTCGAGAAGAACCCGAACTACTGGGATGCCCCCAAGCCGTATCTCGACACTCTCCGGATCACCACCGTGGCGGACACCAACCAGCGGTTCAATGCAGTGTCGACCGGCAACGCCGATCTGTCCTCGGAAGCCAGTTGGGCCACCCTGGACAAAGCCGAACAGGCGGGCGTAGCCACTGAACTCGTGCCGACCGGAGGCGGTCAGATCATGGTCATGAACTCTGCCCTCGCACCGTTCGATGATGTACGGGCCAGACAGGCTGTCTCCATGGCACTGGATCGCGACGCGTTGAATACTGTGGTCTACAACGGGGTCGGGGAGGTCACCGAATACCTGTTCGCGGAAAGCTCGCCCTTCTTCGAGGAGGTTCCGCTGTGGAGGTACGACACGGACGCCGCCCAAGCACTCTTCGACGAGTTGGCCGCAGACGGGACACCGCTGTCGTTCACGTTCCTGTCCTATCCGACACAGGAGGCCAAGTCGGCCGCGGAGACATTGCAGGCCCAGCTCAGCGCCTTCGACAATGTGGAGGTCAACGTTGAGGTTGCGGACTATCCCACGCTCACGGCTCGCGCGGGCGGGCGGGATTTCGACATGATCCTCTCGTCTGCGATAGTCCAGGATCCCGACTACGCGCTGTGGACCGCATTCCACGGTGATTCTCCCGGAAACTTCTCCGGACTCGACGACCCAGCGCTCAACGATGCGCTGGGTGCCGGCCGGCTCGCAGAAACCGTTGAGGAGCGCACTGCGGCGTACAGCACCGTCCAGGAGCGGCTGGCCGAGCTTGTTCCGGGTGCCTGGTACATCAAGGCGTCCCCGTCGGTCATGTACGGCGAGAATGTGCACGGAATCGACATGTACACCCTCGGGTCGCCGCTGCCCGAAGAGCTCTGGATCA
The DNA here is from genome assembly GCF_036327795.1 of Rhodococcus artemisiae. Classification (NCBI taxonomy): domain Bacteria; kingdom Bacillati; phylum Actinomycetota; class Actinomycetes; order Mycobacteriales; family Nocardiaceae; genus Rhodococcus; species Rhodococcus artemisiae. The sequence goes on from NZ_JAUTXY010000010.1 coordinate 88,842, forward strand.
CGGAGTGAGCATGGAACTGTCCTCGGCCAGGCACGCCTTCGTCACGGGCGGTGCGAGTGGAATAGGGCTCGGTATCGTAGATGTGCTTGCGGGCCAAGGGGTTGCGGTAACCGTCGCCGATGTCGACGGGCGTGCGCGAGAGTCGGTGGTCGCGGCGCGTGGCGACGGCGTTCGCGGCGTTGCACTCGATGTTCGTGATCGTGACGCATGGGCGCAGGCCAAGGATGATTCGGAAGCTGCCTTCGGGCCCGTCGACATTCTCGTCAACAACGCGGGCATCGGATTCAACGGACAGTCCGTAATCGATATGGACCCGGGCACGTTCGACAACCTCGTCTCCATCGACCTCGCGGGTGTGTTCAATGGGGTGATCACCTTCGGCGCGGGAATGCGTGCGCGCGGGCGCGGACACATCGTGAACACCGCGTCGGTGATGGGTCTGCTGGCGGGTGCGCCGGGCCGTGGTGCATACAGCGCGGTCAAAGCGGCGGTCATCGCGTTGTCCGAGGCCATGAGGGAAGAGATGTCGCCTCACGGCGTGGGTGTATCCGTGCTGTGCCCGGGGCTGGTGAAGTCGAATCTCGACGTCAATACCGCTCGCATCGGCGGGCACGTCGCGGATGCGAGCGCAATCAAGGGTGCCGGGGACATCGGAATGGAGCCGCTGGTGGCCGGTCGGCTGGTGGCGCATGGGATCGAGGAGAACCTGCCGTACATCCTCACTCATCCGCACTATCTCGATCGTCTGCAGAGGCGGACGGAAGCGATACTGGCCAGCGTTGTCCCGGTGACCGAAGGGGGCTGACGGACGATCAAAAAGACAAGTGTTCTTGACATTGTATGTCAAGGATGCTTGTCTTTTCGGTGTGACGAGCACGTTGAGGGACAACCGTGTCCGCGAGTTTCGCAAGCGGGCGGGCCTCACTCAGGCCGAGCTCGGCGCGCGAGTAGGCGTCAGTCGGCAGAGCATCGTGTCGACGGAGAAGGGCGACTACGCGCCCAGCGTCTACCTCGCACTGCGACTCGCGCGGAGCCTCGGCTCCACCGTCGAAGAATTGTTCCCCCTGACCGAGGAGGGTCGGTAATGGCCGTGTTCATGAAAGCTGCTCGCTTCATCGGCGATCTGGACGACGAGTTCTACCATGACGAACGTCAGCGCGATGTGTGGAACGAGGCCTCCGCGGTGGGATTCCAACTCGCCCAATGGTCAGCCCTCGTCGGTGCAGCCCTTCTGCCCTGGATCGCCGGACGTATCGGTGCGCAGATCTCGATCGGTGTTCTCGCCGTGTGGTTCGTCATCTCGATGGTGACAATTACGTATGCACGCGCCGCACACGTCGATCTGTACTCGACCGCGAAGACGTGGCGCCCACGGACCATCCTGGCCGGTGTCGTCTACCTCTGCGGCATCGCCGGAATCTACGCCCGACTGTCCACCCCCGTCGATCAGGATGCCGCCACGTGGGCGGGATTGATCGTCGGCGGGCTCGTCGGTGGAGGCGCCGCAATTGCCGGCGTCGTGTGGTACCAACGCCGCGAGCGTCGTCGCAGGGAAGAGGAGGACGCTCGTGATCTGGCGGACCTCTAGGCGATCGTAGCCGGCGGTCCGAGCCTGCCCAGCGCAGCGACCGGGAACTCGGTGAACAGATTGTCGAGCCGCACTTGCCCCGAGACCTCCCGCCCTGTCAGCAGGTCGATCCAGTCACCCGGAGGCAGAGCGAGCACCGAATCGGCCCATCCGTTCGTACCGAGCGAGACCGTGTGCCGTGAGGCCACTGCCACCACATCGATCTCGTCGACGTGTGGACCACGGCCGTACGCGAGCACATGGTGTGCCGCAGTGCCGGAGGCACACAGCGGCACGTAGGCGCCACCGACGAAACTGGCCGGCCGCTCACGGCGCAGTCGCAGCGCGGCCCGGACGACCGCGAATTTCGACGGCACCTCGTCCGTGTCCAGCAGGCGCCGCCGCACCGAGTAGTCGACGAGCCGGCGGTTGTCGGGATCGACCAGGGAGTCGTCCCACAGTTCGGTGCCCTGATAGACGTCCGGGATCCCCGGGCCGAGAAGTTGGAGAAGCTTCTGGCCCAGCGCATCCGATGAAAAGTGTGGTTCGAGGCCGGCGACGAACTCGGACATCCCTGCACCGCACGGGCTGTCGCACACGGCGTCGAGCCAGGCCAGGACAGAACCCTCGAACTCGACGTCCACCTCGGTCCACGACGTCCGGGTGCCGTTTTCCCGCACCGCCTTCCGGACGTACTCCCGCAGGCGAGTTCGCAGTGAGTCGGTGACGACGCCGTCGACCGGCCAGACTCCGAACAGCGTCTGCCAGAGGAACGCCCCGATCGCCGGATCGGGGCTCGGCGCCACCGTCTCCCATTCCATCACGCAGTCGGCCCACAGCCGCGACACCTGCGACAGCACGCCGATGCGCGCGCGGACATCTTCGCTGCGCTTGGTGTCGTGCGTGGACAACGTGGTCATCGTCCGCGGCCACGAGCGTGCACGCTGCGCCCACACAAGGTGGAATTCGCTCGGATCGAGACCGAATCGTCCGGGATTCCCACCTACCTCCTGTAGGGAGATCAGGCGGGCCGCGCGATAGAACAGGCAGTCCTCGACGGCCTTCGCGGTCGCGGCGCCGCATATCTGTCCGAACCGCGCGACGGTCTCGGGATCCGTGGCCAGCGCCCGCACCAACATCTCGAGGGCGGGCGCCAGTGCAGGGTCGCTGCGCCCCACCTGACCGACGATGCGCGGCAACAGCGTGCTCAGCGGTGCGTAGTCGGCTCGGTAGACCGGTATCCGTGTGACGACCGCGACCACTGCGTCGCGCACTACAGCATCGGTGAGTGCAGGATCGGTGACCATCGTCTTACCGGTCGAGTGCCGGATCCTGCGTACGAGACGCCCAGTTTCCGGCGCGAGTCCCGTCTCGAGCACCTGCCGTCCGAGCAGATGTTCCTGTGCGTGCAGCCATTCCGCGTCGCCGTCGGCGCCGGTGAATGTGCGCGAGAGCGCGTTCAGCTCGTCCTCGCCGCGCGGATCGAGAAACACCGCGGATAGTTCGTTGAGGGCGTCATAGCCGGTGGTGCCGTCCACGGGAAGTGTCGCGTCGAGGGGTTCGCCGTCGGCGAGGACCTTCTCCACCACAAGCCATCGGTCGGAGCCGATCAGATCGCGCAGTCGCCCGAGGTAGTCCGAAGGATCGGCCAGACCGTCCGGGTGATCGACTCGAATACCGTCGACCAGATCGTCCGTGATCCAGGACGCGACCTGGGCGTGCGTTGCGTCGAATACGTGGGGATCGTCCACCCGCACGGCCGCAAGGTCGCTGACGGTGAAGAATCGCCGGTACCCGATCAGGCCCGAATCCCACGGCACCAATCGATACCTCTGCCGATCGTGGATCTCGGGCGCAGTGCCGGAATCGGTACCCGGCGCGATGGGAAACCGTTTGTCGTAGTAGGCGATCATCGGCTCAGTGCCGGATCGGTCGACGGTGAACCGGCCTGCGTCGTCACCCGAAGCCAAGACAGGAAGCGCGATCATTCCGTCCGCGCCGTTGTCGGCCGCGGTATCGAAGTCGAAGAAGTCCGCGTACTCGGACTCGCGGCCGCGGCGGAGGGCGTCCCACCACCACGCGTTCTGACGTGGGTCGGCGACCCCGACATGGTTGGGAACGATGTCGACGACCAACCCCATCCCGCGTGTGCGTGCGGCCTCGGCCAATGCTTCGAGTCCGGAACGTCCGCCGAGCCCGGCCGACACAGTGCTCGGGTCCACCACGTCGTATCCGTGAGTGGACCCGTCCACCGCGGTGAGCACCGGCGACAGGTACAAGTGTGAGACGCCGAGTGCGTCGAGGTAGTCGAGCAGATCCACCGCATCGGCGAAGGCGAATGCGTCGGGGCGCATCTGCAGCCGATAGGTCGCTGTCACCGGCACGGGGTTCGCAGGGGTGGGTGTCATGCCGTGTTCCTCAGGACGAGTACCGAACGGGCCTGCACCGTCACCGATTCCCCGGCCGAGACCGTGTTCGGGGCGCATCGACCGTCCGCGATATCGGTGTCGAGGGTGAGTGTCCATTCCTGAGCGTGCGGACCGTCAGGTGTGACGAAGTCGATCGGTTCGTCATGGGCGTTGAAACACAGGAGGAACGAGTCGTCGACGACCCGCTGACCCCGTTGGTCGGGTTCCGGGATGCCCTCACCGTTGAGGAGAACGGACAGGGATCTCCCGAATCCGCTGTCCCAGTCCTCCGGCGTCATCTCGTCGCCACCCGGGGTGAGCCACGCGATGTCGCGGGACTGGTCGCCGCTGCGGATCGGACGGCCTTCGAAGAACCGGCGACGTCGGAAGACCGGGTGTTCCGTGCGCAGCGCGATCACGGTGCGGGTGAACTCCAGCAGGTCGGCGTTCGTCTCGGCGAGCGTCCAGTCCATCCAGGACAATTCGTTGTCCTGGCAGTACACGTTGTTGTTGCCGTTCTGGGTGCGGCCGATCTCGTCGCCGTGCGCGATCATCGGTGTGCCCTGCGACAACATCAATGTCGCGAGGATGTTACGTCGCTGGCGCGCGCGGAGTTCGAGGATATCGGGATCGTCCGTCGGTCCTTCCACCCCGCAGTTCCACGAGCGGTTGTGCGACTCGCCGTCTTGGTTCTCCTCACCGTTCGCCTCGTTGTGTTTCTCGTTGTAGGACACGAGATCTGCGAGTGTGAATCCGTCGTGTGCGGTGACGAAGTTGATCGACGCGCTCGGTCGTCGTCCGGTGTCCTCGTAGAGATCGGAAGAACCGGTGAGGCGCGACGCGAACTCGCCGAGCGTGGCCGGCTCACCGCGCCAGTAGTCGCGGACCGTGTCGCGGTATTTCCCGTTCCACTCGGTCCACAACCCGGGGAAGTTGCCCACCTGATAGCCGCCTTCGCCGACGTCCCACGGCTCGGCGATGAGCTTGACCTGCGACACCACCGGATCCTGCTGGACCAGATCGAAGAAGGCGGACAGCCGGTCGACGTCGTGCAGCTCGCGGGCGAGGGTCGATGCGAGATCGAACCGGAATCCGTCGACGTGCATTTCGGTCACCCAGTACCGAAGTGAGTCCATGATCAGCTGGAGCGTGTGGGGGTTCCGTGCGTTGAGACTGTTGCCGGTGCCCGTGTAGTCCATGTAGTGGGCCTTGTCGTCTTCGACCAGCCGGTAGTAGGCGGCATTGTCGATGCCGCGGAACGAGATGGTCGGGCCGAGATGGTTGCCTTCGGCGGTGTGGTTGTAGACGACGTCGAGAATGACCTCGATCCCTGCTTCGTGGAACGTGCGCACCATTGCCTTGAACTCGGCGACCACCCCGCTCGGTTTCGACGCCGACGAGTATGCGGTGTGCGGAGCAAAGAACCCGAAGGTGTTGTACCCCCAATAATTGCTGAGCCCGCGATCTTGCAGCGTCTGGTCGTTCATGAACTGGTGCACCGGCATCAGTTCGATCGCGGTGACGCCGAGCAGGAGCAGATGTTCGATGACGGCCGGGTGCGCGAGGCCTGCGTAGGTTCCGCGCAGGTAGTCGGGAACATCGGGGTGGGTGGCGGTCATACCTTTGACGTGGGCTTCGTAAATGACCGTCTGATGGTAGGGGCGCCGCGGGTGGCGGTCGGATGCCCAGTCGAAGAACGGGTTGATCACGACGGTGGTCATCGTGTGCCCGAGCGAATCGAGACGGGGAAGTTCGTCTGCCGACTCCTGTTCGTTCCCCGTGTCGACGTTCCCTCGATCCTCGGGCTCGTCCGCCGATGCAACACCGTCGGTTCCGGCGCCCGAGTTCGCCGCCTCGACGGACTCGGGCGCCGGTTCGGAGCCGGGAACAGGGTCTCGGTCTTCGATGTCCGGATCGGGCAACGCGTACGAGTACAGCGACGGGTCGCCGTCGAAACCGCCGTCGAATGCCTTGCCGTAGGGGTCGAGAAGCAGCTTGCTCGGGTCGCATCGATGTCCCTCAGCGGAGTCGAACGGGCCGTACACGCGGTATCCGTAGCGCTGGCCCGGTGAGACCGTCGGGAGGTACGCGTGCCACACGTGTCCGTCGACCTCGTCGAGCGCGACCCGTGTCTCGTATCCGTCACGGTCGATCAGACACAGTTCCACCTTCTCGGCTACCTCCGAGAAGAGGGAGAAGTTGGTGCCGGCGCCGTCGTAGGTGGCTCCCAGCGGATAAGGGTGGCCGGGCCACACCGGAATGGGCTCCACCGCGTCCCGGGGCGTGTTGCTGTCGCTGGGCTCCATGGATGCTCAGCGTAACGGCAGAGGATGCGGCGCTCTCGCCGGAGCGAGTTCGCTCACCACCATCCTGTCGCGGCGCCGAGTTGACGGCCCAGGTCGGGGGTCAACGTCCGGACGTATGTCGTCGTGAGGTGGTCGTCGTCACGGTAGACGAGCACATTGCCCTCGACGACTCGACACACGTCCTGTCGGCACAACGAATCGGTCAGATCCAGCAGCGTCACCGACGGAAGGTGTGCGGCAGCCTCCAAGGCCGGGTCGACCGGATCGAGCGCGACAGCGCGGTCGACGCCGCAGGACTCCGCGGTGCCGCCTGAAGCCAGACAGTCCGAGGCGTTGTACTGGACTTCGTTGTCGATGAGCCACGGATTGTCGCGGATCGCGACCACCGGGATGCCGTAGTCGGCAAGTGTCTCCCACAACTCCACGTACCAGAACGGCGTGAAATCGCCGGGCCCTTCGCCCGGGTCCTTCGTCCTGGTCGAAGTGGTGAACAGAACATCGGGTGGATACGCCGCAAGTTCGGCGAGGACCTTCACGGACCAGGAATCACACTCGAAAGTCGGCGAGTCCTCGGTCAGGTCGGCATTGGGATCGGACAACGGACACCCGACCTTGAGGTAGGTGTCGAGGCGGAAGCCTTGCTCGCGGCCGAGTGCGTCGAGCGCTGCGAGCCAGTGCTCGGAATGTGAACCTCCGGCCAGCACCATGCGGCGCGTCGACATCGGGTCGCCGTAGACACAGGTCAAGGCTTCGCGGTTGGTGTGCTGGGCGATGCAGCCGTCGATGGTTGCGGGCGGTAGGTCGTCGGCGGCCACGATCAGGGGTGGGTACACGGGCTGGTGTTCGACCTCGGGCAGTCCGATCGCGGCTGCGCCCGGGTAGAGATCCGGGTCCGGCCGGGCCGAGTGGGAGAAGTGACTCACCGTGCGATCGACGTGGGCGATCCACCCTGTCGTGCTCGCGATGAGTGCCACGCCGGTCAGCGCGAGACCCGCGACGAGGGTGGTGCGCCACAGTCCCGGAACCGACCGCCGAATCGGGGTCTCGATGAACCGGGTGGTGGCCTCGGCGAGGACGAGGGAGATACCGATCACGACGACGCCGCCGGCGAATCCGACCGACGGTCGATCCCGCAACAGCAGATAACCGATCAGCACGGGCCAGTGCCACAGGTACAGCGCATACGCGATGCTTCCCAGCCGGATCAGTGGCGCTGACGACAGGAATCTCGCCGTGGGAGTGTCGGGTCCGGTGACGCCGGGGGTGGCTCCTGCAACAACCAATGCCATTGCCGCCCCCACCGGGACCAACGCCCACGGTCCCGGAAAGTGGGCATTGCCGTCGAGCGCGAATCCGCACGCGAAGAGGATCGCAAGGCTCACGATTCCCAACCCGGACCGAACGAGTTTCGGCGCCCGCAGCCACGGCGAGATGCACACGAGGACCGCGCCGAGCGTCAGTTCCCACACTCGCGCCGCGCTGTCGTAGTACAGCCACGTTTGCGGCGTGGTGGAGAACGATGCATACGCCAGCGACGCGACGGTGATCAACGAGAGAAGTACGGTCAGTGGCACGCGGACAGGGATCTGCGCCCGCCGCAGCAACCATGCCGAGGCGAACACCACGATCAGTGCCGCGAGATAGAACTGTCCCTGTACTGCGATCGACCAGAGGTGCTGCAGGGGGCTGACCATGGGATCGGCGGCGAGGTAGTCGGCCGCGGTGCGCGCGAGCTCCCAGTTCTGCACGAACAGCAGCGACGCGCGTGTCTGTTCTGCGACCCGATCCCATTGAGGGAACGGAAGCAGCACGAGTGCGGCGATCGTTGTGCCCGCGAGGACCAGAACCAGTGGTGCGAGGAGTCGGCGTCCGACCCGTTTCAGCACCGGCCACGGATCGAGGGGTGCGCCCGATTCCGCGACCCGGAGCAAGGAGCCCACGAAGAAGAAGCCGGACAGCGCGAGAAACACGTCGACGCCGCCGGACACGCGTCCGAACCAGACGTGGAAGACCACCACCAAGGCGATGGCGAGTCCGCGGACCCCGTCGAGATCGGCGCGATAGCCAGGGCGAGCAGAGGCCGGGACTGCGGTGGTGCTCGCGGCTGAAGGCGGCGTATGGACGGACATGAAGCTGGCAGTACCCCTGGTGCGTGCGGGCTCGGCGGCCGACATCCGTCGAGCTGTTCGTGTGAGGAAGCTTCACATGAACCTAGGCAGACTACGGGGTGGCGCTCCGTGATCACCAACCGCTTACAGTCGGGTGCGTGTCATCCACCACCTCTTCTGCTGCCAGTATCTCGTCTCTCGACGCAGCGCACCTGTGGCATCCGTACGGTGCGTTCCCTCCGTCGACCGAACCGCTCGTGGTCGACCATGCCCATGGTACGCGGCTCGTGCTGGCCGACGGTCGTGAGCTCGTCGACGGCATGAGCTCTTGGTGGGCGGCGGTGCACGGCTACCGGCACCCGGTGCTCGACCGCGCCGTCACCGAGCAGTTGTCCAAGATGAGCCATGTCATGTTCGGTGGGCTGACACACGCGCCCGCGGCGCGTCTGGCCGAACTGCTGGTGGACATCACGCCGGAGGGTCTCGACAAGGTGTTCCTCGCCGACTCGGGGTCTGTGTCGGTGGAGGTCGCGATCAAGATCGCGTTGCAGTATCAGCGGGCAGTCGGGAAACCGGAGCGGCACCGCCTGCTCACGTGGCGTGGCGGGTACCACGGCGACACGTTCGCGCCGATGAGCGTGTGTGACCCTGATGGCGGGATGCATTCGATGTGGACGGACGTCCTCGCGCAGCAGGTGTTCGCCCCCGCGCCGCCTGCCGAGTTCGATTCGGCCTACGTGGAGGCCTTTGAAACCATCCTCACCGGGCGCACCGACGAACTCGCCGCGGTGATCGTCGAACCGGTCGTGCAGGGTGCCGGCGGTATGCGGTTCCATGACCCCGAATATCTGCGCGAACTGCGCCGCATGTGCGACGAACACGGACTACTGCTCATCTTCGACGAGATCGCCACCGGATTCGGCCGCACCGGGGAGCTGTTCGCTGCGGACCACGCGGGTGTGTCCCCGGACATCCTGTGCGTCGGTAAGGCTCTCACCGGCGGGTATCTGACCCTCGCCGCGGTGCTGTGTACGTCGGAAATCGCCGAGGTGATCAGTGCGGGCGAAGGCGGCGGAGTGATGCACGGACCGACATTCATGGGCAACCCACTCGCGTGCGCCGTGGCGGTCGCATCCATCGAACTGTTGTTCTCACGTGACTGGCGCGCCGAGGTCGCCGCGCTCACCTCGGGACTCGAAGCCGGCCTCGCACCGGCTCGGGACATCCCCGGGGTGGTCGACGTCCGGGTTCTCGGGGGAATCGGCGTACTGGAGCTCGCCGAGCCCGTGAACATGCGCGCTGCGACCGATGCGGCGGTCGGTGCAGGGGTGTGGCTGCGGCCGTTCCGTAACCTCGTTTACACGATGCCGCCGTATATATGCACAGCCGACGATGTCACACAGATCTGCGAGGGCATGGTGGCGGCGGCCCGGAGCGGACGCTGATCGCACCAGGCCTCGAACGACCTCGTCTCGACGGCTTGAACGGTGTTCAAGTATGGTGGCGACCATGACTGCATCCGCTGCGCTCGCGTGGCTCGACCTCGCTGCCGACACCCGGCGCCGCGCGGGCCTCCACCGAGATCTGATTCCGCGCACGCCGTCGGCGCCGATCGTCGACCTCGCATCCAACGACTATCTCGGGCTGGTCCGCCACCCCGAGGTGCTCGCCGGCGCCACTGCGTCGCTGCGTCGCTGGGGTGGTGGCGCCACCGGATCCAGACTGGTCACCGGAACCACCGCCGAACACGAACTGCTCGAACGTGAATTCGCCGAGTTCGTCGGCGCCGACACCGGCCTGGTGTTCTCCAGCGGCTACGCCGCCAACCTCGGTGCGGTCACCGCGATCGCGGGGCGCGACGCCCTCGTCGTATCCGACGCCGGTTGCCACGCCTCGCTGGTCGATGCGTGCCGGCTGTCGCGTTCTCGCATCCACGTGGCTCCGCACAACGATGTCGACGCTGTGGCCACCGCTCTCGCCACGCGCACCGAATCCCGTGCCCTCGTCCTCACCGACTCGGTTTTCAGTGCAGAGGGAGATCTCGCACCGTTGGTCTCGCTGCACCAGGTGTGCCGCGAGCACGGTGCGATGCTGCTCGTCGACGAGGCCCACGGCGTCGGGGTTCGCGGTGCAGGGGGCCGCGGACTCGTCCACGAAGTGGGCCTCGCCGGCGAGCCGGACGTGATCGTGACGGCAACACTGTCGAAATCCCTGGCCTCACAGGGCGGCATCGTGCTCGCCGATGCCCGAGTACGGGAGCATCTCATCGACACCGCACGCACCTTCATCTTCGACACCGGTCTCGCGCCCGCTGCCGTCGGCGCCGCACGGGGTGCGCTGAAAGTGCTTCGTGCGGAGCCCGAACGTGCGGGGGTGGTCCTCGACCGAGCACGCCACCTCGCCGCGACGACGTCCGCGGCGACCCCCGAATCGGCTGTCGTATCGGTGATTCTCGGCGACCCTCACGTCGCGGTCGGAGCCGCCCGCGAATGCCGCGAGCGCGGCCTGCACGTCGGCTGCTTCCGTCCGCCGTCGGTGCCCGCCGGAACGTCGCGGCTGAGATTGACCGCACGCGCCGACCTCACCGCCGAGGATCTCGAGCTGATCGACCGGGTGCTCACCGACGTCCTGTTGGGAGCACGTTCGTGAGCGTGGTGTGTGTGACGGGTACCTCGACCGACGTCGGAAAGACCGTGGCAACCGCCGCGCTGGCCTCGCTCGTGCTGGCGTCGGGCAAGACTGTGGCGGTGTGCAAACCCGCGCAGACCGGCGTGGTCGACGGGCACCCCGGGGATCTGCACGAGATCGAGCGGCTCACCGCGTCGTGCGTCGATGTCCTCGAGCTCGCTCGCTACCCGGACCCGCTCGCGCCCGACACCGCCGCGCGTCGAAGCGGTCGCCCGCTCCTCGAACTCGCCGCGGTCGTCCGTGCCATCAGGGAGCTCGACGCGACCCACGACCTCACCCTCGTCGAAGGGGCGGGGGGCGTGCTCGTGCGACTCGGCGCCGACGGATTCACCCTCGCCGACGTCGCAGCCGAGCTGAACGCACCCGTGGTGATCGTGGTGGCGTCCGGCCTCGGCACCCTCAATCACACCGCGCTGACCGTCGCAGCGCTGCGTGCGGCCGGTGTGGACTGCGCCGGGGTGATCGTCGGATCGTGGCCGGATGCACCGGATCTCGCCGAACGCTGCAACCTCGACGACCTCCCCGATGTCGCGGGCGTCCCGGTACTCGGCCGCATCCCGGAAGGTAGTGGTGCACTCGCGCCGGACGAGTTCCTCGCCGGCGCCATGACATGGTTGCCGGATCTCGAACCTCGGACTCCCGGCCCGGTTCATTCCGGCTTGTGCGCGAGTACCCGGAAGCAATTGCCGCCCAGTCCGGTTCGATCGACGCTGTCGATCACGAAGCCCGTGTCCTCGAGGTAGGGAACGGGGTCTCGCACCAGGTGATCGGCCATGAACTTCAGGGTCAGGGGCTCGATCGCGCGCATGAACCAGGTCAGGACCCGATTGGTGGAGGGGCCGTGCTCGACGAGCACGAACCGCCCTCCGGGTACGAGTACCCGCATGGCCTGGGCGCTGGCCGCTGCGGGATCGGGGATCGTGCAATAGGACAGGGTCGAGACGACGGTGTCGACGGATTCGTCCGCGAGATCCAACGCCTGGACGTCCCCGCGTCGTACCTCGCAGTGTCTGAGCCGGTGATCGGTGATGCGCTGCTGTGCGTGCGCGAGCATGCCCGCGGACAGGTCGATCCCGGTCACCGCAGTCACGTCGGGTCCGTACAGCGGAAGATTCAGCCCGGTACCGACTGCGATCTCGAGGACGCGACCCGACGCGTGCCCGATGGCCCACCGGCGTGGATTTCCGAGCAGCCGTCGCTCCGAGAACCGGATCTGCCTGTCGTATTGCGGTGCTGTCGCATCGAAGACCTCGGCGATGCGGGCGTTGTCGATGCGGGCGTTGTCGGATCGAGCCACTGGATCCTCCACTCGGTGGCGCGAAACCACGCTCGGTGACAGCGAATCTGTCGTACTGTGAATGGTGTCACATCGTGTCGGCCGGCGTCGACGTGCCGACCGCTGGGTTCGGAGGTACGGATGTCCACCGAAATGCAGGACCTGCAACGGACCATCGGTCATCTGCGTCAATGCGTCGGATCGTTGCGTTCACGCTACGGCGACGCCGCCGCCGTGCAGCGGTTGGCGAACGATCTCGAACGGCTCGATATCGACGCCCACGACCTCGCCGAGCGTCCGCCCGCCGAGGCTCACGTGTACTCGGGTGAACGCATCCCGGTTCCCAACGAACCGTACGACGACTCGTTGTTCCGCGGAGTGGACATGGACGACGAGGGCCTCGGTGGCCATCACGGAGATCGGTGAGCGCCCCCGCGGCGACCGGTGTGCGGTCCGCGACCCGCGCGCGGATCGCAGCACGAACACTCCGCACCGACCGATGGTGGCAGACACCGCTGCTGACGGTCGTCGGTCTTCTCGTATTCATCGGCTACGCCACGGTTCGCTCGTTCGTCCGTTCGTCCTATTACGTCGAGGACTACCACTATCTGACGCCGTTCTACTCGCCCTGCGTGAGTGAATCGTGCGTCGAGGGGGCCCGGCATTTCGGCACCTGGGTCGGAGAACTCCCGATGTGGATGCCCCTCGCGTTCCTGTCGTTGCCGTTCCTGCTCGGTTTCCGGCTGACCTGCTATTACTATCGGAAGGCCTACTACAGGTCATTCTGGCTGGCACCTGCCGCATGTGCGGTTGCCGAGCCGCACGCCCGCTATACGGGCGAAACACGACTTCCTCTGATCCTGCAGAACGCACACCGGTACTTCTTCTACGCGGGATTCGTCATCTCGCTGATCAACACGTACGACATGGTCGTGGCGTTCCGGAGTCCGAGCGGGTTCGGGTTCGGTCTGGGAAACGTGATCCTGCTGGTCAATGTGATTCTCCTGTGGGGGTACACGCTGTCGTGCCACTCGTGTCGGCACGTCACCGGAGGGCGTCTCAAGCACTTCTCGAAACATCCTGTGCGATACAGGATCTGGACGCTCGTCTCGAAGCTCAACACCCGGCATATGCAGTTCGCATGGATCACATTGGGCACCCTGATGATCACGGACTTCTACATCATGCTCGTTGCCAGCGGAACCATCTCGGACCTGCGGTTCGTCGGCTGACGAATCGTCGGGCACACACGACAGGCATATGCAACGACTCAGGGGGAGGGCACGGATGGTGGAAGTCGAACGGCACAGGGTCGACGTGGTGGTGATCGGGGCCGGCGGGGCGGGACTGCGCGCGGTCATCGAGGCCCGCCAACGGGGGCTTTCCGTCGCCGTGGTGTGCAAGTCGCTGTTCGGCAAGGCCCACACCGTCATGGCCGAGGGCGGATGTGCGGCCGCGATGGGCAACGCCAACCCGCACGACTCGTGGCAGGTGCACTTCCAGGACACCATGCGCGGCGGCAAGTTCCTCAACAACTGGCGAATGGCCGAACTGCACGCGCGAGAAGCTCCCGACCGGGTGTGGGAACTGGAAACCTACGGTGCATTGTTCGACCGCACACCCGACGGGCGCATCAGCCAGCGCAACTTCGGTGGACACACCTACCCGCGGCTCGCGCACGTCGGCGACCGCACCGGGCTCGAACTGATTCGCACCATGCAGCAGAAGATCGTGTCGCTGCAGCAGGAGGATCACGCAGAGTACGGCGACTACGAGGCCCGGGTGAAAGTCTACGCAGAATGCACGATCACCGAACTGCTGAAGGACTCCGAGGGCCGCATCGCCGGCGCGTTCGGGTACTGGCGCGAGACCGGGCGGTTCGTGCTGTTCGAGACTCCCGCGGTCGTCGTGGCAACCGGCGGTATCGGCAAGTCCTGGAAGGTGACGTCGAACTCGTGGGAGTACACCGGCGACGGGCACGCTCTCGCGCTTCGGGCGGGCGCCGCACTGATCAACATGGAGTTCGTCCAGTTCCATCCCACCGGAATGATCTGGCCGCCCAGCGTGAAGGGCATCCTCGTCACCGAGGGTGTTCGCGGCGACGGCGGAGTCTTGAAGAACACCGACGGGGACCGTTTCATGTTCTCGTATATCCCGCCGGTGTTCAAAGGCCAATACGCCGAGACGGAGGAGGAAGCCGACCGCTGGTACGAAGACCAGGAGAACAACCGGCGCACCCCCGACCTGCTGCCACGTGACGAAGTGGCGCGGGCGATCAACTCCGAGGTCAAGGAAGGACGGGGGACGCCGCACGGTGGGGTCTTCCTCGACATCGCATCCCGGATGCCGGCGGCCGAGATCATGCGGCGGTTGCCGTCCATGCACCACCAGTTCAAGGAACTCGCCGACGTCGACATCACCGCCGAGGCAATGGAGGTCGGACCTACCTGCCACTACGTCATGGGCGGTATCGAGGTCGACCCCGATACCGGTGCCGCATCGGTACCGGGCCTGTTCGCCGCCGGGGAATGTTCCGGGGGGATGCACGGGTCGAACCGGCTCGGCGGGAACTCGCTGTCGGACCTGCTGGTGTTCGGCCGACGCGCAGGCCTCGGCGCAGCCGACTACGTCCTGGGACTGAGCACGCGACCGGCAGTCTCCGACGATGACGTCGACGCAGCGGCGCGCGTCGCGTTGTCCCCGTTCGACGCGGCCGATACCGGATTCGAGAATCCCAGCGCCGTCGAGAATCCGTACACCCTGCACACTGAACTGCAGCAGTCGATGCACGACCTCGTCGGGATCATCCGCCGCGCCGACGAGATCGAGCGCGCGCTGGACGAACTGCAGACGCTGCGCGCTCGGATTCGCCAGGTCGCGGTGGAGGGACACCGGCAGTTCAATCCCGGCTGGCACCTCGCGGTCGACCTGCGCAACATGCTGCTGGTGTGCGAATGTGTCGCCGAATCGGCCTTGCAGCGCACCGAAAGTCGCGGCGGCCACACCCGCGACGACCATCCGTCGATGGATCCGCAGTGGCGTCGTACTCTCCTGGTGTGCCGCACGAACGGCGGCGACCCCGTGATTCCCGACGTGTCGGTGACCGCGCAGCGGCAGGAGCCGATGCGCCCGGATCTGCTCGCACTGTTCGACATCGACGAACTCGGCAAGTACTACACCGACGAGGAGCTCGCGGACCATCCGGGACGGAAGGGCTGACATGGGTTATGAAGCGGCGTTCAGGATATGGCGCGGAGATGTCGACGGCGGCGACCTGCAGGACTACACCGTCGAGGTGAACGAGGGCGAGGTCGTGCTCGACATCCTGCACCGACTTCAAGCCACACAGACTCCGGACCTCGCGGTGCGGTGGAACTGCAAGGCCGGTAAATGCGGATCGTGTTCGGCCGAGGTCAACGGTCGCCCCCGCCTCACCTGCATGACGCGGATGTCGGTGTTCGATCCGAACGAGACCGTGACAGTGACCCCGATGAGGACCTTCCCGATCATCCGCGACCTCGTGACCGATGTGTCGTTCAACTACGCGAAGGCCAGGGAGATCCCCTCGTTCACCCCGCCGGCGGATCTGGCCCCGGGGGAGTACCGCATGCAACAGGTCGACGTGCAGCGGTCTCAGGAATTCCGCAAGTGCATCGAATGCTTCCTGTGCCAGAACGTGTGCCATGTGGTCCGCGACCACGAGGAGAACAAGGAAGCGTTCGCCGGGCCGCGGTTCTTCATCAGACTTGCGGAACTCGAAATGCATCCGCTCGATGTAGCGGACCGGCGGGATGCCGCACAGGACGAGGACGGCCTCGGCCTGTGCAACATCACCAAGTGCTGCACCGAGGTATGTCCCGAGAACATTCACATCACCGACAACGCGATCATCCCGATGAAGGAGCGCGTCGCGGGCCGTCGGTACGACCCGATCGTGTGGCTCGGCAACAAACTCTTCCGTCGCTGACGGTGCTGGGCGATCTGCGCACCCGACCGTTGGGTATCGTCCGGGGCGGAGGTGGCGCCCGTGGAGGCAAGCAGAATCGACGATCTCGTTCGCGAGAAGATCGACACGATCGAACAACTCGAGGCGGCGGTCGGCGAGCCGTTCCCGGCGATGAAAGAGAAGACGACGCCGTTCACGACACCGCTGATGCGTCAGTTCATCGCGCAGGCGCGGTTCTTCGTGCTTGCAACATCTGATGCGGCCGGAAACTGCGACAGCTCACCACGCGGAGACCTTGTCAGCACGGTGCTCTTCCCCGACGAGAAGACTCTGATCCTGCCGGATCGCCCCGGGAACCGCCGCGCAGACTCGTACAGGAACATCCTCGAGAATCCCCACGTCGGAATTCTGTTCATCGTGCCCGGCAACGAAGAGGTCGTGCGTGTCAACGGTACGGCGTCGCTGTCCACTGATCCGGAACTCCTCGCAGAACTGGCGGTGTCCGGCAAACCGGCCCAGCTCGCGGTGATCGTGCGGGTCGACGAGGCCTACCTCCACTGTGCGCGGGCGTTGCTGCGCGCGAAGGTGTGGGAGCCGTCGACGTGGCCTGATCAGGACTCCGTCCCAGCGATCCGCGACATGCTCGCGCAGCAGCACCACCTCGACGTCTCCCAACTCGAACCGGCTCGTCAGGAGTCGTACCGCGAGTTCTTGTACTGACGCCTGCCCGCGTCAGGCGGGGACGCGCTCCGATATCTGCGGTAGGAGTTCCTCGAGGGCGAACGGGATCGACAGCGCCGAGTTCAGCGATATGGCATTGGCGACGTCGGAGCCGCTGTCGAGCACGAGTGTTCGTCCATCGCTCACCGCGGGGATCTGCTGGAACAGCGGGTTGTCGGTGACCTCGGCGGAGTCGACGTAGATCGGCATCACGATGAGCAAATCGGCGTCGAGCATGCCCAGGTTCTCGTCCGAGATCGGGATGAAGAAATTCTCGGTCGTGGTGGCCTCGACCTCCGGATTGTTCACGAACCCGAGGTCTTGCATGAACTGCACGCGGGCGTCGCGGGAGACGTAGGCACCCCACCCGTCCGCGGTGTACGACGCCACCGTCACCGTCTTACCCGCGAACTCCGGGTGATCGGCCGCGGCTCGAGCGAACTGCGCGTCGATGCTGCTCACTACGTCGTCGCCCACCTCGGGGACACCGAGTGCGGTCGCGACCATCGTGATCTGGTCGTCACGCGGTGTCAGGTACGCCGTCGCGCCTTCCGGCGGGCCCACCGTCGGGGCAATCTGGGAGAGCGTGTCGTATCGTGCTTGCTCTCCCGAGCTTGCCGTGTCGAGAACCAGATCCGGTGCGAGTGCCGCGATCTGCTCGAACGACGGTTCCATGGTGCCGATGATCTCCGGTGACTCGGTGTACAGCCCCTCGGCCCAGGGGCCGACGCCGTCGCCTCCGAACCCGAGCCAGTCGCTCGCGGCTACCGGTTGCACGCCGAGCGCGAGTGCGGTCTCCGCGTCGCCCCACCCGAGCGCAGCTACTCGCTCGGGTGCGGACTCGACGGTGACCTCACCGAACATGGTGTCGACGGTGGCGGGAAACGCGCCGTCTCCGGTAACTCCGGTGCCGCCGGAGGGTTCGTCGCTGCCGGAACCGCAGCCGGCCACGACCAGAGCTGCGGCGGCGATGAAGGCCGCACTTCGAAGTTTCACAGGTGTCCTCGTTCCGTCGACCGAAGCCGGAGTCGGCTGGGTCAGGACATCCTAACTCTGTGTCCGGCATCGTCGGGCATGGTCAGAGAGACTGAGCCCACCTGCCGATGTCGCCGCGTTCGAGCGACAGCGCCAACAACTCCGGGAACTTGTCGGGTGTGCAGGCGAACGCCGGGATACCGAGGCCGGCCAGCGCCGCCGCGTTGTCGCGGTCGAACGACGGTGCACCTTCGTCGGACAACGCGAGCAGCACCACCACTTGAACACCCGCGTCCTTCATCGCCGCCATCCGCGTGAGCATTTCCGCGCGGATACCACCCTCGTACAGGTCGGAGATGAGAACGAACATCGACTCGGTGGGCCGCGTGATCAGCGACTGGCTGTACGCGATCGCCCGATTGATGTCGGTACCCCCGCCGAGCTGTGTCCCGAACAGCACATCGACCGGATCGGCCAGCTTGTCGGTGAGATCCACCACGGCCGTGTCGAACACGACCAGTGACGTCCGCAACGCCCGCATCGACGCGAGCACCGCGCCGAACACCGACGCGTACACCACACTCGACGCCATCGACCCCGACTGGTCGATCGCCAGCACTACGTCGCGTTGCACGGCCTGCGACCGTCGTGCGTAGCCGACGAGGCGCTGCGGCACCACCGTCCTGTGCTCCGGCAGGTAGTGAGCAAGGTTCGCGCGGATCGTCCGGTTCCAGTCGATGTCGCGCAGCTTCGGATTCGACGTGCGTGCCGAGCGGTTCAATGCTCCGGTCACCGCGGCGCGAGTGTGCTGGGCGATGCGCTCCTCGACCGCGCGGACGACCTTCTCGACCACCATCCGAGCCGTGGCCTTCGTGGTCTCGGGCATCACCCGATTGAGGCTCAGCAGCGTTCCCACGAGATGGACATCCGGTTCGACGGCATCGAGCATCTCGGGTTCGAGGAGCAGTTGGGTCAACCCGAGCCGATCCATCGCGTCGCGCTGCATCACCTGCACCACAGAGGTCGGGAAGTAGGTGCGGATATCGCCGAGCCACCGCGCCACACGCGGTGCCGACGAACCGAGACCCGCACTTCGCGGACCACTTCCGTCGGCGGAGTCGGGACGGTCGTAGAGCGCGGCGAGAGCGCCGTCCATCGCGGCATCGCTCGACGACCCGAGGGCGCAGGTCGATTCCTGCGCGGCTTCGCCGAGGAGCAGGCGCCAACGGCGCGTCCGCTCTTGATCTGTTGTCCCCGCATTCTGCGGTGGCGCTGCACCCTCCGGTGTCGCCGCCTCGGACTGTTCGGTGGCGTTCGATGGCGTCGTCATGCTCGCACTCCCAGTATCAGCGCCGTAGCGGCGGTGGCACGCCGGCCGCGTTCGACATCGACGTGGGTGACGGTGCGGACCGCCGCACTGCCACGGAGGATGGCGCCGAGCGTTGCCCGTTCGGTGGCCTCGAAGCCCCCGAATGTGCGGCGCAGCACCGGCAGGACGTCGACGAAGTCCTGCCCGTGCAGCCCCGACACCCAGCGGTCGATCAGCGTCAGCAGTGCCCGATCGTGGATGAGCAACAGCGCGCCGTCGCCGACGAATCCGTCGATCCAGCGTGCCTTCGCAGCGGGTTCGCTGCCGATCGACAACGCGCGCGACACGCGCACCGCGGTGTCCTGTTCGTCGATGCGACCCATGTCGCGGAGTAGCCGCACTGTCCGGCCGGTGAGGATGCGGTCGACCCCGTCGCGATCGGCGATGACGGTGAGGGTGTCGAGCCATCGCTGTGTGGACGCGGTGTCGTCGCGCAGTGCGAGTGCTGCGTGGACGGCGTCGACCTCGCGGCGGAGTGCGTCGGCCGCATCGGTGTCGAGACCGGTCATCGCAGCGGGCAGGCCCGCGCAGATCCGTACCAGGAGTGCGTCGGCCACGTGCGCGAGCGACGACAGGTCGGTGCCGCGCACATCGCCGTACCGCAGGGTGCGGATCAACGTGGGCAGCGCCGCCATCAGATGGGCGACGTCGTGATCGAGCGCGGCGGCGGTGTCGATCGACCGGAGCAGGTCGGGTATCGCGTCGCGGAGATCGGCGAGCAGTGCCTCTTCGAGGAGATCCACCACGTGCGCCAGGGTGGCGTCGCGATCGCCTGCACGGTCGAGGACGAGTGCATGGGCGGCGGATTCGACGGTGGTGCCCCAGCGGGACGCCTCCACGAGCGACACCGACAACTCGGGTTCCCACTGCAGAGCCCAGGTCTCCCGGAACGTGCCCGTCGACCGCACATCACTGGTACGCGGTACACCCCAGGAGATCCCGAGCACCCTCAGGCGATGCAGCAGCCGTGAGCGCCCTAGATCGAGCTGCTTGCGCAGGTCGAGATCGAGTGCTTTGTTCTGCGCAGAGCGCTTGAGCCGCAGTGTCTTCGACGTGGCCTGCAGATCGGCGTCGAGCGGCACCGTGGGAGTGTCGTCGGGGACCGTGCCGAGGGCCTCCCCGACGACGAGCGTGCGAGTGACGAACTCGAGGAGCACGTCGTCGCCGTCGCACAGCACCGCACGGGTGGCCTCGGTGACCTCGGCGAGCCCCGCCAGCGGTCGATTACGCAACGCGGCCAGGGTGTCGGCGAGCCGGGTCGCTTCGATGACGTGAGCGCTCGATACCGGAAGGTCGTGTTCTCGCAGTGTCCGCGCGACCCGGGTGAGCCACCGCGTGATCGTGTCCTGCCGCTGGGTGAACAGATGGTGATACCAGCCGGGGGAGGTGATGCCCGCGCCGTACCCCGAGGCAGACGCCAACCGCGAATGAGTCCACGGAACCCACGTCAGCGACGTCTTGACCTTGGGAACGCCCTTGAGCAGCCGCGCATCCGGCGCCGCCGGGCCGAGTTTGCCCGTCAGTGCGGGAGCGTGCATCGCACCGCACACCACCGCGATCTTCAGCGCGCCGGCCTTGATGGTGGCACGCAGCACCTGACGCATGTGCGCTTCGCGCCGCGCAGTGTGGTCGTCGAGTTCGGTGTCTTCGCGGAGCGCGGCCATAGCCTCCGTGATGGCGTCGAAATCGGCCAGGTGGTCGTGGTCGTCATCCGGTGTCCCCGACTCGACGACCGTGTCCCACCATTGTTCGAAGTCGTCGTACCCACCGGCGGCGGCGAGCGCGACGAGCGGATCCGGCCGATCCTGCCCGGGTTCGGTGCCGGAAGCGAGTTGCTGCGCTGCGGGCAGGTCGCAGAACCGCACATCGGCATCGTGCAGGATTGCCCAGCGCAGCGCCTGCCATTCCGGAGAGAACGCGGCGAACGGCCAGAATGCCGAGGTCCCGGGCTCACCGGTGGCATAGGCCAGTAGCGCCACCGGGGGTTGCAGATCGTCGGAGGCGGCCGACGCGGCGAGTGGGTCGGCGTCGGACGGACCCTCGATGAGGACGGTATCGGGTTCGAACTCGGCGAGAGCGCGCCACACCGCGCGGGCGGAACCAGGGCCGTGATGTCGGATTCCGAACACCCGTACCCGAGTCGACTCCGTCACCCGGTGACCTCCCGGCAGGCACGGTAGAAGTCGGCCCAGTCCTCGCGCTCACGGACCACGGCCTCGAGGTATTCGATCCACACCTGCCGGTCGGCGGTCGGATCCTTCACGACTGCACCGAGAATCCCCGCCGCGACATCGGATGAGCGCAGCACACCGTCACCGAAGTGCGCCGACAGCGCCAGGCCGTTGGTGACCACCGAGATCGCCTCGGCCGTGGACAGCGTGCCCGACGGAGACTTGAGCTTGGTCCGTCCGTCGGTGGTCACGCCCGACCGCAGCTCCCGGAACACCGTCACGACGCGGCGGATCTCCTCTGCGGCGGCCGGCACCCGGGGAAGCTCGAGTGCCGTCCCGAGTTGCTCCACCCGCCGTGCGACGATCGCGACCTCGTCCTCTTCGCTGCCGGGCAGCGGCAGGACGACGGTATTGAAGCGACGGCGCAATGCAGACGACAGATCGTTGACTCCGCGGTCGCGATCGTTGGCGGTCGCGATGACATTGAATCCCTTCGCAGCCTGTACCTCCGTATTCAGCTCGGGCACCGGCAAGGTCTTCTCCGACAGCACGGTGATCAGCGCGTCCTGCACATCTGCCGGGATGCGGGTGAGCTCCTCGACGCGCGCAATCGCGCCGTCGCGCATCGCGGTCATGATCGGTGACGGCACGAGCGCTGCGGGTGAGGGCCCCTCGGCGAGCAGGCGCGCGTAGTTCCAGCCGTACCGGATCGCCTCTTCTGCGGTTCCCGCGGTGCCCTGCACGAGCCGGGTCGACGATCCGGAGACCGCAGCCGCAAGGTGTTCCGAGACCCAGGTCTTCGCCGTGCCGGGAACGCCGAGTAGCAGCAACGCGCGATCGGTAGCGAGGGTTGCCACGGCGACCTCCATGAGGCGTCGCGGCCCGACGTACTTCGGCGAGATCACCGTGCCGTCGGAGAGCTCGCCTCCGAGCAGATAGGTCACGACCGCCCACGGGGACAGCCGCCACGACGGCGGGCGCGGACGGTCGTCGAGCAGGGCGAGCGCGGCGAGCTCGTCTGCGTACTGCTGTTCCGCGTGGGGGCGCAGCAGTGTCTGCTCGTCGATGACGTTGTCGGTCAACTCAACTCCTCGTGAAGGGTACGGCGTTGGCTCAGGATGTCTGCGGCGGTGGCGAAGCGGTTCAGCCGGTCGAGATCGTCGGTGCGGGTGGCGGCGTCGGCGAACAGGTCGCCCACTTCGTACGGTGCGCGGTGCGCGAGCAAGGTGGTCAGCGAACGGAACGTGGTCGACTTCGGTGCCGCGGCGGTGTAGAGCGCTGCGAGTACCTTCTCGGCGACATCGACCGGCCACGGCGCCGGAAGTGCGTCGAGCAGGATCGTGTCGAGCAATTGGCTACCCGACGCTCCCCGCAGGTGCTCGATGAGGACGGAACGCGGGAGTGCCCCGGCGACGAGTTCGTCGACCTTCCCGTCGCGGCGGAGCATCGCGCTCGCCCACTGCTCGTCGACCTGGTCGGCGGTGGCGGTCTCCCAGCCGGTGCGCACGGCATCGCGCAGTTCGTCTGCGACCTGCAATGCGAGGACGTCCTCGGGAGATCTGTCGGGCCCGCACCACGCAGCGAGTGGAGCGGAGGCCGCGAGCGACCACGCGCGGTGTGCATCGACCGTGCCGAGTCTGCTCGGGCCTCGGACATCGAGGCCGTCTCGCACTGCGTGGGCGTCCAACGTGTCGGGCAGCGAGATGGCCAGGGTGGATCCATCCACCTGCGTCCCGTCGTGCACCCGTGTCCAGTCGTGCACCCGCTGCGTCATACGGCGGCCGAATGCGGAGTCGGGGAGCCGGCGCAGGAACCGGATGGCGACCTCGCGGACTCGGCCGCTGCGATCGTCCAGGGCACGTTCGAGCAGTTCTTCGTCGTGGCCGCCGAGTCCGGGGGAGAGTGCTTCGAACAGGGTGAGGCGTGTCGCCGCATTCTCCGATTGCCACACCGCTGCCAGCCGTGCGGTCGCGGCGGCGGGATCTGCTGCACGCAGGTTCTGGAACCACGCGCGTCGTCGGGCCGGTGTGCCATGCAGCCACATGTCGTCGTCGTTCAGGTCGGGTTCGACCAGCGGTGCCCACACCGGATTCTGTGCCGCGACCCATCGGCCACGCGGGCCGGCAAGTGCGATCAGTGCCGAGCGGTGGGCGCCGCCCGCCGCCGACGTCCTGTCCAGCAGATCCACGATGAGCTCGGCCGGTGCCTTGAAGTGTGCTGCGGCACTGAACCATTCGTCGATTAGGTCGGACCTGATGGCGAGGAGGCCGCGGAGTCTCTCCGTCGCGGCGGGAGGGAGTTCGGGTCGGGGGTCGTCGGGTGCGGCGGCGGGTCGGGGGCGTGGGGTCGGGAGAGCTCCGCCGGCGAGGAACACCGATTCGAGTGCTGCCGCGGCGAGCAGTCGGTGCTCGGCGGTGCCGATCGCAGATTCGGCCGCGTCGGCGGTGTGCAGGGAATCGAACGTCGGTGTCGCGCGCGCCGTACCGAGAAGAGCTGCAGTGGTGAGTGTTTCGATGCCGGTACTGTTCACAGGGATGACCCTCCGGCGGTGGTGGAAAGGTCGGTGCCGGTGAACATCGCGGCGGGGATGAGGCTGCGGCCGTCCCAGTCGCCGCATACTGTCAACGGACGACCGCCCGCGACCGCGAGCAGTCGCCACCGGTCGTTGTCGTCGCCTCCGAGTGGCAGTGCTCGGCCGTGCTCGTCGACGAGGTGCCAGCTGTCGTCGGCGCGGGCGGGGGTCACCGCGTCGAGAAGCATGGGCCACGAGCGGGTCCACGGGTCGGCGGCGAGTGCATCGGCGTAATCGGCCAGTGCTCCGTCGAGATCGGTCCCCGGCAGTGAGGAGATCGGAGCCGGAGGGCCGTGCTGGGCTCCGAGTTGCGCGCGCAGGGGAGCGGCGGCCGGATAGAAGTGCAGGTCGGAGTCGACCGCCGTGCCGACCGTCGGTGCTGCATCGGGGAACCGCTGCGTGCCGTGGGTGAAGTCGAGCAGGATCGCCCAGCGCCCGCTGGTACGTCCGCGCAGCCATACTTTCCGGGTGTACACGCGGTTGTCCTCGGTGACGCGGGTGGCGAGCACCTGCCAGTGATCGCGGACGCCGGGTTCGCGCCGGACGTCGTCGGCCTTCGTCGGGAAGCCGAGGTGGGTGTGCACGGACCGGGCGAGTGACTCGGGAAGGGAGGTCACCTCGCGGTACGCGCGGATGAGCAGGTAGATGCGGCTGTACTCGGACAGAAGCTTTGTGGGCCAGTCTGTTCCGGAGGCTGCAACCCCCGGGAGTGCGCGCAGCATCGAGGCGACGCCGGGTGCCTGCGCGTCGATCATGCGTGAGGCCACCGCATCGTAGGTGCTGTAGTCGTGGGAGGTCGACCCGAGCCCGCTGCGAACCCGGTCGGTGAGCCAGCGTTCGAGATCGTCGAGCCCCGCGGCGACACGTTCGGCGCGCCGTTGTGCCGTCACGGGGTCGGGGGTCTTCGCCGCGGACCCGGGCTCGGTGGCCGTGTCGCCGGTCGCTGCGGGGGCCCTGTCGGCCCGGCTGTCGAGCCACTCGGAGGCGAATCCGGGTTCGGTGCCCGCCGGAATGTTTCCTGCCGCCCAGCGCGTCAGCAGGCTGAGTGCGTGCTTGCACGGGAACTTTCGGCTCGGGCACGAGCAGCGGAATGCGGGGCCGGTGAGGTCCACGGTGGTGGCGTAGGGCTTCGGCCCGCTGCCCCGGCACAGTCCCCAGATCGAGCGCTCGGAAGAACCGGTGTCGGACCACGCCGACGAGAGCCGACGTGCAGCCGACATCGACGCCTGATCCGGCGCTGCTGCGGTGATCTGTTCGAGGGTCCAGGGGGTTGTCACGGTGAAGGAACGTACGGCAGCACTCCGACAGAATCGTAAACGATCAGGATGATGCGGGTGCGGTGAGGCGGCGGCGGATCCCGTCGACGAGTAGCGTCAAGCCGAAGTCGAATCGGATGGCGGGATCGCCGTCGAGCAGGTCGTCGTCCGACGTCGCGGCGTTCTCCGTCGCGGTATCGGGGGAGATCGGTGAGCGGGTGAGTGCCCCGAGTTCGGCGAGTTGGAGACGTGACTGCTCGTCGACGGTGTGGCCGAGAACATAGTGCAGTAGTGCGTAACCGGTGAGTTCGGCGTGTGCGCGGGACAGCCCCGCGCGTAGTGCGGCCGTGACGAAACTGTCGCGGGCGGGGGAGGTCGTCAGGCGCGAAGCGTAGGTTGCGGCGACCAGTTCGGCGCCGTCGCGGTGGGCCAGCAGAGCGCCGCGGAAACGGTAGGCGAGTTCGGTGAGTGCGGCGTCCCACGTGTCGGCGGAAGGTGTTGCATCGACGCCGTCGAGGATCCGGTCGGCCATCGCACCGAGCAGGGTCTGCTTGTTGGGGAAGTGCCAGTAGAGAGCGCCGGGCTGCACTCCGAGTGAGGTCGCAAGTTTGCGCATGGTCAGGTCGCCCAGGCCGTACTCGTCGAGGATCGCCATGGCGCCGTCGAGGACGTCGCCGCGTCGCAGCTGCACCGGTGTCTGCTCCTTGTCTCGTAGTTGCCCTGCGTTGACACTATCGGACCCCGACCCTAACCTGAACGCTGTTCAAGTGAACGGTGTTCAAGTTTCAAGACCCAGGAGTTCGCAGTGACCCACGCCCCCGCCCGAGTCGACATCCTCGATCTCGCACGTGACCAAGTGCTCCGGTGTGGCCGAGGACTCGACCGCGCACAGACGCTCGAAGTCCTTCGCCTGCCCGACGATCGGCTCGAGGAGCTGCTCTCGGTCGCGCACGAGGTGCGGATGGCATGGTGCGGACCCGAAGTGGAGGTCGAAGGCATCATCAGCCTCAAGACCGGCGGGTGCCCCGAGGACTGCCACTTCTGCTCCCAGTCCGGGCTGTTCGCCTCGCCCGTCCGATCGGCGTGGCTCGACATCCCCGCCCTGGTCGAGGCTGCCAAACAGACCGCGAAGACCGGAGCGACCGAATTCTGCATCGTCGCCGCGGTCCGCGGTCCCGATGCCCGGCTGATGGCGCAGGTCGCAGCTGGTGTCGAGGCCATCCGGGGCGAGGTCGACATCCAGGTCGCGTGTTCACTGGGCATGCTCACTCAGGACCAGGTCGACCAGCTCGCCGCACTCGGCGTGCATCGCTACAACCACAACCTCGAGACCGCGAGATCGTTCTTTCCCCACGTCGTCACGACACACACGTGGGAGGAGCGGTGGGAGACACTGAGCATGGTCCGCGAAGCCGGGATGGAGGTGTGCTGCGGCGGAATCCTCGGAATGGGCGAAACACTCGAACAGCGCGCCGAATTCGCCGCCGACCTCGCCGCACTCGAACCCGACGAGGTCCCCCTCAACTTCCTCAACCCGAGGCCCGGCACCCCGTTCGGCGATCTCGAAGTCCTTCCCGCATCGGAGGCACTCAAGGCCGTGGCGGCGTTCCGTCTTGCCTTGCCTCGCACGATTCTCCGATTCGCCGGAGGGCGAGAGATCACTCTCGGCGACCTCGGTGCGAAGCAGGGCATCCTCGGTGGAATCAACGCCGTCATCGTCGGGAACTACCTGACCACGCTGGGGCGGCGCGCCGAGACCGATCTCGACCTGCTCGACGAACTGAAGATGCCCATCAAAGCGCTCGGCGAGAGCATCTGAGCATGTTCGATCCCTTCACCGGTGCCGCGACCACCGCCGGCGACACTGCGGAGCTCCCCGCAGCCGCCCGACTGGGCCTCGAACCGCCACGCTACTGCGCCCGGTGCGGACGGCGGATGATCGTGCAGATCGCCCCGGACGGATGGTGGGCGCGGTGTTCACGGCACGGCACGATCGACTCGTGGCGTGACGAGGAACGCTGAGCACCGCAGCGCGGTGACGCCGAGACCGACCGAACGACCCGGTACGAACTCAGTGTCGGTTTGCGATCCTGGACCGCAGGTGCGCCAGCACGTCCGATTCGTCTCGGCTGCCGCGCGGACCGACCGCTTCCGGCGAGGTCATTCGGCCGGCGTCCGAGCGGGTCCATTCCCGTACCGCCCACCGTTCGGCGATCGCCCACCGTCCCTGCCGCCGTTCCATCAGGTCGACGAACCGAGCGCCGCTGGTGAAATCGCCGCGATCAGGGTGGCCCCAGTGTGTGTTGGTGGAATATGCCTCGCTGATCGCGACGTCACCGAACAGTTCGACGAGATGGTTGCCGACGTGGTGCATCGTGCCGCCGAGCACCTCGAGTCTCGGCTGTACCCAGGCGATGTACTCGTCGACGTTGCCATCGAAACCGGTGTGGTGATCGATACCGTCCGGGTGATAGCAGTCGTGCACGAGAGCGAAGTCGAGTCGGTCGATGCCGCGGCAGTACCGCAAGACCACCTCCCGGATCTCCTGCTTGTCGAGCAGATCCTGTAACGCTCGCGACGTGTCGGTCACGGTCTGTCCTCCTCGAGTCCGACCATCCAGTCGAGCAGTGACTGCACGCGGTCGGATGTGATGTCGAATGCCGTCGGTCGGAACACCACAACGGTCGCGCCGTGCGCGTGCCACTCGCGGGCCCGATCCGCGGTGGCCGACAGATCGACTTCGCCGGAACGGTCGCGGACCGGTGTCACCGACACCTGGATCCTGATGGACTCGGGGTCACGCCCCTGCTCCGAGAAGCATTGCCGGAGCAGGGCGACAGACTCGGGAAAGGTCGTCATGTCGGTCGGGTTGACCGTCCAGCCGTCTGCCACCCGGGCGATCCGTTCGAAGTTGCGCCGGCTCGGGCCGAACCCGAACAACACCGGCACGCGAGGTTGCACCGGTAGCGGGTACGAGTGGAAATCTTCGAACGAATAGCCGCGTCCTGTGAACGCGGCCGGTGGCGGCTTCCACAGTTCCCGGCACGCCGCGACGGTCTGCTCCATGCGGCTGAATCGAGCATCGAACGGCATACCCGTCGCCGTGTACTCGGCCTCCTGCCAGCCGACACCCATCCCGATCGCGACCCGACCGTCCGAGAGTGCATCCAAGGTGGCGATCTGCTTGGCAAGCAGAACTGGGGGACGAAGTGTCGCAATGAGCACCGAGACCCCGAGCCGGGCCCGCCGGGTCACTGCCGCAACCGACGACAGCAGCGAGATCGGTTCGAACCACGGGTGGTCCAGTGCGAACATGAAGCCGTGGGTGGCGACCCGCTCCGAGTGCGCGTCCGCAGTGAAGCCGAGGTGATCGCCGGTGGAGATCAGATCGATTCCTGCCCGGTCGGCTTCGGCGGCCAGGTCCAGCACCGACCGGATCCGTCCGTCGTAGAGCGCCTCCGCGCCGAGGAGGTTGAGCCCGACTTCCAGCCTGCTCACCGCGCGTGCATCCTATGCGTCCCGCGGCCGGGATCGATGCTGTACCTCGATGGATCGGTGGAGACGTCCAATGTCGGAACCCTTCTCGCATACTCGGATTTCCGCGAAGGATCACACGGGTGCAGTTCCGCACGGAAGCTACTTCCACTGAACGGGACCGGCCCGGATCCCGTTCCGTGGGCTGACTAGCGTGCGGTGTCTACGGGCATCCACGGGCATCCACGGGCATCCACGGTGAACGGGGCCGTAGCCCGAGAACCCGCTGGTGGTGCGTCACGACTGCCGCACCACACAAGCCGAACGCAGGAGTGAAGTTGGAACGCGCGACGATCGCCGAGATGTTGCTCGACCGGCTCGGGGACGAACATCTCGGCACCCGGACCGGGGAACGGGACTGGACCTGGGACGAGACGATTCGTGAAAGCGCGGCGCGCGGCGCGTTGGCTGCGTCGCGGCGGACAGAAGGGCCGTTCCACATCGGGGTGCTGCTCGAGAATGTCCCCGAATTCTTGTTCTGGCTCGGTGGCGCCGCATTGAGCGGTGCAACTATCGTGGGGATCAACCCGACGCGTCGTGGTGCGGAACTCGAAGCCGAGATCCGCTACGTGGATTGCCAGCTCATCGTGACCGACATCGACGGCATGGCGAAACTGCGGGGACTCGACCTCGGCCTCACCGAGGACCGATTCGTCCTCGTCGACGATCCGGCCTACGCCGAGACCGTGGCAGCGCACCGGGTCGAGGAGCCGGCCGCGGACCCGTCGATCGACGATTCGTCGCTGTTCCTGCTCCTGTTCACATCGGGCACCACGGGTATGTCGAAGGCGGTGCGCTGCAGCCAAGGTCGGCTTGCGCGGCTGGCGTATGCGAACTCCGCGAAATACGGGCATGTGCGCGAGGACGTCGACTATTGCTGCATGCCGCTGTTTCACGGCAACGCGCTCATGGCGCTGTGGGCGCCCGCACTGGCGAACGGCGCCACCATCTGCCTGCCGCATGCGCGCAAGTTCTCGGCCTCGGGTTTCCTGCCCGACGTGAAATACTTCGGCGCAACGTTCTTCACGTACGTCGGCAAGGCGCTGTCGTATCTGATGACGACCGAGGAACGTCCCGACGATATCGACAACACCCTCGTGCGTGGATTCGGCACCGAGGCGTCCCCCGAGGACAAGGCCGAGTTCGTCCGCCGATTCGGGGCGCAGCTGTTCGAAGGCTACGGCTCCTCCGAGGGCGCCGGTTCGGTGAAGCTCGACCCGGAGGCGCCCGAGGGGGCGCTCGGCCGACCCGCGCACGACGATGTCGCCGTCGTGGACCCGGAGACCCGTGTCGACTGTGTCCGCGCGAAGCTCGACGAGCACGGCCGAGTCCTGAATCCGGACGAAGCGATAGGCGAGATGATCGACAAGGGCGGCGCGAAGCGGTTCGAGGGGTACTACAAGAACGAGCAGGCCATCGCCGACCGGATCAGACACGGCTGGTACTGGACCGGCGACCTCGGCTACATCGACGAGGCCGGCTTCATCTACTTCGCCGGCCGGAAGGGTGATTGGATCCGCGTCGATGGGGAGAACACTTCCGCGTTGATGATCGAACGGATCGTGCGTCGACATCCGAAGGTGATTGCGACCGGTGTGTATGCGGTACCGGACCCGCGCTCCGGCGATCAGGTGATGGCGGCGATCGAGGTCGCAGACCCCACGGATTTCGATCCGGTCGAATTCGCCGAGTTCCTTGCCGATCAGGACGATCTCGGAACCAAATCAGCGCCCCGGCTGCTGCGCGTGTCGACCGATCTTCCGGTGACCGGATCGAACAAGGTGCTCAAGAGGGAACTGCAGGCCCACGCGTGGCGGTGCGACGAGCCTGTGTACCGCTGGGAAGGACGAGGCGCGCCCGACTACGTCCTGATGTCGGAGGAGGACAAGGACGAGCTCGAAGCGCAGTTCGCTGCGTCCGGGCGGCAGCGGTTCCTCAACGACTGACGGACACGGCTACGGGCGGACGGCCGGGCTCAGAAGCCGGGCACAGTGACGGCATGGTCCTCGATGTAGTCGACGACGAGTTCTCGTCGCGCGATCTTCCAACCGTCGTCCACCCGCCTGTAGTCGTCTCGGTAGCGGATGGCGATCGCGTTGTCGCGCATGCCGTCACGACTGCGATACAGGTGATGCGCCAGGCAGTAGACCCACCCGGTGGCGTTGTCACCGGCCACATCGAGAACCTGCTGGTGTACGGCGTGATGGGTGGAATGCAGGTGTGCGGTGCCGTCGAGCACGACCGCGACGATCGCCTCGGCACCGACCGTGATCACATTCTCGGTGCCGCGGGTCACTGCGGGAGGCTGGACGAATTCGGCGTCCGCGGTGAACAAGGAGGCCAGAGCGGCACGGTTTCGATCATCGACCGCGAGCGCATAGCGGCCGGCCAGATCCGACGGGGTGTTCATGGCGACGAGTATGCAGTCATCGGGTCTGCAGCCGGCCGCTGAACCCGCTCAGCGGAATCTACCGCTCAGTGAGACCGGGTGGGACCTGATGCGGACACGTCTTTAGCGTCCGAGTTCCGCGGATGGCGATGAATGGGAGAGCACCGATGGAGTTGAGAGAGTCGCCGGCGCAGCTGGAGTTGCGACGGGAATTGCGCGCGTATTTCGCGGGCCTGCTGCCCGAGGAGAAGCGGCGTAAGGCCGGTGAGCAGGGTGTGGGCGGCGAGTATTTCCGCGAGGTCGTCACTCTGCTGGGTCGGGACGGCTGGCTGGGTATCGGCTGGCCCACCGAGTACGGCGGGCAGGGCCGTTCCATCGAGGAACAGTTCGTGTTCTTCGACGAGGTGCAGCGCGCGGGTCTGCCGTTCCCGTTCGTCACCGTCAACACGGTCGGCCCGACACTGATGAAGTACGGCACCGACGAGCAGAAGAAGCGCTTCCTGCCGGGCATCCTGGCAGGCGACATCGTCTTCGCGATCGGCTACACCGAGCCCGAGGCCGGCACCGACCTCGCCTCGCTCGAGACCCGCGCCGTCCTCGACGGCGAAGAGTTCGTGGTCGACGGCAACAAGGTCTTCACCTCCGGCGCCAACACGGCCGACTACGTGTGGCTCGCGTGCCGCACCGATCCTGAGGCTCCCAAGCACAAGGGCATCTCGATCCTGGTCGTGCCGACCGCCGATCCAGGTTTCTCGTGGTCGCCGATCGACACCGTCGGCGGACTGATGGTCACTTCCACGTATTACAGCGGCATCCGGATCGGTGCCGAGAACGTGATCGGTGACATCAACGGTGGCTGGCAGCTGATCGCCGCGCAGCTCAACCACGAGCGCGTCGGCCTCGCCGCGATCGGCGGCCGCACCTACGGCCTGTGGCACCAGACCCTCGACTGGGCCAAGGAGTACGGCGTCATCGAGATCCCCTGGGTGCAGCAGGAATTCGCGCGCACCCACGCGAAACTCGAGGCCATGCGTCTCCTGAACTGGAAAATGACCGCGGCCGTGGCCGCGGACACGCTCTCCGGCGCGGATGCGGGCGCCACCAAGGTGTACGGCACCGAAACTCACATCGACGTCTACCGCACACTGCTCGCGATTCTCGGGGCGGCCGGACGGATCCGGCCGGAGTCGCCGGGCGCGCTGCTGGCCGGTCAGATCGAACAGATCTCCCGTCAGGGCATGGTCAACACCTTCGGCGGCGGTGTCAACGAGGTCCTGCGCGACATGGTCGGCACGATGGGTCTCGGGCTCGTGCGTGAGAAGAGGACCAAATGAGCGAATCCCTCAGCGAACTCGAGGCATTCGAGGGAAAAACCCTCGTCCCCACGACGTGGGGCCCGGACGAGGTCAACACCCCGATGATCCGGCACTGGGTCGAGACCATGGGCGACACCAACCCCATCTACCTCGACGACGACGCCGCCCGCGCCACCGGACGCGACGGTGCCGTCGCGCCCGCACTCATGACGCAGGTGTGGATCATGCGCACCTTCGCCGACAAGATGGCGAACAACGATCCGTCCCAGGTGTGGACGGATCTGATCGCCACGCTCGACGGTGCCGGATTCAGCTCTGTCGTCGCCACCGACTCCGACTTCGAGTTCTTCACCGAGCTGCGTCCCGGCGACCGGGTGTCGTTCACCGAGGTGATCGAGGACATCTCCGGAGAGAAGTCCACCGGACTCGGTGTCGGACATTTCGTGACCACCCTCAAGACCTATCGCAACGGTGATGACGAGGTCGTCGCGACCCAGCGGTGGCGCACGCTCCGCTTCCGGCCGAAGGCCGTCGAGAAGCCCACGGGATTGCGCCCGCGCCCGGCGCTCAACGCCGACAACGCCTTCTGGTTCGAGGCTGCCAAGGAACACCGCCTGGTGATCCAGCGCTGCACGGCCTGCAGCACCCTGCGGCACCCCACCGGACCGATGTGCGGTCAGTGCAGGTCGCTCGAGTGGGACACGGTCGACGCGTCGTGTCGTGGCCACGTCTACAGCTTCGTCGTCAACCATCATCCGCAGATCCCCGGCTTCGAATATCCACTGATCGTGGCAACCATCGAACTCGACGAGGGCACCCGCCTGATCGCGAACATGACCGGTGTGACGCCGGACGAGGTCGAGATCGGCATGCCTGTGGAACTGGACTGGATAGACGCCGACCCGGATCTGACGCTGCCCGCGTTCCGTCCGGCCGCACGGGAGGAGTACTGATGGATTTCGACTTCAGCGAAGAGCAAGAGACGATTCGTGGCCTCGCCCGCGACGTTTTCACCGGCTGCGCCGACATCGACCGGGTCAAGCAGGTCGAACGGAGTGACGAGCGCATCGATCGTGAACTGTGGCACGAACTGGTCAACACGGGTCTGCTCGGTATCGCGCTGCCCGAAGACCTCGACGGCGGTGGGCTCGGCCTGGCCGAGCTGTACGTTCTGCTCGAACAACAGGGTCGCCACGTCGCACCGGTACCGATCTGGCAGTCGGTTCTCGCAGCACTCGCGGTCGCCGAGTTCGGCACCGACGCCCAGCGCACCGCGCTGGTTCCCGGTGTCGCCGACGGCAGCAGCTTCCTCACGATCGGTCTCGAAGAGTTCGGTCCGTTCGTCGGGGGAGACCCGCGGACCACGGCCACGGAAGCCGATGGCCGGTGGATCCTGACCGGCGCCAAGGCCGTCGTCCCGATCACGCACGTCGCCGACCGTGTGATCGTTTCGGCGACCACGCCCACCGGCGCTGCGTTGTTCGTCGTCGACCCGTCTGCGCCGGGTGTGTCGGTGGAACAGACACAGTCCACCAACTGGGAGATCTGCGGCAACCTCGTGTTGGATCGGGCTCCTGCGGAGGTGCTCGGTACCGCCGACGGCAGCACCGCGCAATGGTTGCTCGACCGGGTCGAGCTCGCGCTCGCCGCACTCGCGCTCGGCGTCGGCTCCGGAGCCGTCGCACAGGCCGTCGCATACCTCAACGGCCGCTACCAGTTCGGACGTCCGCTCGCGACCTTCCAGGCCGTCAACCACCAGCTGGCCGACTGCTACATCGATCTCGAGGCGATGCGTGTGACGCTGTGGCAGGCCGCGTGGCTGCTCGCCGAGGGACACGAGCCCGGTACGTCCGTGCTCGTCGCCAAGTGGTGGGCCACCGACGGTGGCCAGCGAATCGTGCACCGTACCACCCACGTCCATGGCGGCATGGGCGTCGACACCGACTATCCGGTGCACCGGCACCTGCTGTGGGGCAAGCAGATCGGTGCCACTCTCGGCGGCTCGGCGTCCGATCTGGCGCGCCTGGGTGCGCAGCTCGCGGCCGGTGTCGAGGTGGTCGCATGACCGCCGCCGTCACTGTCCCAGGCCGTAGCTACGACGACATTGCAGTCGGCGAGGTGTTGCCGGAGCTACCGATTCCGCTGACCCGCACGCTGATCGTCGCCACCGCGATCGCGACCCGCGACTTCCAGGACGTCCATCACGATCCCGAGTCGGCGCGCGAGCGCGGCTCGAAGGACGTCTTCATGAACATCCTCACCAGCAACGGGCTGGCCGGCCGGTTCGTGACGGACTGGGCGGGTCCCCGCGCGACGGTGCGCCGCGTGACGATCCGGCTCGGCGCGCCGAACTACCCGGGCGACACCATGACCATGACCGGCGAGGTCGTCTCGAAAGACAACGGTCTCGTGGAGGTGAAGGTCCAGGGCGCGAACAGCCTCGGCAACCACCTCGCGGGTTCGGTGACCGTCGCCTACCTCGCGAGTGAAGGGAAGGAAGCCTGATGGCCGTCAGCCCGCTCTCGGGTGTCGCCGCGATCGTCGGTATCGGTGCGACCGAGTTCTCGAAGAGATCCGGTCGCTCGGAATTGCAGCTCGCGTGCGAGGCGGTTGTTGCTGCGCTCGCCGACGCCGGGATCGACCCGTCCGAGGTCGACGGCCTGACGACCTTCACGATGGAGACCAACGGTGAGATCCTCGTCGCTCGCAACTGCGGCCTCGGTGAGCTGAAGTTCTTCTCGCGTATCGGCTACGGCGGTGGCGCGGCGTGTGCGTCGGTGCAACAGGCGGCGATGGCCGTGGCGACCGGTGTTGCGGACGTCGTGGTGGCCTATCGGGCGTTCAACGAACGCTCCGGTATGCGCTTCGGCGCGGGCCAGCACGACCGTCCGATGGATTCGACCGCGGACCGTGCCGCGTACGCGTGGCTGACCCCGCAGGGCCTGGCGACCCCCGCTCAGTGGGTCGCGATGTTCGCCCGGCGGTACATGCACCGGTTCGGAGCGACGAGCGAGGATTTCGGCCGGGTTGCCGTCGTGGCGCGAAAGCATGCCGCGAACAACCCCGCCGCGTGGTTCTACGGCAAGCCGATCACGCTGGAAGATCACCAGAACTCCCGGTGGATCGCAGAGCCGCTGCATCTGCTGGACTGCTGCCAGGAGACCGACGGCGGGCAGGCGCTCGTCATCGTGTCCGCCGAGCGTGCGAAGGATCTGCGCAACAGGCCCGCGATCATCAAGGGTGCGGCGCAGGGCAGCGGTAAGGATCAGCACATGATGACGAGCTACTACCGTCCTGACATCACCGGCATTCCGGAGATGGGTCTGGTCGGCCGCCAGCTCTACGCCCAGGCCGGCCTGACACCGGACGACATCGACGCCGCGATCCTCTACGACCACTTCACGCCCCTGGTGCTTCCGCAGCTCGAGGAACTGGGTTTCTGCGGAGTCGGCGAGGCCAAGGACTTCATCCGCGAGGGCAATCTGGAGATCGGCGGACGGCTGCCGAGCAACACGCACGGCGGCCAGGTCGGTGAGGCGTATCTGCATGGAGTCAACGGCATCGCGGAGGCGGTGCGGTTGCTGCGGGGCACGTCCACCAACCAGCCGGCACGCGTCGAGAATGTGATGGTCACGGCGGGAACCGCGGTTCCCACCAGTGGGCTGGTTCTCGGTGCAGTCTGATCCGGATCAACACCGGAACGGCAGTCCCCGCGGGGACCGACATCAGTGGTCGTCGCGGGGCTGCCGTATCGTTCCTACGCCTCGACGGCGTTCGACAGAGAAGTGAGGCGGTCGGTTTCGAGGTCGGTGAGAACCAGCCTCGTCGAGTCGAGTAGCGCCGGAAGCTGCTCGATGCGGCTGGCGCTCGCGATCGGCGCGACGATGCCGGGACGCCGTGACAGCCACGAGAGCGCCACCGTGGGGATCTCTACGGCGTGGGCGGTCGCGATCTCGGCGAGAGCGTCGATCACCGCGAGCCCGGCCTCGGAGAAGTACTGCGACGCCATCCGTCCGCGAACCCCGGCATCGAGATCCTCCGACGTCCGGTACTTGCCGGTGAGGAACCCTGCGGCGAGTCCGTAGTACGGCAGGACACCCAGGTCGTGCTCGGCAACGAGCGGGGCGTACTCCTGTTCGTACTCTGCGCGATGCACCAGGTTGTAGTGCGGCTGCAGCGACACGGGCCGCGCGTAGCCGCCCTCGTCTGCAATCGCGAGCCACTCGGCGACGCGCGCGGGGGAGTAGTTCGACAGGCCGACGTAACGGACCTTGCCGCTTCGGACGAGTGCGTCGAACGCCGCGACTGTCTCGTCCAGTGGCGTCTCGGGGTCGTCCGAGTGCGCGAAGTACAGGTCGATGTGATCGGACTGCAGA
Source organism: Rhodococcus artemisiae (assembly GCF_036327795.1). Classification (NCBI taxonomy): domain Bacteria; kingdom Bacillati; phylum Actinomycetota; class Actinomycetes; order Mycobacteriales; family Nocardiaceae; genus Rhodococcus; species Rhodococcus artemisiae. Next base: position 125,819 of record NZ_JAUTXY010000010.1, read on the forward strand.
CGTTTGAGAGATGCGTCGGCGGCGGCTGCGACATTCTCGGGCGCCAGGCCCCTGAAATCGGGGTGATGGGCAACCTTGGTCGCCACCATCATTTCGGAGCCGATGCCGCGAGCAGCCTTCCAGTTTCCGAGGATGGTCTCGGATTCGCCGCCGGAGTTGCCGGGGGCGAAGGCGGAGTACGAGTCGGCGGTGTCGACGAAATTACCGCCTGCGGCCATGAACGCGTCGAGGATCTCGAACGAGGAGGTCTCATCCGCTGTCCAACCGAGCGTGTTGCCGCCCAATGCCAGAGGGTGGATATCGAGCTCGGAATTTCCGATTGTTGCCACTGCGCTCCCGTCGTCGGCATGATGTTCCACGCGCACCTTACTCCCGGAGCGCCCGAACGCCGGCTCGGTCATCCCGGTGGGCGCAGCGCCGCGAATTCGTCCGTAACCCGCAGGCGGGAGTCGGTGAATCGATACAGTGCGGGTGGCCGGCCCCCGCTCTTTCCCGACGGTGCTGTGGTGCCGGTTCGGGTGAGGACCTCCCGCCGCGCGAGTACGCGTTGAAGGTTTGTGGCATCGACCTGGTAACCGAGTGCAGCGCAATAGATCTCGCGCAGGGTGGACATCGAGAACTCGGAAGGGGTGAGTGCGTATGCAATGTTGGTGTACGACAGTTTCGCGGCCAGACGGGCGTGTGCGTTGGCGACCATGATCCTGTGATCGAACGACATCTCGGGCAGATCTGCTACCGGGTGCCACGTCGTGTCGTCGGGTAGTTGCGGGTCGGACGTGATCGGCACCAGGCCGAGGTAGGTCGACGCGATGGTGCGGGCGCCGGGCACCCGATCCGGAGCGGAGAACACCGAGAGCTGCTCGAGGTGCGCCACTTCGCGCACGTCTACCTTCTCGGCGAGCTGGCGTCGCGCCGAGGATGTGAGGTCCTCGTCGTCGCGGAGTCGGCCGCCGGGCAGGGACCAGGTCCCCGCCTGGGGGTCGAGGGCGCGTTGCCATAGCAGCACGCCGAGTTCGGGAGCATCTCGGGGGGTATTCGAGGTGTCGGAGAAGTGGCGAACCTGGAACACCACGATGAGCACTTCGTGACCGGTGTTACTATATGGCATGTTTTCGACCCTAAGTCGAAAACCCCGAGAACGGAAATCCGAGCACAGCCCGCCCGGATTGCACTCCACGAAGGAGCAACGCCATGACCACGACCGAGTGGGCGGGAACCGCCGCAATCGTCGACGGACCGGGTGGCTACTCCGGCATCGAGGCGACGCCGGAGTGGGCCGACGAAGTTCGCAGGCTTGCCCGCGAGCAGAACGCGACACTGCTTGCGCACAACTACCAATTACCTGCCATTCAGGACATCGCCGACCACGTCGGAGACTCCCTGGCACTGTCGCGCATCGCCGCGGAGGCCGAAGAGAGCACCATCGTGTTCTGCGGGGTGCACTTCATGGCGGAAACTGCCAAGATCCTCAGCCCGGACAAAACCGTGCTGATCCCCGACGAGCGTGCGGGGTGCTCACTGGCGGATTCCATCAACGCGGATCAGCTGCGTGAGTGGAAGGCCGACCACCCCGACGCCGTCGTCGTGTCGTACGTCAACACCACAGCCGAGGTGAAGGGCCTGACGGATATCTGCTGCACGTCGTCGAACGCCGTCGACGTCGTCGCCTCCATCGCCCCCGACCGCGAGGTGCTGTTCCTTCCCGACCAGTTCCTCGGCGCACACGTCAAGCGCGTCACCGGCCGCGACAACATCCACATCTGGGCCGGTGAATGCCACGTGCACGCGGGTATCAACGGCGAGGAGCTCGCCGCGCAGGCCCGCTCGCACCCCGACGCCGACCTGTTCGTCCACCCCGAATGCGGATGTGCCACGTCGGCGCTCTACCTCGCCGGTGAGGGATTCGTTCCCGACGACAAGGTCAAGATCCTCTCGACCGGCGGCATGATCGATGCTGCGCGCGCAACCGGTGCCAAGCAGGTGCTGGTGGCCACCGAGGTCGGGATGCTGCACCAGCTGCGCAAGGCCGCACCGGGTATCGACTTCCAGCCGGTCAACGAGCGCGCGTCGTGCCCCTACATGAAGATGATCACCCCGGCCGCGCTGCTGCGCTGCCTCCGTGAGCGCAAGGACGAGGTCCACGTCGACCCGCAGGTCGCGGAGCGGGCCCGGCTGTCGGTGCAGCGGATGATCTCCATCGGCAATCCGGGCAGCGGCGAGTGACGCCCACCGTGAGCGTCGGGGTGAGCTGGGAGGCGCACACCGACCTCGTCGTGGTCGGCGGCGGCGTCGCCGGTCTCACGGCAGCACGTGCCGCGTCGCGACGGGGCCTGCAGGTGCTCACGGTGAGCAAAGGCGGTCCCGCGGATACCGCGACGCAATATGCGCAGGGTGGCATCGCCGTGGTCGCGCCGACGGGCGACAGCGTCGAATCCCACGTCGCGGACACGCTCGCCGCGGGCGGCGGGCTCTGTGACGAGGATGCCGTCCGATCGATCGTGGCTGCAGGACCGGCCGCGATCGCGGCCTTGACCGATCTCGGAGCGGTCTTCGACCGCGGGCGTGACGGCGTCGTGGCCCGGACCCGCGAAGGTGGGCACAGCACCCGCCGGATCATCCATTCCGGAGGCGACGCCACCGGCGCCGAGGTGCAGCGTGCACTCGGAGCAGCCGGACTCCCGGTGCTCTTCGGTGCGGCGGTGGCGAGGGTCCTCACCGACGAGCACGGCGTCACCGGGGTACTCGTCCTCGACGAGCGCGGATTCGGCGTGGTCCACGCCCCCGCGGTCCTGCTCGCGACGGGCGGACTCGGGCAGCTGTACGCTTGCAGCACCAACCCCGCGGGGGCCACCGCGGACGGCATCGCCCTCGCGCTGCACGCCGGTGCCGTGGTCGCGGACATCGAGTTCGTCCAGTTCCACCCCACAGTGCTGTTCGCTGCCGGGAGCGTCGGGCGACGTCCGCTCATCAGCGAGGCGGTCCGCGGAGAGGGCGCGACCCTGGTGGATTCGCGCGGCCGGTCTGTCACCGACGGAGTCCACCCGCTCGGTGATCTCGCGCCGCGGGATGTGGTGTCCCGAGCGATCGCCGAACGTCTCGCCGCACTCGGTGACGACCATGTGTTCCTCGATGCCCGTCACCTCGAGGGTTTCGTGGAGCGTTTCCCGACCATCACCGCGTCCTGCGCGGAGGCCGGACTCGATCCCGCGAGTGATCTGCTGCCGGTCGCGCCGGCTGCGCACTATTCGTGCGGCGGCGTCGTCACCGATGTGCACGGCCGAACTGGGATACCCGGCCTGTACGCGGCGGGTGAGGTCGCGTGCACCGGACTGCACGGCGCCAACCGACTTGCGTCCAACAGCTTGCTCGAAGGCCTCGTGGCGGGGGAGCGAGCCGGCGCTGCGGCGGCCGGCGAACGCGGCGGTCTGCGAGTCGAAGCGCTCGACGCGACCGTTCCGGTGCTTCCGCGCCTCGACCGCACGGAGCTGCAGCGCGCGATGACGCGCGATGCGCTCGTCGTCCGCGACGAGACCGGTCTCCTCGCCGCAGGCACGACCCTGTCGGGCGCGAGCGCACGGTCGTGCGACAGCGTCACCGACCTCGAGGATGCCGCCCTCACCCTCGCTGCCCGAGTTCTCGTAGGTGCGGCCGTGCGCCGCACCGAATCCCGCGGATGCCACACCCGGCGGGACCATCCCACCCCGGATCCCGACCAGGCGTATTCCTTCGATCAGCGTCTGGGTGACGACGGAGAACTCGTCGTGATCACACCTCAACTCACAGGAGCGAACTGACATGGCCACCGTGCTGCCCGCCGGACTCGACGTCGACGAGACCCGCGCTCTCGTGCGACAGGCTCTCGACGAGGACCTGCGGTACGGGCCCGACGTCACAACCGACGCGACAGTGCCCGCAGATGCCGTCACCACCGCGACGATGGCTCCGCGGCAGGCAGGCACCGTCGCGGGACTGGACGTGGCGTTGCTCGTGCTCGACGAGGTGCTCGGTACCGACCACTACACGGTGCTCGGACGGGTCGAAGACGGACATCGGGTGGTGTCCGGCGAACCCGTACTCACGCTCGAGGCGCCCACACGCGGGTTGCTCACCGCAGAGCGGACGATGCTCAACCTCGTGTGCCACCTGTCGGGCATCGCCACCACCACGTCGCACTGGGTCGACGCGGTCGCGGGCACGGAGGCGAAGATCCGCGACAGCCGCAAGACCCTCCCCGGCATGCGGGCACTACAGAAGTACGCCGTGCGTGTCGGCGGCGGGGTCAACCATCGCATGGGGCTCGGCGACGAAGCGCTCATCAAGGACAACCACGTTGCCGCCGCCGGGTCGGTGGTCGCTGCGCTGCGCGCGGTGCGCACGCACGCCCCGGACGTCGCGTGTGAGGTCGAGGTCGACAGTCTCGAGCAGTTCGACGAGGTCCTGGCCGAGAACGTCGAATTGATCCTGCTCGACAACTTTCCGCTGTGGCAGACCCAGATTGCAGTGCAGCGCCGCAACACCCACGCGCCCGAGACGCGGCTGGAATCGTCGGGGGGCCTCACTCTCGAGGTAGCGGCGGACTACGCGCGCACCGGCGTCGACTACCTCGCCGTCGGCGCTTTGACCCACTCGGTCACGGTGCTCGATCTCGGCTTGGACATGTAGGACGTTCGGAAGAGGCAGAAACCTCGGACGTGAACCTCGGACGTGAACCTCGGACGTGCAGAAGCACAGGCATGTGTGAGGGCGCGGGCTCGTAGGTTCCGGTGGCGAAGCGGGAGACCATGACGTAGAACTACGAGTAGCCCTCGCGTGACCGCGGTCACCGGAGGTATCGGCGGGTCAGGGGGCTCGCCGCGTAGGGGAACAGAAGGACGACACATGCGGCTGCCGATGTCACCGACGGATTCGATGTTCTTGCTCGGTGAGACTCGCGAGCATCCGATGCATGTCGGCGGTCTCGTCATGTTCGAACCTCCGGAGGGACGCACAGCGAGCGATCTGCGGGAGATGTTCGTCGACGCCATCGCCCGCAGCGACGGTGAGGATGCTGCACCGTTGTGGCGTAAGCGGGCCGTGCGTTCGCCGGCCACTTTCGGTCAGTGGGCGTGGGAGGACGATCCGTCGTTCGATCTCGAATACCACGTGCGATTCACGGCGCTACCGCGCCCGGGATCCACCACCGAATTGCGTGAACTGGTGTCACGCCTGCACGCGCCGTTACTCGACCGCGCCCGTGCCCTGTGGGAGATGTACCTGATCGAGGGACTCGACGACGGCAGGTATGGGCTCTACATGAAGATGCATCACGCCCTCGCCGACGGTGTGGGTGCGATGCGGTTGCTCCGCCGCGCACTGAGTTCGGACCCCGACGAGACGGGAATGCCGGCGCCGTGGGCGGTCCCCGACACCTCGGACCCGCAGCGCTCCGTCGTCGGTGCCGCCATCGAGATGCCGAGCACTGCGATGCGCGCTGCCCGCGGGGTGATCTCGGAGGCGCTCGGTCTCGTGCCCACGATCATCGGGACCGTCGACCGTGCCATGCACGATCGGGGCGGGTCGTTGTCGCTCGCGGCGCCGCAGACGATTCTCAACGTGCCCATCGCGGGTTCACGGCGGTTCGCGGCGCGCGCCTGGCGGCTCGAACGCCTCCGGATGGTCGCCAAGGCATCCGATTCGACTCTCAACGACGTAGTGCTCGCGATGTGCTCGGGTGCGCTGCGCGCGTTCCTGGCCGAACGGGATTCACTTCCTGACGAGTCGCTCGTCGCGATGGTGCCCGTCGCCTTGCGGAACGGCAAGGACAGCGGGAACGACCTCGGTGTCCTGATGTGCTCGCTCGGCACCGATCGTCCCGAGACGGCGCAGCGACTCGCCGGGGTACGCACCTCGATGTCGGAGGGGAAGAAGTCGATGAGTGGGATGTCGACTGTGTCCCGCCTGGCTGCCAGCGCAGTCGGTGTGGCTCCGTTGGCGTTGGGTGTGCTGACCGGGAACCGTGTGCTGTCGCGTCCTGGGTTCAACGTCATCATCTCCAACGTGCCCGGCCCGGACACCCCGCTCTATTGGAACGGTGCCCGTGTGGACGCGGTGTATCCGCTCTCGGTTCCGCTCGACGGGCAGGCCCTGAATATCACGTGCACCAGTACCGACGGTCGGATTGCGTTCGGACTCACCGCTTGTCGTCGTACGGTTCCGGATCTCGGAACGCTGCTCGATCACCTCGATGCCGAACTCGTCGCGCTCGAACATGCCGTCGGGATCTCTCCCGGGGTGGATGTTGCCGAAGCCGGGTTCTGATCAGGCCTCACGTGCAGCAATTCGGGTCGAGCACCACGCGGAGTGCGTCCAGGGATTCGGCTCTGGCGCGGTGGTACACGTTCATCCCGCGACGCTCGGAGACGACCATGCCGGCTTTCCTGAGCTGACTCAGGTGGTGACTGACCGTCGACTCCGCGAGGTCCACTCCGGTGGCGAGATCACAGGTGCAGACTTCGCCCGCGCCGGCGGTGAGCAGGATCGACACGAGTCTGATCCGAGTAGGATCGGCGAGGGCTTTCAGTCGTAGCGCGAGGTGAAGGGCTGCCTCGTCGCTGATCGGTCCGGCGGAGACCGGCGTGCAGCAGATGGGCGAGCTGACATCGACGACGGGCAGTGCTTTCGGCATGGTCTCCACTCTACGCAGGGGTCTTGACTTATATCGAAAAGCGGCGCACCCTGACCTCGGCCGATAATTCGATATATGTAGAAAAGGTGATCGCCATGTCCCGAGCCCAGCTCGCACTCAACGTCGACGACCTGCAGAAGGCCGTCGTCTTCTACTCGAAACTGTTCGACGCCGAACCCACGAAAGTGAAGCCGGGATACGCAAACTTTGCGATCGCCGAACCTCCGCTCGAGCTGGTACTGCTCGAGAACCCCGGCGAGGGTGGCACGATCAATCACCTCGGCGTCGAGGTGGAGTCGAGCACGAAAGTCCACGACGAGATCGCGCGGCTCACCGGTGAGGGACTGTTCACCGACGAGGAGATCGGCACCACCTGCTGCTTTGCCACCCAGGACAAGGTGTGGGTCACCGGGCCGTCGGGCGAGAAATGGGAGGTGTACACGGTATTGGCCGACTCCGACACATTCGGGACGAGCCCGCAACACTTCGAAGACCCAGCTGCGGCAGGCGGCGACTGCTGTGCATCCACTGTGGACGAGACCTCCGGCGCGTCTTGCTGTTGACACCTCAGGCGACAGTCGAACGAGGCCCGGCCGGCATGGCCGGGCCTCGGGCGTGGTGGACAAGGATCAGGTGTCACCCTGCCCGCGTATGCCGTGGTGGTCCTCGTCTTATTCGCTGCTCCGTACTCAGGTGCAGGGTAATTCAGGCGCGGATGAGATCTCCGGGTTCGTCACCCGTGGTCACAGTCTCGTCCGGTCGATCGGCGTCATGACCGGTGTGTGCGCCGATACCACGCAGGCCGAACCAACTCAGAAGTGCGGCAACCAGTGCCGCCACGGAGACCACGACGAAGGCCTGGGTGAACCCTTGTCCGAGCGCTTCGAGTGCGAGTGGTCGAGCGGCCGATCCGGGCGCACCCGCCGGGAGGCTGTTGAGGGCGATCGGGCCACCCGCCTCGGCTGTCGCGCGGGCGGGTTCGAGTTCGCCGGAGGGCAAGGTCGAACCTGCCAGTGCCGACCCGAGGGCGTTGGCGGCGGTGCTGAGAGCGACGGCGCCCACCAGCACCGGGCCGAGTGCGAAGCCGAGATCACGGAGCAGATTCGTTGCAGCGCTGGCAGTTCCCGTCAGGTGCCGCGGGACGGAGTTGACCGCGCTCGAGGTCATCGGCGACAGCGTCAAGGCGAAACCGATACCGACGAGCAGCGACGGCAGGATGAATCCGGTGACGGATCGGTTCGTCACGTCGTTGTTCGATGCCAGCAATCCACCCGCGGCCATGGTGAGGAATCCGGCTGTGAGTAGCCCTCGCGAGGCGAACCGGTTCTGCAGGCGCGAGATCAGCGGGATCATCGCAAAGGCCGGTCCCTGGAGTAGCAGGAACAGCAGGCCGGTGTAGAGGGGATTCTGATGCTGGACCGGGCCGAGCCACATGCTCGTCGCGAAGCACGCGCCGAGAAATGCGAACATGCCGATGACGGCCACCGCAGAGGAGACGGTGAACTCCCGGATGCGGAAGAGCCTGAGGTCCAGTAATGGTGACGGAACGCGTATTTCGATGACCACGAATGCGACGAGGAAGGCGGCGCCGACGCTCAGCGCCCCCATCACGCGGGTGGAACTCCATCCTTCTTCGGGTCCCTGGACAAGTCCGAAGAGCACGAGAATCAGGCCGAGTGCGAAGGTGGTCTGTCCCCACAGGTCGGGGCGGCGCCCCTGCTGACGTTCGGAGTCCTGGGATTTCCACCCGGCCAGGGTCAACGCTGCCAATCCCGACACGGCCACCGCGACGTACGCGCCACGCCACCAGCCGAAGCCCGCGAGGATGCCTCCGAGTAGTGGTGATGCTGCGGAACCGGCGGAGAGGAATCCCGCCCACATCGCGATACCGCGGATGCGTTCCCGGCTCGTTTCGGCGACCGACGCAACGAGGGCGAGTGATGCGGGGAACACTGCGCCCGCGCCGAGGCCGTTGATCGCAGAACCGACCCACATCCACTCCACCGTCGGCGACACCGCGCACACGAGCGAGCCGATCATGACGACCCCCGCACCGCCGACCACCAATGAGCGGTGCCCGTACTTGTCGCCGAGGACGCCGAAAGTCAGTTCGAATACGACCACGGGAATCATGAATGCTGCGGTGATCCACGTCAGTTGCGACCCGACGGTGCCGAACGTCTCCTGGAATACGCCGTTGAGCGCGCCGGGAAGTGCATTCGCAATCTGCGCAACCATCACTGCCAGCGAGGCTGCGGCCAACGTGCCGCGAATACTGCGTACGGCCCGGCGTGTCAGTGGAGTTCGACTCGGTGGGTGCGTGGGTGATGTGTCGTTGATGTCGGGGTGCATGTGGCGGGGCTCCTTGAGCATGCGAGGGCGGTATCTGCTGTGATCCGCGCGACAAATATGGCACTCGCGTTACAGTGCGTCAAGTGAATGGCTTATTCGTGAAGTAAGAGTCCGCAATGTTCGAGGAGGGAGGAAGGGTGCTCGCAGCGCGGGGGCGGGCAGACCTGAGGGTGGGTGCGGTCACTCGGAACCGGTGGAGCGTTTACGAGAACCGGGTCTCGGCGATGATCGTCCGGTAGGTCTCGACCGCATCGGTCGGCCGCCGAGTGAGGTTCGAATCGGTCTGCACATCGACGCTGTACAGGCCGAATCGAGCTGTGTAGTCGCCCCACTCGTAGTTGTCGGTGAGGGACCAGTAGTTGTATCCGAACACCGGGGCGCCGTCGGCGATCGCACGACCCAGTGCGTCGACATGCTCACGCAGGTGCTGAGACCGGGTCCAGCCGTCCGCGCGCGGAGCCCCGTCGGCGGTGGCCATTCCGTTTTCCACGACGTAGAGGGGGACGCCCGGGTATCGATCGGCGTAGTCCATCAGAGCGTCGTACAGACCCTGCGGGTGCGGCACGACCGACGCGTAATCGCCCACAGCGGCGTGGATCGCCGTCGGATTCTGCAAGGTCACACCGTAGTAGTAGTCGACGCCGACGTAGTCGAGGCCGGTGCGGACCCGGTCGAGAAACCAGGTGTCGAGATAGGGCTGTGCACCGGGGATGTATGCGGCATTCGAGGTCACCAGCGCGTCCGGATCGGCACGGTGGATGGCCTGGTACGCGCCGTGATGAGCCTCGACCAGCCGATCGAACATGGCCGGCACCTCGGCCGGTGCGAGACCGCCGTTCGTCACCTCTTGCCACACATATTGACTGGGTTCGTTGAATGTCACCCACAGGGCGCCTGTGTCGGCGTAGCGCTCGGCGACCGTCTCGGCATGCGCGAGCCAGGAGCGCACCGTGCCGGGGTCGGACCAGCCGCCGCGGTCGGCGATCCAGCCCGGATATACCCAGTGATCGAGTGTGAGCATCGGCGTCATGCCATGGGCGCGGATCTCTCGCACGACGTCGTCGTAGTAGTCGAGTTCGGTGTCGTCCCATCCGTGCGGAGTGGACTGGATCCGCGCCCACTCCACGGAGATCCGGTAGACGTCGACTCCGAGTTCCGCCGCACGGGCGATGTCCTCGCGGTAGCGGTGCCGGAAGTCGACGGACGACCCGATCTGTTCGTGGGGTGGGCTGTTCGAGTACCGCAGCCAGTTGCTGTCGGGTGACGATCCCTCGGACTGGAACCCGGAACTCGCTACACCCCAGAGGAATTCGTGCGACTGTGCGTGAGCGGGTGGCGCCTGCGGGGCGCCCAGTGCTGCGGTGAGAACGAGCACCTGAAGGAGCGCTCTCACCGCAGCCTCACGAGACCGCGGCGAGTGATCGGGCGAACGGGGTCCACACGTCGGTCAGGGCTCGACGTCCGATGAACAACCCGATGTGGCCCGTGTCGGCGATCATCGCCACGATCTCCGAGGGCGGGGTGGACACGTGATCCGCCAGCGTCGTGACCTGCGTGGGCGTCGCGATCATGTCCGACCTGCCGGCGATCAGGTGCAACGGGCACGTGATCTTGGACAGGTCGACGACAGCGCCTTCGGCTTCGAGGGTGCCGGCGACGAGCTCGTTGCGGATGAACAGGTGCCTGATGATCCATTCGCGGAACGCGGCGGGAATCTCCTGCCGCCAGGTGAACCATCGCCGCTCGGCTTCCATACGGGACACCTCGTCCGGGTCGTCGAGGGCGCCGAGCAGGGCCATCGCCCGTTCGATCTCGCCGATCGGATCGGTGGACGGCAGACCTGAGGCCCGTGCGGTGTCGTAGAAGAGGTCGACCACCGAGGTCGCCGCGCCCGTCGGTGCATGCGCCAGTGCCGCGAGAGCGGGTTGCTCGGCGTGGAAATCGATGGGCGTGCCGGCCACGGTGAGTGTGTGCACTGCTTCGGGATGTAGCGCAGTGTAGATCGTGCCCAGCCATCCACCCTGGCTGTCACCCATGATGTTCACCTGGCCGCCGAGATGAGCGACGGCGTCAGCGATCACGGCGAGATGCTCGTCGATCGAGGCCGAGTCGGTAGCGGCACTCGCGGGAGTCCACTCGAGGCAATGCAGCCGGGTGAGACCTCCTGCTCGCAGCGCGTCGATCTGGCTGCGGCCGGGGGAGTGGTCGACGATGCACGAGTGGGTGCCGGCTTGGGGCGGAAGCAGTAGGGTGGGCACCGTTTCCCGGTCGGCGGCGTCGGGTGCACTGCAGTCGCGAAGGTTCGCGAGTGGCCATCGGAGGGGAACCGGCCATGCGTGCGCCCAGGACGGCGGCGTGGTATCCGTCAGGACCTCGTAGTAGCGACCGATGTCCGAAGCGATGGTCCAGGGTGTGAGGCCACGGCGCGCAAGGCCGAGGAGGTACGAGCTCCAACCGGCGATCGCCGCGACCCCGAGTCGAATCGGGGTCGCGGCGATCTGTGTATGCGTCACCGGGGTCATGTACCGCACCGTAGAACGCCGTTCGGGCGCGCGGGCGGAATTACGGTTCGCACGTCGCGATCGTGTCCTACTTGAGAAGGTCGCGTGCCGTGGTGGTAACGGTGCTGGTGAGCTCGCGCGCGAAGGACACCTGAGCCTTGGCGATGTCGGCGACCCACTCGACCGGGGTGGCCTCGGCGAACTTCTCCTGCAGGTCCAGGATGCTGCCGACGGCCTTCTCGTAGGTGTCGACACCGAGGTTGCCGCTCTGCTTGGCAGCCTCGACGAACTTTGCGTTGAACTCGTTGACGCGCTCGGTGGTCTCGTCGACGGTCTTGGTGAGATCGGCAGCTGCCTTTTCGGCAGCGGCGGTGGCGCTCGCCGTGAGCTTCTCGGCGGTCTTCTGAGCGGTCGCGGTGGCGTCGGCTGCGGCCTTGGTGGCAGCGTCCGTGGCCTTGGCGGCTGCGTCGGAAGCCTTGGCGGCGGTCTCGGTGGCCTTGGGGGCAGTGGTCTTGGCGGGAGCAGTCATGGGGTTACCCTTCGTTGAGCGCGGGATGGAGCGCTGTATGAGGTCGGTACGCCGCGAACGACGCTGTTAGCAGGTTAGCAATCTGAATGCTAACGCGCAATATTTCAGCTGAAGACGTAGGTCCCGGGGGCATCGCCGAGAACGGGATGGTCCTTGCTGCCCATCGACGGAGGTGAGGTCAGGGCGCCCGCGCGCTTCGTCGACCACACCGTCCAGTCCTCCCACCACGACGCAGCCGCGTGGCGAGTGGCCGTCTCGTGCCACGACTTCGGATCGGAGGGGAGTTCGGTCGGTTCGTCATCGGGGTCGCCGACCGCCTCGAACCAGGCCTTCGGGTTCGGCGGATTGACCGCGCCGGCAACGTGTCCGCCGCTCGTGAGTACATACCGCACGTCGCCGCCCAGCAGGTTCACTGCCTTGTACGACGACGTCCACGGCACGATGTGGTCGTTGATCGCACCCACGATGTAGGTGTCGCAGGTGACGTCCGCCAGATCGAGCACCGATCCGTCCAACTCGTACTTCTTCTCGGCGAGTTCGTTGCGCCCGTAGAGGGTTCGCAGGTAGTGCGAGTGCATCGCAGCCGGCATCCGAGTGCTGTCCTCGTTCCACGCCAGGATGTCGAACGCGGCCGGCTTCTCGCCCTTCATCCACCGCGATACCCAGTAGTTGAAGATCAGGTCCTTCGCGCGGATCATGTCGAAGGTGCCGCCCATCTCCGACCCGGACAGGAATCCCTGCCGGCTCATGCGGAATTCGACCCTGTCGAGAGTCGAGGGGTCGGTCAGCAGAGCCAATTCGCCGACCTCGCTGTAATCGAGGAGCGTGTTGAGCATGGTGAACGCGCTGATCCGCTTGTCGCCGATTGCGCCCATCTTCGCCGCTGCCATCGCGGCCACCGCGCCGCCGAGGCAGATCGAGAGCACCTCGATGCGAGGGGCGCCGGTGATCTCCTCGACCACATCCAGGGCGGTGGCGATGCCCAGCCGGTAATAGTCGTCCATCGTGATGTCCTGCATCGTCTCGTCCGGGTTGCGGTACGAGATCATGAACACCGTGCGATTGTGCTGGATCGCCCACTCCGCCAGGCTCCGGCCCGGGGCCAGATCGAGGATGTAGTACTTGTTGATCCATGGCGGTGCTGCCAGGATCGGGATCTCGTGGACCTTCTCGGTCTGCGGTGCGTACTGGATCACCTCGATCAGATCGTTGCGGAACACGACCTTGCCCGGGGTAGCCGCCATGTTCTCGCCGAGGGTGAACGCCTCACGGTCCACTTTCAGCGGAATTCCCTTGCGGTGCACAAGATCGTCCACGGCAAATTTGGCCCCACGGAACAGGCTTGCGCCACCGGTGTCGAGTGCGCGTACCAGCACACCCGGGTTGATCAAGAAATTCGACGGTGCAAGCGCATCGAACATCAGGTTCGCGAACTGGCGTGCCTTGGCGTCGGCCAGCGCATCCCCCTCGCCCGCGTCGACGATCTCGTCGACGAACTCGCGGGTGGCGAGGTAGCTCTGCAGCAACGAGAAGTACGCGGGATTCTCTTTCCAGGCCGCATCGGCGAACCGTCGATCCTTCGGATCGGGCGGCACCGGAGCCTGAGGGTCGCTCGCGCTCCACACGCGGGTCGCCGCCGCCGGAATGTGCGCGAGACGGTTGGCGTACTCCGTGGTCGCTTCGGCGATCGCACGCGGATTCTTCGCGGCACGGCCGGCGACGGACGCCACCGCCGGACCCCACCCGATGGGGTCGAGCGACGACGAGATCTTCTTCTGCAGATTGTTGAGCACCGGGGCAACTCCAGAACTGGGTCGAGTGGTTACCTCGAGGCTGACATCTCCGCAGCGGGCGCGCACCTTACCGCAAGGTACATGCCGAGTGCACGTTGGGTTGTGTGCGACCTGAACCTTCCTGACCTGCTCCCCAACCGTGAGTAAAGTCCCTGACCTGCGAAGATGTGAGTCTCCTCACTCGGCGTCGGAAATCGGGGATCCACCACCACGCCGGCGCTTTGCAACCGTGACCTCCCGGAAAGCCTCGTACATCTCCTCCAGAGATCGCCGCTGGGCATTCGTCAGATCCGGATCCTCGCGAAGTGCCTTGGTCACCGCCGATTCCCCGTCGGTCTCCGGCGTCACCTGCGACACCAGTGCGTCCGCCGATACATGCAATTGCTCCGCAATCGCGTGGAGGACCCGATCGCTCGGCGCCCGCAGGTTCCGCTCGATCTGCGACAGATACGGATTCGAGATTCCCACCATCGACGCCAGCTGGCGCATCGGGAGTTCCGCAAGTTCGCGCTGACGTCGGATGAGTTCGCCCAGAGTTGTCGGGCGCTCGTCGTCCTGCTTCATGAGGCCAGCATAAGGTCGGTGCCGACCGGAATCGGCCCGTCCGGTGAGAGGGCGGTGAGAGCGACACGGCCGGGGCGCACCCGCGTGTGGTCAACCATCCACTATCGCGGATAATAGGGGGCGTTCCCTGATCAGCGAGAGAGGACAGCTCATGCTTGCCCGCACCGACCTGCGCGGTCGTACTCCCACCACTGCGGAGCTGAGGGGCGCACTGCCCCGCGGCGGAGTGGACGTGGACGCGGTGCTGCATCACGTTCGTCCCGTCGTCGACGATGTCCGCGACCGCGGTGCCGAGGCTGCGCTCGACTACTGCGAGAAGTTCGACGGCGTACGACCCGACAGTGTCCGCGTGCCTGCCGCCGAACTCGAGCGAGCCCTCGCCGAGATCGACCCCGCGGTACGCGCGGCGCTCGAGGTTGCCATCGAACGCACCCGTAAGGTGCACGCCGACCAGCGACGCACCGACACCGTCACCGAGGTGGTGCCCGGCGGCACCGTCACAGAACGCTGGGTACCGGTCGACCGGGTCGGACTGTACGTCCCGGGCGGAAACGCGGTCTACCCGTCGTCCGTCGTCATGAACGTCGTCCCGGCGCAGGCCGCGGGCGTCGAGTCGCTCGTGATCGCCTCGCCGCCCCAGAAGGACTTCGGCGGCCTGCCACACCCGACCATTCTCGCGGCCGCCGCCTTGCTCGGCGTCGACGAAGTGTGGGCGGTCGGCGGCGGTCAGGGTATCGCGCTGCTGTCCTACGGCGGCACCGATACCGACGGCGCCGAACTCGCCCCCGTCGACATGATCACCGGCCCCGGCAACATCTACGTCACCGCCGCCAAGCGGCTGTGCCGATCGGTGGTCGGTATCGACGCAGAGGCAGGCCCCACCGAGATCGCGATCCTCGCCGACCACACAGCCGACGCCGTGCACGTGGCCGCCGACATGATCAGCCAGGCCGAACACGACGTCATGGCCGCCTCCGTCCTCGTGACCACGAGCCCCGAACTCGCCGACGCCGTCGACACCGCGCTCGCCGCACAACTCGAACTCACCAAGCACCGCGAACGCGTCGCCACTGCACTGTCCGGAAGCCAGTCCGGCACCGTGCTGGTCGACGACATCGCTCAGGGCCTGAACGTGGTCAACGCCTACGCGGCCGAACACCTCGAGATCCAGACGGAGAACGCGTCGGACGTCGCCGCACAGGTTCGGGCCGCCGGAGCGATCTTCGTCGGTCCGTGGGCTCCGGTCTCACTCGGCGACTACTGCGCAGGCTCGAACCACGTACTCCCCACCGCCGGCTGCGCGCGGCACCAGTCCGGGCTGAGCGTGCAGACCTTCCTGCGAGGAATCCACGTCGTCGAGTACAACGAGGCAGCCCTGAAGGATGTGTCCGGCCACGTGATCACTCTTGCGAACGCCGAGGATCTGCCCGCACACGGCGAAGCCGTGCGACTGCGCTTCGAGGCTCTCAAGTGAACGCGGCGATCCCGGGCGGCGCAATCACACTCGACGATCTGCCGCTGCGCCAGAACCTGCGTGGCAAATCGCCCTACGGCGCTCCGCAACTGACGGTGCCGGTCCAGCTCAACACGAACGAGAACCCGCACCCGCCGACGAAGGCACTCGTCGACGACGTCGCAGAATCGGTTCGTGAGGCAGCGGCACAACTGCACCGCTATCCCGACCGCGACGCCGTCGCCCTGCGCACCGACCTCGCCGCGTACCTCACTCGGCAGACCGGCATCACAGTTGGTCTCGAGAATGTCTGGGCGGCAAACGGATCCAACGAGGTGCTGCAGCAGATCCTGCAGGCGTTCGGCGGACCCGGCCGCAGCGCAATGGGATTCGTGCCGTCGTATTCGATGCACCCGATCATCGCCGACGGAACACAGACCGAATGGCTACCCACCTACCGGCGCGACGACTTCACCCTCGACATCGAGGCCTCCGTTGCCGCGATCCGCGACCGGCAGCCCGACGTCGTGTTCGTCACGAGCCCCAACAATCCGACGGGCCACAGCATCCCGCTCGATGAGCTGCGCCCTGTCCTCGACGCAGCTCCGGGCATCGTGATCGTCGACGAGGCATATGCCGAGTTCTCTGCCGTGCCGAGTGCGCTCGCGCTGATCGACGAGTACCCGGCGAAGATCATCGTTTCGCGCACCATGAGCAAGGCTTTCGCTTTCGCTGGTGGTCGGCTCGGCTACCTCGCCGCGGCCCCGGCGGTGATCGACGCGTTGCTGTTGGTTCGTCTGCCGTACCACCTGTCGGTGATCACGCAGGCCGCCGCCAGGGCAGCACTGCGGCACGCCGACGCCACACTCGGCTCGGTTGCCGAACTCGCCGCGCAACGCGACCGCGTCGCAGCCGAACTGACCCGGGTCGGATACCAAGTGGTCCCGTCGGACTCCAACTTCATCCTGTTCGGCCGCTTCGCAGACGCCGCCACCACATGGCAGCGGTACCTCGACCACGGCGTCCTGATCCGGGACGTCGGCATCCCGGGGTACTTGCGCACCACGATCGGACTCGCACACGAGAACGACGAACTTCTGCGGGTCAGTGAGATACTCGCCGCAACCGAAATCGAGGCAACCCGATGAGCGACCGCATCGCCAAGGTCGAACGCACCACGAGAGAATCGAGCATCACCGTCGAGGTGAACCTCGACGGCAGTGGACGCACCGACATCGCGACGGGAATTCCGTTCTACGACCACATGCTCAACGCGCTCGGTCAGCACGGCTCGTTCGACCTGACCGTGCACGCCCAGGGCGACGTCGAGATCGAAGCGCACCACACCGTCGAGGACACCGCGATCGTGCTGGGGCAGGCGTTCAACGAGGCTCTCGGCGACAAGCGTGGAATACGCCGATTCGGCGACTGCTTCATTCCGATGGACGAGACCCTCGCGCACGCGTCCGTCGACGTCTCAGGACGACCGTACTGCGTGTTCACCGGCGAACCCGACTATATGGTGCATTCGGTGATCGGCGGCTACCCGGGCGTGCCCTACTCGACCGTCATCAACCGGCACGTGTTCGAATCCTTCGCATTCCACGCGCGCATCGCACTACACGTGCGCGTGCTCTACGGCCGCGATCCGCATCACATCACCGAGGCCGAGTTCAAGGCTGTTGCACGCGCACTGCGTGAGGCCGTCGAACCGGATCCGCGGGTAACCGGTGTGCCGTCGACCAAGGGCAGTCTGTAAGCGATGGATGTTCTCGTCACCTACGCCTGTTTCATCGTTGCGGGGATCACGGCCGGCGGCACCTGGTCGATGTGGAAGTCCCGGAATCTGCTGTTCGCGGGAGTTCTCCTTGCGATCACGGTGCTCGCCGTGATCGCGGGTGTACTCAGGTTGATCTGACGTGACACAAGACAGTCCGGCACTGCTCAGAGTGCGCGGGCTTCCCGCGGCATGGGTGCTGGCCGCCGCAGCGTTCGGCGGATTCTCCCTGCTGCTGCCCGTCGTGCCCTGGGCCATCGCCGAAGCCGGCGGATCCGACACGCTCGCCGGGTCGGTGACGGCGGTGTTCATGCTCACCACGGTTCTCACTCAGATCGCCATGCCGCGCCTGATGCGGACGTACGGTCACCGTGCCACGCTCATCGCCGGCTGCCTGCTGCTCGGTCCGCCGTCGTTGCTGTTCCTCTTGTCGATGGCTCCGGCCGCCGTCGTCGGGATCTCCGCGGTGCGCGGGATCGGATTCGGCATGATCACCGTCGCTGCGTCCGCACTCGTGGGCGAACTCGCACCTCCACGCCTGCTGGGCCGGGCGACGGGGGCGCTCGGCGTCGGGATCGCCGCGTCGCAGATGATCGGCTTGCCCGCCGGCCTGGCGATCTCTGAACGCTTCTCCACCACGCCGGTGTTCATCCTCGGCGCGATCGTCACCTCGGCTGCTCTCGTCGCGGCGTTCCGGCTGCCGCAGACACCGAAGCGCGCTGCCACACCGAGCGGCCGCATCCCGCTGCGGGTGCTGCTGTTCCCGATGGTGGCGGTCGGAGCGGGAGCCATCGCCTACGGCGGACTGACCTCACTCCTGCGCATTGCCGTCGCCGATCTCCCCGTCCCGACCGCTCTGGCCGTGCTCAGCGCGTCTACGCTCGTCGGACGTTTCGGCGCGGGTGCCCTCGCGGACCGCTTCGGTGCGGGCAGGATGCTGCCCGTCGGCCTCGGTCTCGCCGCGGTGGCGATGGTGCCGTTCGCTCTCATCGCCGACGACCGAGCGGGCGCGGGCGCCCTGATCGGAGCCTCGGTGTGCTTCGGGCTCGGCTTCGGCATCGTACAGAACGAGGCACTGCTCGTCGCGTTCCGGCGCGCCGGCTCCGAGCACATCGGATCCGCGAGTGCCGCATGGAACATCGGCTTCGACGCAGGCACCGGCGCCGGATCCTTCGCGCTCGGCGCAGTGGCCGCCGCATCCGGATACCCGGCGGCCTTCGCGGTCGCCGCGCTGCTGGTCCCCACGCTCCCATTGCTCGCGCGGCTCGCCGGCCCGTCCGAACGTCCCCGTCCCTCCACATAGAATCGACACCATGAGCGCAACCACGGTGGCCGTCCTCGACTACGGCTCGGGAAATCTCCACTCCGCGACCCGGGCACTGGCCCGCACCGGCGCACAGGTCGAGGTCACCTCGGACCCCGAGGTCGCGCTCGCGGCCGACGGCCTCGTCGTCCCCGGCGTCGGTGCATTCGACGCGTGCATGCGAGGCCTGAGCAGTGTCGGCGGCGAGAAGATCATCGGTACCCGGCTGGCCGGGGGGCGCCCGGTACTCGGCATCTGCGTCGGCATGCAGATCCTGTTCGAGAAGGGCGTCGAACACGGCATCGAGACCGAAGGCTGCGGCGAATGGCCCGGTACCGTCGAGCGTCTCGACGCCCCCGTTCTGCCCCACATGGGCTGGAACACCGTCGAGGCGGCGAAGGACTCCGTCCTGTTCGCCGGAATGGACGCCGACACGCGTTTCTACTTCGTCCACACCTACGCGGCGCAGACGTGGGAACTGCCCGAACCCGAACGACTCGCACCGCCACGCCTGACCTGGGCCGAGCACGGCAGCAGGTTCCTTGCCGCGGTCGAGAACGGTCCGCTCTCGGCGACGCAGTTCCACCCCGAGAAGTCCGGTGACGCCGGTGCCGTCCTGTTACGGAACTGGGTGGGCTCCTTGTGAACGTCCCCGACGAGGGCACCCGACCCGATGAGCCGACCGGCGACCTGTCGATCGGCAAACTCGCGATGTCCGCGCTCGGTGCCGCCGCGGCGGTGCTGCTCGTCGCCACCCTCGTCATCGTGGTGCTGAAACCCGAACCGGTGATCGGTCTGATCGTGGCCCTCGTCGGAGTGGCCGGCGCAATTGCCGTGATGGGGATCGTGTCGAAGCGGATGACGCGGAAAGCGTTCGGTCCGGAAAAGAAATAGGACCTGGTTCCCGCCGCCAGGTCCTTCCCTCTTCAACATATATCGCACCCGGGGGCTTGCGGCAAGACCCCGGGTATCCCCCAGAATCATCCTCCTGGCCGGATCCGTGCACGTCACGGTTGTGCCCGGCCGGGAGAGGGGAAGAAATCTTCATGACGCTCGACGACACACACACGACTCGACACGAACAGCAGGAGAAGCAGGACCACGAAAAGGAACTACAGTCCGAACAGCGGTACGTGGCACGGCTCCACGCGCAGCTCGATTCGGAACGGGCCGCAGCGAAGGCACGATACGACGCGGCGCTGGGTGACAGCGGGCACTCACCCATGGAACGCGACGTCGAGGTGCGCGCGCAGGCCCGGGCGATCGCACGATTGGACGTGGCAGACGCCGGACTGTGCTTCGGACGGCTGGACGCAGCGTCGGGCGAGCGCTCATACATCGGCAGGATCGGGCTCCTCGACGAGGCGAACGACTACGAGTCGCTGCTGCTCGACTGGCGGGCACCGGCTGCACGGCCGTTCTATGTGGCAACCGCGGCGAATCCCGAAGGCATGCGTCGACGCCGCCAGTTCCACACCCGTGGACGGGAGATCGTCGACTTCACCGATGAATCACTCGGGCATCCGTCGGACGACGACACCGGAGACTCGGCCCTGCTCGCCGCGGTCACCGCGCCGCGCGGCGACGGCATGCGCGACATCGTCGCGACGATTCAGGCCGAACAGGACGAGATCATCCGACTCGACCACCCGGGCGTGCTCGTGATCGAGGGAGGGCCCGGCACCGGCAAGACGGTAGTGGCGCTGCATCGTGTCGCCTACCTGCTCTACACCCAGCGCGAACGGATGGAGCGCCACGGCGTGCTCGTCGTCGGACCCAACCCGGAGTTCCTGCAGCACATCGGGCGCGTGCTGCCGTCGCTCGGTGAGACCGACGTGGTGTTCACGACCACGGGAGACCTGGTTCCCGGACTGCACGTCACCGCGGAGGACGCGCCGGACGTGGCGCGGCTCAAGGGGTCGTCGACAATTCTCGACGTGCTCGCCGCAGCGATCGCCGACAGGCAACAGCAGCCGCAAGACCCGATCATGATCGAATTGGCCGACGTCACGGTGCGTATCGACGCCGGGACCGCCGAATGGGCGATCGACGAAGCGCGGGCGAGCGGACTGCCGCACAACGAGGCACGCGCGGTCTTCGCCGACATCGTCACGTGGGTGCTCACCGAACGGGCCATCGCACGGATCGGCCGCGGATGGCTGGACCGGTCCGACAAGCAGGCATGGGAGGACATGCGCTCGGACCTGAGCGTCGAACTCGAAGAGCACGAACGGTTTACGACCGCGTTGGACGAACTCTGGCCGATCATGACGCCGGAGGAGTTGTTGGCGCAGCTCTACACGTCGGAGGCACGGCTGCGCGCAGCCGGTGCCGATAGTGCGCTGTGGCGCGCGGACGGCCACGCATGGACGGTCTCCGACGTACCGCTGCTCGACGAACTCGTCGACCTCCTCGGACGTACCGGCCCCGTCGACGACAGCGCGGAACGCGAACTCGCGGCCGAGGCCGACTACGCAGCCGGAGTGCTGGACGTCCTGGTGAACCGTGAAGACCACATGGACGACGAGGACCACCTGTTCGCGCAGGACATGCTCTACGGCTCCGATCTGGCGGGTCGTTTCGCCGAGC
Organism: Rhodococcus artemisiae; assembly: GCF_036327795.1. NCBI lineage: Bacteria > Bacillati > Actinomycetota > Actinomycetes > Mycobacteriales > Nocardiaceae > Rhodococcus > Rhodococcus artemisiae. Next base: position 147,344 of record NZ_JAUTXY010000010.1, read on the forward strand.
GTGACACCCGCGACCTCGCCGAACGCGCTGCAGCGGATCGGGAATGGACCTACCGGCACGTCGTCGTCGACGAAGCTCAGGAACTGTCCGAGATGGACTGGAGAGTGCTGATGCGTCGCTGTCCGGGGCGATCCTTCACGATCGTCGGTGATCTCGCTCAGCGTCGATCGGCGGCGGGGGCGACGTCGTGGGGCGAGATGCTCGAGCCGTACGTCCCCGGACGGTGGATGTACCGATCGTTGACCGTGAACTACCGGACACCCGCCGAGATCATGGAGGTCGCGGCGAGTGTGCTTGCCGAGTTCGCACCCGGCGTCGCGCCGCCGGAATCGGTCCGTGCCTCGGGTTCGGCGCCCTGGGCGAGACTCGTGAACGGTGACGAATCAGGGCTCGCTGTAGAAGAATTCGTGAGGGACGAAGCCCTCATGGAAGGGACGAGCGTCGTGATCGGTCCGCCGGACGTCCCCGGCGCGGTGCTGCCCTCGGAGACCAAGGGTCTCGAATTCGACGCGGTCCTCGTCGTCGAACCCGAACGGATCCTCGCCGAGGGACCGCGCGGGGCAGCGGAGTTGTATGTTGCGCTGACCCGTGCCACCCAGCGTCTCGGGGTCCTGCACCGCGCACCGTTGCCGGAGATCCTGTCCGGTCTCACGGACAGGACTCCGCTCACGCGGTGAACCGGGACCGGGGCTCGGATCAGGGCGAAAATCGGACCTGGGCCTGTGTCTTCCCGAGGACGGTGCGGCCCTCGTAGCTCACCGTGATGTCGATCCGCGCCGTGTGTCCGTCGGGGTCGAGTCGGGCGACCTTGGCGGAGACCGACAGGGTCGCGCCGTCGACCGGGTCGACGACCACTGGTCGCGTGAACCGTGTCTCGTACGAGATCACCGCGGTGGGATCGCCGATCCAGTCCACCACCACCTGCAGCGCCAGGGCTGCAGTGAACATCCCGTGCGCGAGCACCCCGGGGAGGCCGACCTCGGCTGCGGTGACGTCGTTGTAGTGGATCGGATTCAAATCGACCGATGCGCCCGCATAGCGCACCAGGTCGTCGCGGGTGATTCTCGGTTCGGCCTTGGCGACGACGGCACCGACCTCGAGGTCGCCGAACGCGCGGCGGGTGGGCAGGCTCATGCGTCACCCCGATGCAGGAAACTCGAGGTCACCGTCGCGACCGGTGCACCGGTCGCGTCGCAGACTTCGCAGATCGTCGAGAGGAAGGAATTACCCGCGCGCTCGGACACGTCGACGATGGTCAACGTGGTCGACAGGTCGTCGCCTGCGACGATGGGCCGGCGGTATTCGATCTTCTCCGAACCGTGGACGACCCGGTGCAGCTCGATGCCGGTGCCGGGGGACTCCATCAGCTGGGTCACGGCCGGACCCAGCACCACGGTGCTGAAGGTCGGTGGTGCGACCACATCGGCGAACCCGGCTGCGCGGGATGCCTCGACGTCATGATGGAGCGGGTTCGTCGAGCGCACGGCGCGGGCGAATTCACGGATCTTCTCGCGGCCGACGAGATAGTTCGTCGGTGGGAAGACCCGACCTGCGAGATCAGGGTTCAGTGGTGCCATCCGCCGAGCTTATCGGGCCGCAAGGCCGGGTCGGTGCGGGAATCGTCCGTTGCGGCAGACAATCGCTGCGCGAACAGCCGGCACGAGCGTAGAAGCGCCTCGCTGCCATCGATCCTGAAGTCGGCATCGACGAAGGCCAGGACGAGGACGAGCCACTGCCACGAGTCCACATCGAGGCCGACAGCGGTGTGATCGTCGTTCGCGGAGCGGATCCGAGCGTCCTGGAACTTCAGTGTGTCGACGACGTGCTCGGCCGGCGCATCGACCAGCAGATGCACCGTTTCCTTACCTCGGCTGAAGTTCTGGCGAAGGTATTCCGACGCCGAGTCGGCCGGTAGATCCCGTATCGGGTAGCGGTGGCCGGTACGGACCGGTTCGTGCACGCGGTCGACCCGGAAGACGCGCCAGTCCTTGCGGCGGGTGTCCCAGCCCAACAGGTACCAGCGCAGGAGATGGTGGATCTGGCGGTACGGGTCGACGCGTCGCTCGGTGGTGTTCCCCGCTGCGTCGACATAGCGGAAGGTGATCGTCTCCCGGTGCGTGATGGCCTCGGCGATAGTGCTCAGGTGCTGTGCGGTCACCGTCGGTGCCTGCTGGGGGCTGGTCTCCAGTCCGGCACGGATCGCGGTGAGCAGCGGGCGGAGTCGAGTGGGAAGGAACTGGTCGAGTTTGCCGTACGCGCGGGTCGCGGCATCGTCGATGCCGTTCGGCGCGGCATCGACGATGCCACCTTCCGCGGGCCCCACAGCGGCGAGTGCGGCGAGTGCCAGCAGTGTGGCGACGGCCTCGTCGTCGTCGAGAACGAGCGGTGGCATCGTTCGCCCGGCGGCGAGTCGGTAGAAACCGCCGGGGCCGGGCTGTGTCTCGACCGGGTACCCGTACCCGCGAAGACGGTCGACGTCGCGGCGCACCGTCCGCGGACTGACTTCGAGCCGGCGTGCGAGTTCGTCGCCGCCGATCGCGCGACCGGTCTGCAGGAGAGACAGCAGCGCGAGCATCCGTTCCGTCACATCGGCCATCTCCCGATTCTTCCCGAAAATGCGGTCAGGATCCGGCCGCATCCGGTCGTACCGTCGACGTATGGCACCAACGCGACACATCACCGTCCGCCGGGCACACACCAACAACCTGGCCGACCTCGACCTCGACATCCCGCGGCACCGGCTGGTCGTCGTCGTCGGGGTGTCCGGCTCGGGCAAATCGTCGCTGGTGTTCGACACGATCGCCGCCGAGGCGGGATACCAGCTGGGCGAGACGTTCCCGCCGTTCACCAGGAACCGACTGCCGAAATGGAGCCGGCCCGACGCCGAACACATCGCGGGTCTGACCCCTGTCATCGTCATCGATCAGCGCAGGATCGGCGGAAACGCCCGTTCGACCGTCGGCACCATCACCGATACCTGGACCTACTTGCGATTGCTGTACTCGCGCATCGGGACACCGCACGTGGGCGAATCGAATTGCTTCTCGTTCAACGACCCCGCGGGAATGTGTCCCACCTGCTCGGGACTGGGGGAAGTCGTCGCCAGTGCGGTCGAACGCTTCCTGGACCTCGACAAGTCGCTCGCCGACGGCGGCATCGTGCTCCCGGGCTTCGGCCACGGTGGGTACTGGTACTCGTTGTACGCCGATATCGGCACGTTCGACGCTCGAACCCCGCTCCGGCAATGGAGCGAGGCCGAACGCAACGCACTCTTGTACGGCGGTGAGGCCGCGGCGAAGCTGGGCCGCAGGACGCCGAAGGAGTACGAGGGCGTCGTCCCGCGATTCGAACGCATCTACCTGCACACCTCCGACAATCTGTCCGAACGCAAACAAGACACCATCCGCCGCTTCACGAGATCGCAGACCTGTCCCGAATGCGACGGCGACCGGCTGAACAAAGCCGCCCGCACCGCGGTCTTGCTCGGCCGCACCCCCGGCGAGATGTCCCGCCTCGAGGTCGCCGAACTCCTCGACCTCGTCCGCACCATCGATTCCGCCCACGTCGCGCCGGTGGTCACCGCGCTGACAGAACGGCTCGACGCCATGGTGAAGATCGGACTCGGGTACCTGACGCTCGCTCGCCCGACCACGAGCCTGTCCGGCGGCGAATCCCAGCGCATCAAGACGGTCCGACACCTCGGATCGAGCCTGACCGAGATGACCTACGTGGTCGACGAACCGACGGTGGGGCTGCACCCGAGCGATGTCGAGTCGATGGTCGAACTGCTCGAACACCTCTGCAGGAGTGGTAACAGTGTGCTGGTCGTCGAACACGATCCCGCGGTGATGGCCCGGGCGGACGAGGTGATCGAGATCGGTCCGGGCGCCGGCGCGGCCGGTGGCCGACTCGTGTTCCAAGGGACATTCGACGACCTGCGCCGCGCCGACACTCCGACCGGACGTGTCTTGCGTCGACGAGCACTACCCGAGCGTGCACCACGGCCCGCGACCGGGTCCCTCACCGTCGCCGACGCACGACGCAACAATCTGCAGCATCTCACCGTGCAGATCCCCAGGGGCGTGATGACCGTGCTCACCGGCGTTGCGGGATCCGGGAAGTCCAGTCTTGCTACGGAACTCGTCGACCAACACGAGGCAATCGTGATCGACCAGAAGCCTGTGAGCACCAACCGGCGTTCCACCCCGATCACCTACACCGGTATTGCACCCGCGATCCGGAGACTGTTCGCGCGCCGCAACGACGTGCCCGCGAGTCTGTTCAGTGCCAACTCCGACGGCGGGTGCCCAGACTGCAAGGGCACCGGCGTGATCTACACCGATCTCGCGTTCATGGAGGGCCAGGAAGTCGTGTGCGAGACATGCCACGGACGCCGATACACACCCGAGGTCCTCGCGCACACAGTCGACGGGCTGTCCATCGCGGACGTGGACGACCTGACCGTCGAGCAGGCCGTTTCCCGATTGCCCGACAAGGGTATCGCCCGTGCGCTGGAACAGCTCGCGGCGGTCGGCCTGGGCTATCTGCGCCTGGCGCAGTCGTTGAGCACGCTCTCGGGAGGGGAATGCCAACGAGTCAAGATCGCCAAGGAACTGCGGGAGGTGGCACAGACCACCACCTATGTCCTCGACGAACCGACCACCGGGCTGCACATGAGCGACATCGACGCCTTGCTGCACGTTCTCGACAGGCTCGTCGAGTTGGGGAACGATGTGGTGGTCATCGAGCACAACCTCGACGTCATCCGCCGTGCCGACTGGCTGATCGACCTCGGCCCCGGGCCCGGCCGACACGGTGGGACGGTCCTGTTCGAGGGACACGTGGCCGACTACACCGGATACGACACGCCTACGTGTCGTGCACTGGCGGACGCCTCTGAGTGAGCACCGGCGTGTCCGCGTCGATGACGCCGGGCCCGGTGGCGGTCCCCCGTGGCTCGATCCCGCCGAGTCGCTTTCGAGGTTCGATACGACAGGCACTACTGTAGGCGCAGTGAGCCTGGTCCTTTTGCCTGCAGTCGACGTTGCCAACGGTGAAGCAGTTCGCCTCGTCCAGGGAGAGGCGGGCAGCGAGACCGGCTACGGTTCTCCGCGCGACGCCGCCTTCGAATGGCAGAACGCAGGCGCCGAATGGGTACATATGGTCGATCTCGACGCGGCCTTCGGTCGCGGCGACAACCGTGAACTCATCGCGCAGGTCGTCGGCGAACTCGACGTGTCGGTCGAACTGTCCGGTGGCATCCGCGACGACGACACTCTCGCAGCGGCCCTCGCGACCGGCTGCGCGCGGGTGAACCTCGGCACCGCCGCCATCGAGAATCCCGAGTGGTGTGCACGGGTCATCGGCGAGCACGGCGACCGCATCGCCGTCGGCCTGGACGTCAAGCTCATGGACGGCGAATGGCGTCTCCGTGGGCGCGGGTGGGTGTCCGACGGTGGCGACCTGTGGGAGACACTCGAGAGGCTCAACAGCGAGGGTTGTTCCCGGTATGTCGTCACGGACGTGACCAAGGACGGCACCCTCAGCGGCCCCAACCTCGATCTGCTCGGCTCGGTGTGCAACGCCACCAACGCTCCGGTCGTCGCCTCCGGTGGCGTGTCGACCGTCGACGATCTGCGTGCGATCGCCGCGCTCGTCGACGAAGGCATCGAGGGCGCGATCATCGGCAAAGCGCTCTACGCCGGCCGCTTCACCTTGCCCGAAGCACTCGACGCGGTTTCGCGCTGACGTCGATGGCCGCGAACACGGACCGCGAACACCTCCTCGCTGTGGCGACCGAGGTGCTCGACGGTGTGTCCGAACGTTTCGTCACCGGCCATGGAGCACCGCGGTCGGTGGACAAGGGGCGCAACGACTTCGCCACCGAGCTCGATCTCGAACTGGAACGCCGCATCAGCGGCGAGCTCGCGGAGCGCACGGGTATCGCTGTGCACGGCGAGGAGTTCGGGGGGCCGTCTGCGAGCAGCGGGACCGTGTGGCTGCTCGACCCCATCGACGGCACCGTCAATTACTCGGCCGGACTCCCCACCGCGGGGATCCTGCTGTCGCTCGTCGACGACGGCGAGCCGGTGGTGGGCCTGACGTGGATGCCGCTGACAGGCCACAGGTTCTCTGCGGTGGTCGACGGTCCGCTGCTGTTCAACGGTGAGCCCCGCAAACGGCTCGAGCCTCAGCGGCTCGAAGACCACATGATCGCCGTCGGCAGTTTCGACGTCGACAGTCGCGGTCGCGTTCCCGGACGCACCCGGCTGTCCGTCATCACCGAACTGAGCCGGCGGGTCGCGCGGCTGCGCATGCACGGCTCGACAGGTATCGACCTCGCCTATACGGCGTCGGGGGCGCTCGGCGGAGCGGTCGTGTTCGGTCACCACCCGTGGGACAACGCGGCCGGGGTGGCCCTCGTCCGCGCGGCAGGCGGGATCGCCACCGACTTCGAGGGCAAACCCTGGCGTATCGGATGCGGATCCGTGCTTGCCGCAGCGCCCGGTATCCACGACGAAATATCGGACATTCTGAGATCCGTGAGGACGGAGTCTCGTTCAGAAGGAGAATCCCAATGACGCTCGCCGTGCGAGTGATCCCCTGCCTCGATGTCGACGCCGGACGGGTCGTCAAGGGAGTCAACTTCGAGAACCTGCGCGATGCCGGCGACCCCGTCGAACTCGCCGCCCTCTACGACGCCCAGGGCGCCGACGAACTGACCTTCCTCGATGTCACCGCCTCGAGCGGTGATCGCGGCACGATGCTCGACGTCGTCACCCGTACCGCCGAGCAGGTCTTCATTCCGCTCACTGTCGGCGGTGGTGTCCGCACGGTCGACGACGTCGACCGGCTGTTGCGGGCGGGTGCCGACAAGGTCTCGGTGAATACTGCGGCGATCGCGCGCCCGGAAGTGCTGCGCGAGATGTCCGAGCGATTCGGCTCCCAGTGCATCGTGCTGTCCGTCGACGCCCGCACTGTTCCGGACGGTCAGGAACCCACCCCGTCGGGCTGGGAGGTCACCACCCACGGTGGTCGTCGTGGCACGGGCATCGACGCGGTCGAATGGGCGCGCCGCGGCGCGGAGCTCGGCGTGGGGGAGATCCTGCTCAATTCGATGGACGCCGACGGAACCAAGGCCGGGTTCGATCTGAAGATGATCGAATCCGTGCGGTCGGCCGTGCATGTGCCCGTGATCGCCTCGGGTGGCGCCGGTGCCGTCGAGCATTTCGCGCCGGCTGTGCAGGCCGGCGCCGACGCGGTGCTCGCGGCGAGCGTGTTCCACTTTCGCGAGCTCACGATCGGCGAGGTCAAGGACGCGATGCGTACAGAAGGGATTGTGGTCAGATGAGCGACATCCTGAATCCGGAGATCGCCGCGCGGCTCAAGCGTAACGAGGCCGGGCTGTTCGCCGCGGTGGTGCAGGAGAAGAGCACCGGCGCGGTGCTCATGATGGCGTGGATGGACGACGAAGCGCTTGCGCGCACTCTCGCCACCCGCAAGGCCACCTACTTCTCGCGGTCACGCAACGAGTACTGGGTCAAGGGCGAGACGTCGGGGCATACCCAGTACGTGCACGAGGTGCGCCTCGATTGTGACGGCGACACCGTGTTGCTTGTCGTCGATCAGGTGGGCGCGGCATGTCACACGGGTACGCACACGTGTTTCGACACCGACGTGCTCCTTTAGACCCCTTTGGACCCTCCTGTTTCAGAAGGTGGTTTCATGCCCGCTGGGGGCGGGAGCGAGACCATGTCATCCCACCGTCGTGACGTGTCGTGGAATAGCGAACTTGATCTGTGCGATGTGACACAGAAGCATGTCGGATTGCGTCTCTGAGGGCCCACACGACGTCCGTCTTCTCGTGAGGCGGATCCGAGGCGGGATGTGCCGGCGCCACCCCCTGCCGGGCGAGACCGGTCGAGTTGTCGGCGGAGGTCGACGGCCGCCGAATTAAGTTGCAACGCAGGCGATCACTCCGGATCATTCGGCCGGAGGTGCGTCCGGATCGGGTGCGACCGGTTGGTTCGAGGTGTGGCTCTCGGGTGGCGTCGTGGGATGTTCCTGACCCGTCGGATCGGTCGTGGTGAGACGTGGTTCACATTGACGTCACCGAAGTGGCGTCGGGCACGATCGCTTGAAGGTGTTCCACCTGCGGCGTTACCTGGTTGTGACCTCAAGGCCGCCGAATTGTGATCCGTCAGGGATGGACGACTTCCTTCGGTACACGTGCGCGGCCGCCATCCCGGAGGCCGAACCGAATTCGGTCGAATTTTGGAGCACGACCAATGTCTCTTTCACATTCGCGCCATTTTCGTGTCGCGATCGCAGCTGCGGCCTTGATCGGCACGGCAAGCACCGCCGTCCTAGGACTCGGTACGTCCGACGCCAATGCCGATTCGGTGACCTCGGCGCCCACTCGGTACGAGGAGCCCGGCAATCTGCTCGAGGTGCTGGAGGTCCCTGCCTTTGCCGGGGGCGAGTGGGCCGGCCCCGGAGCCTCCCTGTCGTCGGCCTCCCCGTCGTCCGTTCCTGCCGAGTCCTCGGACGACTCCGACGATGCACCGGAGGCTACCCCGGCCGATTCCGCGGATCAGGCGCCTAGGCCACCTGCTGTCACCTCGGACGATCTCAGGCGGATCGTGCCGGGAATCCCGGCCGAGAGGATCGACCAGTACATTGCTCCACTGAACGACGCGATGGTGCACAACGGCATAGACACGCCGATCCGTCAGGCGGCGTTCATCGCGCAGCTCGCCGTCGAATCCGACTCCTTCAGGACCTTCGAGGAGTATGCGTCCGGTCGCGCCTACGAGGGCAGGGCCGATCTCGGCAACACCCAGCCCGGAGACGGAGAGCGCTACAAGGGTCGCGGCGCGATCCAGGTCACCGGCCGTCACAATTACGAGGAGTTGAGCCAGCACACGGGAGTCGACTTCGTTGCGAATCCCGAGTTGCTCGCCGCGCCGGAGAACGCCTTCGCCAGTGCTGCCTGGTATTGGACGTCGCGTGACCTCAACAAAGTTGCAGACACGGCAGGGATCGTGCGGGTGTCCGAACTCGTCAACGGCGGTCACCATGCCCTCACTCGTCGGATTGCCGACTTCGAGCGGGGCCTCGACGTGCTGCTCGCACCGTAGGCGCGAGCATAGGGGTTCGATCGACAGCGAACCCGACACGGCGATCGCCAGCGACGTCACCGCTTCGCCCTCCCTGTGATTACAGTGCGTCCATGCCTCTTATCCAGATCAGCCAGACGCCCGGACTCACGAGCGAGAAGAAGGCCGAGGTGATTGCCGCGGTGACCCGCGCCTACGCCGAGGCTGCCGGCAAGAGCGAGTCGTCGGTGTGGGTGACTCTTACCGAGGTGCCGCGCGAGAACTGGGGCGTCGGCGGGACGCCGCTGGGGTGAGTGCGGCCAGTGGTCAGAATGATCGGACCATGGTGAGTTGGTGCACGCGGGCGCCCTCGTAGCGAAGTCCGGGAACCGGTGGGGTGCTGCCGTGTGCTGCGAATCCCATTCGCTCGAAGAATCTTGCTGCCCTGACATTTTCGACCAGTGTCTGCAGGTGGCAACCCGGCACTTGTTCCGAGCGTAGGCGTTCGAACCAGGCGTCCATCAGTCCGGCGGCGGCTCCGCTGCCGCGCGTCTCCGGCGCGACGTTGATGTGCAGGTGCGCAGGCCACCGTGGATCGTGGATCTCGCCTGCCGTCGGTGTCCGGCGGATTGCTGCTGCGGCCGCGTCGAGCATGCTGCGCCCGAAGAATGTGACGGCCTGCCTGCTGCGAAACGGCCGGTGCCGACGGAGGGAGTCGGTGATGAGTGTGTCCTCGCTCGGGAATGCCTCGGTGTCGATGCATCCGGTGAGGTACCCGACGAGTGCTCCGCCGTGATCGGCCACGAACAGTGATGCGGGTTCGAGGTCCATGTACGGATCGAGATAGACCGCTGCTTCGGAATCGGTGTGCCCCCAAAGTGATTCGGTGGGCGATCCTTGTCCTGCGCGTGCGAACAAGGCGCGCAGGTCGGTTCGATCGTTCTCGTTGAATGGCCGAATTTGCATTCGGTCAAGCTACCGCAGGTCTCACGCTTTGCCGGTGCCTTCGGCGATGCCTTTGTCGAGTTGGGTAAGTAGGGCGGTTCCGATGGTCTCGAGGGTGCTTACCTGCTCGTTGTCGAGACCGTCGAAGACGAGTCTCCGCACCGTGTCGACGTGTGCGGGCGCGGTGTCGACGACTTTGGCGTACCCGTCGTCGGTGAGGACGGCATACGACCCACGGCTGTGCGGGATGGCTTCGCGACAGACCCAACCGCGTTTCGCGAGTCGGGTGATGACGTGAGAGAGCCGGGACAGCGACGCGTTGGCGTCCTCCGCGAGCGCGGACAGTTGCAGGCGACGCTCCGGGGCCTCCGATAGGACGGCGAGGACGAAATACTCGAAGTGGGTGAGGTCGGCGTCGCGCTGCATCTGGGTGTCGAGCGCCGCTGGTAACCGCGTGATCACTGCCACGAGCGAACGCCAGGCCTTCTGCTGTCGGTCGTCGAGCCACCGGGGTTCGTCGCTGCTCATCGTCGAACAAGCCTCTCTTCGGGTCATCCTGATCTGTCCAGCCTGTCAAACCGGGCGGTTGTGTCCCGCGGTGGGGAATGAAATCGGTTCGGGGGCACGTTCCCTGTATGATACTTGAAGCTTCAATCTTAGGAGTTCTCGTGAACGCGATGCCCGCCCTGTTCGTCAGCCACGGTGCCCCGCCCCTCGTCGACAGCGAGTTGTGGGTATCCCAATTGGAGGCGTGGTCGTCGAACCTGCCGCGCCCTACCGTGATCCTGATCGTGTCCGCGCATTGGGAATCGGCACCGCTCACCATCGGTGCGACCACCACCGGAACCCCCCTCGTGTACGACTTCGGAGGGTTCCCGCGCCGTTTCTACGAAGTCACCTACGAGTCACCGGGCGCACCGGAACTTGCCCGCAAGGTCGCGGCGCTCATGCCGGACGACGAGCCGGTGGTGCAGCAACCTCACCGCGGTCTCGACCACGGTGCCTACGTCCCCCTCACGGTGATGTATCCGGGTGCAGATATACCCGTGCTGCAGATCTCGCTGCCCAGCCTCGACCCGCAGCGTCTGCTGGCGCTGGGTGAGCGGCTGCGCCCGCTGCGCGACGAGGGGGTGTTGATCATCGGGTCCGGGTTCACCACTCACGGTCTGCCGTTCCTGAGGGATATGCGCCCAGAGGCACCCGCGCCGGGCTGGTCGGCAGAGTTCGACCACTGGACCGCCGAGAAACTGGCCGCGGGCGACGTCGATTCGTTGCTCGACTTCCAGCGTCGTGCACCCGGGATGCCGTATGCCCACCCCTCAATCGAACACTTCGCGCCGCTGTTCGTCACGCTCGGCGCGTCCGGCGACCCAGGGCAACGACCCGACCAGGTCATCGATGGTTTCTGGCTGGGTTTGGCGAAGCGCTCGTTCCAGGTCGCGTAGGGCAGCCGACGCGCCGCAGCGACCCGCGGCGCAGCCCGTCGTGATGGTGCCTGGGATGATGGGCGCATGTCCGGCGAGCCCACCACCATTCCCGCAGCCACCACGACCACGTCGGCCGGGGGGTGGTCCGATACGACGACCTCCCGTGCGCAGTTCAGGCTTCTCGCGGCCGAGCACCGCGTGGTCCCGGTGACCCGCAAGGTGCTCGCCGACGCGGAGACCCCGCTGTCGGCCTACAGGAAGCTCGCGGCCGACCGGCCCGGCACATTCCTGCTCGAATCTGCCGAGAACGGCCGGTCGTGGTCGCGCTGGTCGTTCATCGGTGCGGGGAGCCCCGCAGCGCTGACCGTCGTCGACGGTGAGGCCGCATGGTTCGGTCACGTACCCAGCGGCGCGCCGTCGGGCGGCAATCCGATCGAGGTGCTCCACGAGACCCTCTCGTTGCTGCACACCGATCGCATCCATGGTCTGCCGCCGCTCACCGGCGGAATGGTCGGGTATCTCGGGTACGACGTCGTCCGTCATCTCGAGAGGTTGCCTTCGCTGGCCGCCGATGATCTGCAGATCCCCGAAATGGTCATGTTGCTCGCGACCGATCTCGCCGCGGTCGACCACCATGAGGGCACGATCTGGCTGATTGCGAACGCGGTCAACTGGGACGGCTCGGACGAGCGCGTGGACGAGGCATACGACGACGCCGTCGCGCGACTCGACCGCATGACCGCCGACCTGGCCGCTCCCGCGTCGTCGACGGTCACCACCTTCTCGAAACCTGAGCCCGACTATCGGCGTCAGCGCACCACCGAGTCGTTCTGCTCCGACGTACGCAAGCTCATACGCGACATCGAAGCGGGTGAGGCGTTCCAGGTAGTGCTGTCTCAGCGATTCGAAATCGATTGTGAGGCAGAACCGTTCGATGTGTACCGCATGCTGCGTGCCTCGAACCCGAGCCCGTACATGTTTCTGGTGCACGTCCCCGATGCCGATGGCGGGACGGCATTCTCGATCGTCGGGTCCAGCCCTGAAGCGCTCGTGACGGTCGCCGACGGCGTTGCCACCACACACCCCATCGCAGGCACCCGCTGGCGCGGTAAGGACGAAGAGGAAGACATCCTCCTCGAGAAAGATCTCATCGCCGACGAGAAGGAGAACGCCGAGCACCTCATGCTCGTCGATCTCGGTCGCAACGATCTGGGGCGTGTGTGTGAGCCCGGCACCGTCAAGGTGCACGACTACCGGCACATCGAGCGCTACAGCCACGTCATGCATCTCGTGTCGACCGTTACCGGGCATCTTGCCGACGGCAAGCACGCCCTCGATGCCGTGACCGCGTGCTTCCCGGCGGGCACCCTGTCGGGCGCACCCAAGGTGCGCGCGATGGAATTGATCGAGGAACTCGAACCGACTCGCCGCGGGATCTACGGCGGGATCGTCGGTTACCTCGACTTCGCGGGTGATGCAGACACCGCGATCGCGATCCGCTCGGCCCTCGTCAAGGATGGGGTGGCCTACGTGCAGGCCGGTGCAGGCGTGGTGGCCGATTCGGTACCGGAGGCCGAGGACACGGAGGCACGGAACAAGGCGATGTCCGCGCTCGCCGCGGTCGCCGCGGCGGCCACCCTGGCCCCGTTCGGAGGGGGCGACGAGTGACGGACCCGAAACCTGTGCAGCCGGAGAACACACAGCCGGAACCCGCCGCGGAACGCTCGACCCGGCCGGTCCGGCGCCGGTCGACCGCGCTCGCCGCGGTACTGCTCGTCGTCGCGGCCGCAGCCCTATGGGCATCGAGTCGCATGACCTGGGTGCAGGTGGATTCGGCCGACGGGCTCGGCACCGACCGGATCACGGACCTGGACGGCGGAACTTGGGCAGCCGCGACCACGCCGCTCGCCCTGGCACTGCTAGCTGCCGTGGCCGCGGCGTTTGCGGTGCGCGGTCGTGCGGTGCGTGTCGTGGCCGCCGCAGTAGCGCTCGTAGCGGTGGCGGCGGCGATTCCGGTGGTGCAGTTGTTCACCTCCGCGGTGGATCCGGATACCGCCGAGCAGGTCGCCGGGCTGCCCGACCGTGCCACCGTGGTGGCCACCGAGGTCTTCCCGCTGCCCGCGATCATCGCCGGTGTCGGTGCGTGTGTGGCACTCGCCGCAGCCGTCGCACTGTGGCGCACACCGAGTGCGCAGGCGGGCCTGTCCTCGAAATACGACGCTCCCGCGGCGCGCCGCGAGGCTGCTGCGCGCCGCGCCGAAACGGACGAGCCGATGACCGAGCGGACCCTGTGGGACAGCATCGATGCGGGGCACGATCCGACCATCGCCGCCGACGACGACGATGCGGATAACGACCCCGATACGAATTCGGGCGAATCGGGGACCCGCCGCTGAGTGGCGTCGCGGGGCGGACTAGGCTGGGCAGTACTTCCGATGAAGTTGATCACATCGGGATTGACATGGGGCGAAAGGACTCGAGCCACGATGACAGTTCTCGACTCGATTCTCGAAGGAGTGCGCGCAGACGTCGCCGCTCGGGAGGCGGTCGTCGACTTCGCTTCCGTCAAGGCTGCCGCGGCTGCCGCGCCCTCGCCGATCGACGCCAAGGCGGCGTTGCTCGAACCGGGTATCGCCGTCATCGCCGAGGTGAAGCGCGCGAGCCCGTCGAAGGGTGCGCTCGCCGATATCGGCGACCCGGCCGAGCTCGCCAAGGCGTACGAGGCAGGCGGGGCCCGTGTGATCAGCGTGCTGACGGAGGAACGTCGATTCCGCGGTAGCCTTGCCGATCTCGACGCGGTGCGTCGTGCTGTGCGTATTCCGGTGCTGCGCAAAGACTTCGTGGTCGGCCCGTACCAGATCCATGAGGCTCGCGCGCACGGCGCCGACATCGTGCTGCTGATCGTCGCTGCACTCGAGCAGACGGTGCTGCACTCGCTCATCGAGCGCGTCGAATCTCTCGGCATGACTGCGCTCGTCGAGGCGCACACCGAGGAGGAGGCCGACCGCGCCCTCGAGGCCGGCGCCAGCGTCATCGGAATCAACGCGCGAAATCTCAAGACGCTCGAGGTCGACAAGAACACCTTCGGCCGCATCGCGCCGGGGCTGCCCTCCGAGGTCCTCAAGATCGCCGAGTCCGGCGTTCGGGGGCCTGCCGACCTGCTTGCATACGCGGGGGCAGGAGCCGACGCCGTGCTCGTCGGCGAAGGCCTGGTCACCAGCGGTGACCCACGTCAGGCCGTCGCGGAACTCGTCACGGTGGGCACCCACCCGTCGTGCCCGAAGCCGGCGCGCTGAGGGCCGATTCCGCCCGCGTTTCGTACCGGGGAACGGACCGCCAACCCGGCGGTGAACATGCACCACCGGTGGGGCAGACTGGACATGTGACTGCAGACGATCCCGCACTGTCCGCCAAAGGTCGCGGACTTCCCCTGATGAGCGAAGCCGTCTCGACTTCGACTGCGCATGAACCCGATGCCGGAGGGCATTTCGGTGTATTCGGCGGACGCTACGTCCCCGAAGCGCTGATGGCGGTTATCGAGGAGGTCACCGCAGCATTCGAGAAGGAGCGCAACGATCCGGGGTTCCTTGCCGAACTCGACCGGCTTCAGCGCGATTACACGGGACGCCCGTCGCCCGTCTACGAAGCCGCCCGCTTGAGCGAGCACGCCGGGGGCGCCCGCATCCTGCTCAAGCGGGAGGACCTCAACCACACCGGCTCGCACAAGATCAACAATGTGCTGGGCCAGGCGTTGCTCGCGAAGCGCATGGGTAAGACCCGTGTCATCGCCGAGACCGGAGCAGGCCAGCACGGCGTCGCGACCGCCACCGCGTGCGCACTGATGGGGCTCGAATGCCGCGTGTACATGGGCGAGGTCGACACCGAACGTCAGGCACTCAACGTCGCCCGGATGCGCCTGCTCGGCGCCGAGGTGATCGCTGCGAAGACCGGCTCGCGCACGCTCAAGGATGCAATCAACGAGGCGATGCGCGATTGGGTCACCAACGCCGACAACACCTACTACTGTTTCGGCACCGCTGCCGGACCGCACCCGTTCCCCGCAATGGTCCGCGATTTCCAGCGCATCATCGGGCTCGAGGCCCGCGCGCAGGTCCGTGAGCTGACCGGCCGTCTGCCCGACGCTGTCGTCGCGTGTGTCGGCGGCGGTTCCAATGCGATCGGAATCTTCCACCCCTTCATCGACGACGCGTCGGTCAAGCTCGTCGGCTTCGAAGCCGGCGGCGACGGGGTCGAGACCGGCCGTCACGCCGCGACCATCGGCGGCGGTAGCCATGGAGCGCTGCACGGCGCGTATTCGTACCTGCTGCAGGACGAGGACGGTCAGACGATCGAGTCGCACTCGATCTCGGCGGGCCTCGACTATCCCGGAGTAGGCCCTGAGCATTCGTGGCTGAACGACATCGGGCGCGCCGAATACCGCGCGATCACCGACACCGAAGCAATGAACGCGTTCGAATTGCTGTGCCGCACCGAGGGGATCATCCCTGCGATCGAGTCCGCGCACGCCGTCGCGGGTGCACTGAAGCTGGGTCCGGAACTCGGCGAGGGTGCGATCGTCCTCGTGAACTTGTCCGGCCGCGGCGACAAGGACGTCGATACCGCAGCCAAGTGGTTCGGGTACCTCCCCGCCGACAACGAGACCAGCACCGAAGGAGCAGCGCAGTGAGCGCCCCGCACGAACGCCTCACCGAGATCTTCGCAACCTGCCGCGCCGAGAAGCGTGCTGCACTCGTCGGATATCTGCCCGTCGGAT
This sequence comes from Rhodococcus artemisiae, assembly GCF_036327795.1. NCBI lineage: Bacteria > Bacillati > Actinomycetota > Actinomycetes > Mycobacteriales > Nocardiaceae > Rhodococcus > Rhodococcus artemisiae. The sequence continues at coordinate 163,588 of NZ_JAUTXY010000010.1, forward strand.
ACCCCACGGTCGACAAGTCGATCGAGGCCATGACCACTCTCGTCGAGGCAGGGTGCGACCTCATCGAGGTCGGCATCCCCTACAGCGATCCGGTGATGGACGGCACGACCATCCAGGAAGCGGCGTTCGAGGCGATCGCCAACGGCGTCAGGGTACGCGACGTGTTCACGGCAGTCGAAACCATCAGCGCAGCCGGTGGTGCAGCCGTCGTCATGACCTACTGGAACCTGGTGTTGAAGTACGGCGTGGAGAACTTCGCCCGCGACCTCGCGGCCGCAGGTGGACTCGGCATCATCACCCCGGACCTGATTCCGGACGAGGCCGCCGACTGGATCGCCGCATCCGACAAGTACGGACTCGGACGCACCTTCCTCGTGGCGCCGTCGTCGACGAACGAGCGTCTGGTGAACACCCTCGAGCAGTGCCGCGGCTTCGTCTACGCCACCTCCACGATGGGTGTGACCGGTGCGCGCAACACCGTCGACAATCGTGCACCCGAACTCGTTGCCCGGGTCCGTGCGCATTCGGACATCCCGGTCGGTGTCGGCCTCGGTGTCCGTAACGGCGCTCAGGCAGCGGAGATCGCAGGCTACGCAGACGGCGTCATCGTGGGTTCGGCGCTCGTCACCGCTGTCGCTCAGGGGCCCGATGCGCTGCTGGCCCTGACACAGGATCTCGCGAAGGGCGTGCGCTCCGCTACCGTGGCGTCGTGACTTCGACTGCAGCAGTCCTGGCTTATCTGCCCAGCCCACCACAAGGCGTCTGGTACGTGGGTCCGTTGGCCCTCCGTGCCTACGCGCTCTGCATCATCGTCGGCATCGTCGTCGCGATCTGGTGGGGTGATCGCCGCTGGGTCGCCCGAGGTGGGCGGGCGGGCACCGTCCTCGACATCGCCGTGTGGGCGGTGCCGTTCGGTCTCATCGGCGGGCGCCTCTACCACGTCGCGACCGACTGGCAGAAGTACTTCGGTGAGGGCGGCGACCCCATCGATGCCCTGAAGATCTGGGAGGGTGGCCTCGGGATCTGGGGGGCTGTGGCGTTCGGCGCGGTCGGCGCCTGGATCGGCTGCCGCCGACGGGGGATCCCGCTGCCGGCCTTCGGTGACGCACTCGCACCCGCGATTCTTCTCGCGCAGGCCATCGGCCGGCTGGGGAACTGGTTCAACCAGGAACTCTACGGCCGTGAGACCACGGTGCCGTGGGGCCTCGAGATCTACGAGCGCACCGACGATGCCGGCCGGAGCGCACCGGGGCTGATCGACGGCGTGTCGACCGGTGAGGTCGCGTTCGTCGTCCACCCCACATTCCTCTACGAACTGCTGTGGAACGTGGCGGTCGTCGTTCTGCTGGTGCTCATCGATCGCAAGTTCGCGATCGGTCACGGCCGGCTCTTCGCGCTCTACGTGGCCGGGTATTGCGCCGGCCGATTCTGGATCGAACTCATGCGAGCCGACACCGCAACCGAGATCGCAGGCATCCGCATCAACACCTTCACCTCCGGCATCGTGTTCGTGCTCGCCGTCGCATACGTGATATTTGCGCGTAAGGGCAGGGAAGCGCCCGAGGCACTCGACCCCGGTGCAACGAGAGCCGAGGGTTCGGACAAGGACGCCGGTGACAAGAACGCCGGTGACAGGGATGCTGATGTCGAAGAGGTAGTCGGCGGGCAGACGGAGTCGACGAGGAGTGACGACACACCGGATCCGGACGAGTCCGATTCCGCCGGTAAGGTCGGAAACGGTACGCCCGGCTCCAGCAAGGGGGAGAAGTAGTGACCACACCCGATCCCGGTAATTCGGACAAGCGCGACGACACGTCGGGGCGAGATCCCGTCGACAAGCCGGATCTGCGCAAGGAGACCGATGCTGCAGCACAGTCGTCTCCTGCAGCACAGTCGTCGCCCACGGAGAACGCCGCCGAGGCCACCCACGAATTCGGCCGGACCTTCGACTACGACGCGACCGCACAGGCATCGCTGTCCGAGCAGCCGCCCACTGCGGAATCGCTCGGGGGATCCGTCGGTACGCCGGGGCCGGGTTGGGACACCTACTCGGGCGTGGGCAACGGACCGGGTTGGGGCACCACTCCGAGTTACCCGCCGCCGACGGAGAACCCGCAGTCCGACTACCCGGCACCCGGAAGCGCAGAGTTCGGCGCGGCTGCACCGCCCACGTATCCGAGCGGTCCGCAACAGGGATTCACTCCGCCGCAGTACGGCATGCCGGGCCCGGTCTACGGCACACCCGATCCGCAGTACCCGATCGGTGGCACACCCGGGGCTTTGCCGCCGAACCCGCCGGGCGCGCCCCAGGACCCGTACGGAAACCCACAGCCGTACGGTGCGTACGGTCCGCCGCCCGGATATCACGGGGTTCCGGTCGGATTCGTCGACCCGTCTGCGCCGTATGGCCGCGATCCCTACACAGGCGAGCCGTTCTCCGACAAATCCAAGGTCACGGCGGGTCTCCTCGAGATTCTGCTCGGCGCGTTCGGTGCCGGCCGCTTCTATCTCGATCAGCCCGGAATCGCGATCGCACAGATCGCTGTCACGTGGCTGACCTGCGGGATCGGCGGAATCTGGCCGCTGATCGACGGAATCCTGATGCTCACCGGGAAGGTTCGCGACAACCATGGGCGTCCGCTGCAACCTTAGTGCAGCGGCTACCGGCCGGTAACCGATGCGAAATGGTGGCGCAGGGTCGAGGGGACTAGGCTCGTCTCGTGACCCGACGCACCAAGATTGTTTGCACCATGGGCCCTGCGACAGCCGATCCCGATGTTCTACGAGAACTCGTCGATGCCGGCATGAACGTGGCCCGACTCAACTTCAGCCACGGAGAATATTCAGAACACGAGGGCCACTTCAACCGCGTCCGCGCGGCCGCCGAAGCCACCGGCAATGCAGTGGGTATCCTCGCTGACCTGCAAGGACCGAAGATCCGGCTCGGGCGCTTCGCCGAGGGACGCACCGTGTGGGAGAACGGCGAGATCGTGCGCATCACCGTCGACGATGTCGAGGGCACGCACGATCGGGTGTCGACCACCTACAAGCAACTCGCGGAGGACGCCGCTGCGGGCGACCGACTCCTCGTCGACGACGGCAAGGTCGGCCTCGTCGTCGAATCCGTCGAGGGCAACGACGTGGTCTGCCGTGTCACGGAAGGCGGACCGGTCAGCAACAACAAGGGTGTGTCCCTTCCGGGCATGAACGTATCCGTTCCGGCCCTGTCGGAGAAGGACATTGCCGACCTCGAGTTCGCACTGCGTCTCGGGGTCGACTTCATCGCTCTCTCGTTCGTCCGGTCCCCGGCCGACATCGAACTCGTCCACGAGGTCATGGACCGGGTCGGGCTTCGCCTCCCGGTCATCGCCAAACTCGAGAAGCCGGAGGCGATCGAGAACCTCGAGGCCGTCGTCCTCGCCTTCGATGCAGTGATGGTGGCGCGCGGCGACCTCGGTGTGGAACTTCCCCTCGAGGAGGTGCCGCTCGTGCAGAAGCGCGCGATCCAGATCGCGCGGGAGAACGCCAAGCCGGTCATCGTTGCGACGCAGATGCTCGAGTCGATGATCGAGAATTCGCGGCCGACCCGCGCGGAGGCGTCGGATGTCGCCAACGCGGTGCTCGACGGTGCCGACGCGGTGATGCTCTCCGGTGAGACATCCGTCGGCAAGTTCCCGATCGAGACCGTCAAGACGATGGCGCGGATCGTCTCCGCCGTCGAGTCGGACTCGACGGATGTGCCGGCACTGACACATGTGCCACGCACCAAGCGCGGCGTGATTTCCTACGCTGCGCGCGACATCGGCGAGCGCCTCGACGCGAAGGCTCTGGTGGCGTTCACCCAGTCGGGCGACACCGTTCGCCGTCTCGCGCGACTGCACACCAGGCTGCCTCTCCTGGCGTTCACGCCCGTGCCGCACATCCGCAACCAGCTTGCGTTGACATGGGGCACCGAGACGTTCTCGGTCGAACCGGTGGACACCACCGATCAGATGGTCGAACAGGTCGACCTGGCGTTGCTGTCGCTCGGCCGGTACCAGCGTGGCGATCTCGTCGTCATCGTCGCCGGTGCGCCTCCGGGACGGTCCGGGTCGACGAACCTCATCCACGTACACCGACTGGGGGAGAAGGACACTCGGTGACAGACCGCGAGTCCACCGGGGATGCGCCCCGCGACCTCGATGTGCTCCTCGGTCTGCTCGATCTCGAGCAGACCGAGGAGCACGTCTTCGTGGGGCAGCACCCGCAACAGACCGGGGCCCGTACGTTCGGAGGCCAACTCGTCTCGCAGGGTCTCATTGCGGCCGGGCGCACGGTGGGGGACCGGCCGGTGCATGCCGTCAATGCCCATTTCATCCGGGGCGGCGACGTCAAAGAGCCGATCGAATATCACGTCACCTCGCATCGTGACGGTCGCGATTTTGCCAACCGCATGGTGACCGCGGTGCAGGACGGCCGCGAACTGTGCGCGATGCTCGTGGCATTCCAGCGCTGGGGCAAGGGCCTCGAACATTCGGTCGAGGTGCCCGAAGTGCCGATGCCGGAAGCACTTCCACCGATCGGCGATCGGCTTCGCGGGTTCGAAGAGCAGCTGCCGCACTTCGTCGGTGCGCTCAAGCCCATCGACATGCGCTACGCGAACGACCCCGCGTGGGTGCTCAAGGGAACCGGAGAACGCTTGAACCACAACCGGGTGTGGATGCGCTCCGACGGCGACCTCCCCGACGATCCGATGCTCCATGTCGCGACGCTCGCTTACGGATCCGACACCACGGTGCTCGATTCGATTCTGACAACGCACGGTCTCTCGTGGGGTCTGGACCGCATCGTTGCCGCCACGGTCAACCATTCGATCTGGTTCCACCGCCCGCTGCGCTTCGACGATTGGCACCTGTACGCCACGGAGTCTCCAGTGGCTGCGGGTTCGCGGGGGATGGCGACGGGCCGTTACTTCACCCTCGAAGGTGAGTTGGTGGCGACGGTGGTGCAGGAAGGGCTCGTGCGGCACTTCCCGCGTCGTTCCTGATTCCTGAGCGCTGTCGCTGATCCGGGTCAGTCCTCGGCGATCGCGTCGAGGGCCGCGCTGAGTCGCCGCATCGAGTCGAGCGCCGCGTCCAGTTCGTCCCTCCCCATCAGTTCGGCGAGTCGCGCGGCGGCGGCCGCGTGAGCGGGGTCCAGCGCGGTGACGGCGTCGAGTCCGGTCTGGGTCGGAGCCACGAGCTTTGCACGTCGGTGCGCGGGATTCGGCCGGTATTCGGCCATGCCGCGCTCGACGAGCAGATCGGCGATGCGCTGCACGCTCTGCCTGGTGATACCCATCTCGCGTGCGATCGAGGCGACGGACAACGGTTCGTGCAGGATCGCTCCGAGGACCTGCCACCATGCGGCGGTCAGTCCGACGGGGCGCACCAGCGTCTCGGCAAGCGCCAGGAACTGACCGTTGAGGTGGAACGACGCGAGCGCGACTCCGCTGAGCAAGTCTTGATCGGCGTGGTCCTGCGTGGTCACTGGTGCTGTTCCATCAGCGTGTAGAAGCCCACGGGGTTGCGGTCCGCGTACAGCGCGAACCATGCGTCGAGGACCTCCGGCTCGTAGAGGTCGAGCCGTTCGAAGATGGCGCGCGCGAAGTGGACGGGAGCAACACCGGAGGCGGTGATCAGGCCCCGATCGGCCACCGCGGGTTCGTCGCGGTAGAGGGCGCCGCCCGCGTAGCCGACTTCTTCGAGGAACTCGGCGGCGTTGCTGGTGTGGGTGCGATCGTCGAGGAGTCCGGCGGCGGCCAGGGCGCCGGTAGCGCCGCAGATCGCGGCGACCGGGGCGTCGGCGTCGAGGAAGTCGCGGGCCTTGTCGGTGAACGAGGTGAAGCCATCGGTGTTCCAGATTTCGTTGCCCGGGAGGATCAGCATGGCGCTGTCGCTCGGTCGGATCTCGTCGAGCGTCAGGTCCGGAACGATCCGCAGGCCGCCTTTCGTCGTGATCGGATCGCGTGTCGCGCCGACCGTGGCCACCGTGAAATGTCCCGGTCGTTTCTGGAATTCGGGATCGTTGATTCCCGCGACGGCGTATCCGTACTCCCAGTCGGCCAGTGTGTCGTACAGGGCGAGGTGAACTGTCCGTGGTGCGTCGAAATCATTGATGACAACAGTCTGTCAAAACGGCAGCATGCTGTCAACATGGGGTGAGGTGAACGAGACAATTTGCCCTCGGGTTGTTCCTCGGATTAGCCTTGACCACCATGTTCGGCAATGATCTCGCGCAGTTCGTGAGCGCACGCAGGGTAGGCATCCATGCCCCCGCGTGTTGTTGTCGCAGTCTCTGATGGTGCCTCCCGGGGCGATTCCAGGATCTCCTCGACGTTCCGGTTCCGCCCGCAGTCATCCGTGCCCCGCATTCGTCCACGGAATGAACCCGCTGCCGAACCCGTTCCTGAATGCGACGGCGCGTCGCGTCCAGAAAGGATCCATCTCATGCCCGACTCGGCAACATTGCCCATCATCGATCTCGCCGACCTCGGTCGGAGCGACGACGCGCGCAAGGCGCTCCTCGACCGCCTTCGGACGGTCACGCACGAAATCGGATTCTTCCACCTCGCCGGACACGGCATCGAGGAGTCGAGCGCGCGCCGCCTGATCGCGTCCTCACGTGAATTCTTCGCGCTGCCCGAGGCCGACAAACTCGAGATCGAGAACTCCTACTCTCCGCACTTTCGCGGCTACACCCGCGTCGGCGGCGAACACACCCAGGGATACATCGACTGGCGGGAGCAGCTCGACATCGGGCCGGAGCGTGACGCCGTCACGGACATCGATCCGACGCGCCCGTGGGACGTGCTGCACGGGCCCAATCAGTGGCCGTCGCAGGTGCCGCACCTGCGCGAAGAGTCCCTCGACTGGATCACCCGCTGCAGCGACGTCGGGATGCGCCTGCTTCGTGCCTGGGCCGAATCACTCGGAGCCCCAGCCGATTTCTTCGACGATGGGTTCGCCGAACCCGATCCGCTCCTCAAGATCGCCCGGTATCCCGGTCACGATGGGGCAATCACGAATCAGGGCGTCGGCAGCCACAAGGACGTCGGTGCGCTCACCCTGCTGTACCCCGAACCCGGCAGCGGCGGATTCCAGGTCGAACGTGACGGTGCCTGGCTCGACGTCGACCCGCTGCCCGGGCACTTCATCGTCAACATCGGCGAACTCCTCGAAGTCGCCACCGGCGGCTATCTCAAGGCAACCGTGCATCGGGTACTGCCCCCGGCGGCAGGGTCCGACCGGGTGTCACTGCCGTTCTTCCTCAACCCGGGTCTCGACAAGGCGCTGCCCACTGTCGAGCTCCCCGACGACCTGGCTGCTGCGGCGAAAGGCGTGGGTACCGACGTCCACGGCGGTACCTTGCATTCTGTGTACGGACTCAACGCCCTGAAGTCGCGACTGCGGGCACATCCCAACGTCACGGACCGCTATCACACAGATCTGGCGCGGTCGTTCGACAGGTGATCCATTGCCGGTTTCACCCGGTACCGCGCCGCGGACCGGTCTCCACCACGGAAGGTAGAAACGATGTTCCTGCGTCGCACCGCCGCCGCCTCGGCAGCTGTTGTCCTCGGTCTCGGCCTGGCGGCCTGTGGGTCGTCGGGAGGTGACGAGAACACCCTGGTCATCTCCGCTTCCTCCACACCGCACGTCGAGATCCTCGAGCAGGTCGTGAACAGCGGTGCACTCGGCGACTACTCGCTCGACATTCGCGAGGTCACCGGTGAGATCGACCCCAACGAACTGCTCGTCGCCGGCGATGTCGACGCCAACTTCTTCCAGCACGAGCCCTACCTCGTGGACTGGCAGAAGCAGAACGGAGTCGACAACCTCGTCGCCGTCGCCGACGTGCACCTCGAGCCGATCAGCCTCTACTCGAACAAGGTCGACTCGCTCGACGAGATCGCCGACGGCGACTCGATCGCGGTCCCGCGCGACACCACGAACTACGCGCGTGCCCTGTACCTCCTCGAATCCGCGGGCCTGATCACGATGGACGTGCCGTTCACCGAAGCCGATCTGTCGGTGGTCACCGAAGCGAACATCACGGAGAACCCGAAGAACCTCGAGTTCATCCAGATCGAACGCCCGCAGCTCGCGCGTCAGCTCGACGACCCCCAGGTCACCGCCGCAGTGATCAACTCCAACTACGCACTCGAGGCCGGGCTCACTCCGGCGGACGATTCCATCTACACCGAAGAAGTGGAGAACAACCCGTTCTCCAACCTCCTCGTGGTGCGCGCGGAGAACGAGAACGATCCGATCGTGGTCGCGCTCGCGGAGGCACTCGAGTCCCCCGAGACTGCCGCATGGATCGAGGAGACCTACTCGGGCTCCGTGGTTCCGGTGCACCCGGCGAACTGATGATCGTCGTCGACACTCTCGTCAAGACCTTCCCCGGCGCCGGTGGTGCCGGGGAAGTCATGGCACTCCAGGGCATCGATCTCGAGATCGCGGACGGGGAGATCTTCGGGATCGTCGGCCCTTCCGGCTCAGGGAAGTCCACTCTGCTGCGCTGCCTCAACCTCCTCGAAGAACCCACGTCCGGCCGGATTCTGCTCGGCGGCGACGACCTGTCGAAGTTGTCGGGCTCCGAGCTCCGGTCGGCGAGGCGCCGCATCGGGACGGTCTTCCAGCAATTCAATCTGCTGCACTCGCGCACCGTGGTCGGCAACATCGAGTTTCCGCTCGAGGTCGCGGGAGTCGGCAAGGCCGAACGACGGTCACGCGCGAAGGCGCTGATCGATCTCGTCGGGCTCACGGGCAAGGAGAAGTCCTACCCGTCTCAACTGTCCGGGGGACAGCAGCAACGCGTCGGCATCGCCCGCGCCCTTGCCGCCGAACCAGATGTGTTGTTGTGCGACGAAGCGACCAGCGCCCTCGATCCCGACACCACCGACCAGATCCTCGATCTCGTCGCGGAGGTCAACCGACGCCTCGGTGTCACCGTCGTGATCATCACCCACGAACTCGGTGTGCTGAGGCGTGTCTGTACGTCTGCGGCCCGGCTGGAGGCCGGTCGCATCGTCGAAACGGGTCGCATCACGGACCTCGTCGCACACCCCGGTTCGGCGCTCGGCGCGGCGATCGTGCCGGTGGGCGACGACCCGTCGGCCGGGGCGATCAGCGACACCGCGCTCGTCACCGCGATCGGCGACTACGCACACGGGCCGTGGCTCTCGGAGATGATCCGCGAGCTCGACGCCGATATTGCAGTCGTCGGTGGTCGTGTGGAGAAGGTCGGCGATGTGACGGTCGGCCGTCTCCGTCTGCGCTTCGACGTCGGAGCCGATCGTGACCGCATCGCTCGGTTCGTCGACGAGCGTGAACACCTGACCCTGTCGTGGGGGACCGACACCGACCTCGAGGGGTTGTCCGAATGAACAAGACTGCCTGGTACGAGGTCTTTCCCGAAGTCTGGGTCGCGACACTCGAGACCCTCTACATGGTCGGGGTCTCGTTCGTGCTCACCGTGATCGGCGGAATACTCGTCGGGATCATCCTGCAGATCACCGGGCCGAGCGGCCTGTGGCCCCAGCGTCTGATCAACGGTGTGCTCGGCGTGATCGTCAACCTGTTCCGTTCGCTGCCTTTCCTCATCCTGCTCATCGCGCTGATCGGCGTGACGCGGTTCATCGTCGGCACGGCAATCGGCCCCACCGCCGCAATCGTGCCGCTCACCATCGGCGCGATCCCGTTCTTCGCACGCATCGTCGAATCCGCGCTACGGGAAGTGCCACGCGGACGTGTGGAAGCCGCGGAGGCAATGGGCGCGACGAACATCCAGATCGTGCGTAAGGTGCTGCTGCCCGAAGCGACGACCGCACTCGTGGCCGGTGCGACGCTGACGCTCGTGCTTCTCGTCGGTTACTCTGCCATGGCCGGCGTGATCGGGGCCGGTGGCCTCGGCGACTTCGCGCTCGTCTACGGCTATCAGCGCTTCAACACGCCCGTACTGCTCGTTGCCGTGGTCGTGCTGATCGTGATGGTTCAGATCATGCAGTCGATCGGCGACACGATCATCAAGCGGATGGCGCACCGGCGTTGACAGTCCGATGCACGATAGCCGGATGAACGACAGTCGGATGAACACTGCACACCGTCAGCGTGATTCCCGGATCCGATTCGACTGGGGATTGCGAGGCGCCGCGGCGATCGCGGAGGGCGCGGATGTAGCGGTCGTAGTGGATGTCCTGTCGTTCACCACCACACTTTCTGTCGCGCTCGACGCCGGCATCGACGTCTTGCCCTATCGGTGGCGCGACGAGACTGCAGCGGCGCACGCGGCCGCACACGACGCGGTGCTCGCGGTGGGGCGGCAGGAGATGACGCCGGGCGCAGTGAGCCGGTCACCCGGCACGATCCGGTCCGCGCGTACTGTCGAGCGGCTGGTGCTGCCGTCACCGAACGGATCGTCGATCGCGTATGACCTGGATTCGCGGGCCTCGACGTGTCTCGGTGCGTCGCTGCGGAACTTCCATGCCGTGGCCGAGTGGATCGCCCGGCATCATCCGACCGCAGTGGTCTCCGTCGTCGCGGCGGGGGAGAGGTGGCCGGACGGGTCCTTGCGGCCGGCAGTGGAAGATCTGTGGGGCACGGGTGCGGTGATCGCCGGGTTGGTGGACACACACGGTTTCGGGTCGTTGTCGCCCGAAGCTGAGCAGGCCCGCGCTGCGTGGAATGCTGTCGCCGGTCGAGTCACGAGTGCCCTGCAGGACTGTGCTTCGGGTCGCGAGCTCGCACTGATCGGTTTCGCCGACGACATTGCCATCGCATCGGAGGTGCGACGCAGCAACTGCGTTCCGATACTTCGCGATCACCGATTCGTCGATGCCTCCGGCACGCTCCCCGTCCAGGCGTTGGCAGATCGCTGAGTGCGGCGCGGCGCCCGCGCGGCAACGGCTCGATCGAATCTCTTTCGGACGCTCCGGTCAAGCTCTCTACCGCATGCGCTCAGCGACAACCGACTGTGGGGAGATGATGGTGGCTGAACTGACCCCCGGCACGGTCTTTGCTGGATTCACGATCGAACGGCTCTTGGGCGCCGGTGGTATGGGGTCGGACTATCTTGCCGCTCATCCTCGAATCCCCAGGAAGATCGCGCTGAAGCTGTTGCACACGTCTCTGACCCATGATCAGCACGCGAGCGTGCTGTTCGAGCGTGAGTCGGACCATGCTGCGCGACTCGATCATCCGAACATCGTTTCGATTCTGGATCGTGGGCGTGAAGGCGATCAGTTGTGGATTGCGATGCAGTACGTCGCCGGACCGAACGCCTCTGAGGCAGTGGCACGGGCGGCATTCGACCCTTCCCGGGCCGTGCATATCGTCGGAGAGATTGCGAAGGCACTCGACTACGCGCACGCGAACGGTGTCCTGCACCGCGATGTGAAGCCGGCGAACATGCTTCTGGAGGAGACCGGGCCGGGTCGGCCCGGGCGTGTGCTGCTCGCGGACTTCGGAATCGCCAAGGCTCTCGTCGAGACGGCGTACCGCACCAAATCGGGAACTTTGGTCGCGAGTGTGCAGTACGCGTCACCCGAGCAATTCGAGGGAACTACGCTCGATGGCCGTGCGGACGTCTATTCTCTGGGATGCAGTCTCTTTCACCTGCTGACCGGTGAACCGCCGTATCCCGGTGATTCCCTGCCCCAATTGATGCACGCGCATCGGGGCCGGCGGATACCTGCACCGAGTTGGATTGTTGCGGATGTACCCGTCGAACTCGATCGAGTACTTGCCAAGGCCAAGGCCATGGCCAAGGACCGCGCAGATCGTTACCCCGATTGTGTGGCGTTCGCTGACGCGGCAGCCGCAGCCATTGCAACATCCCACAGGCGGCTCGAACCCACCAAGCGTCTCGAGACCGCGTATGTTCAGGAGCCCACGCATATGCCGGCATGCCGGCGCCCACGCATATGTCAGAGTCGGCGAGTCCGCCGGAACCCGCGGTCGCATCGGTGGCGCCGTCGGAACTCGCGGTCGCATCCGCGCCGCCGCCGGTTGCTCCAGTGGTCGATCGGCGACGTGGTGGGTTCGCCCGGAGCTGGAAGTTGTTGGCGGCCATGGGAGTTCTCGTCGTGTTGGTCGCGGCTGTTCTCGTGGCAAGCCAGTTCTCGCCGTTCGATTCGAATGAGTCGTCCGCGTCGGCCACCTATTCCACAACGATGCTGGGTGCCGACGGAGTCGAGTACACCGTGTCGGGGAGTCTTCTGGAGAAGTATTCCCAAGCGACCGCGCCTCAGAAGGCGGACCTCGGACAGCCATTGGGTGCCGAGAAGACCAATCCTGACGGCAAGTACCAGTGGTTCGTCGGCGGTGTCATCATTCAGAAGACCGGACAACCTCCGTATATCGTGTGGGCGAGATACGCAACAAGTGGAAGGTGCTCGGTGGTAGTCAAGGTTCAATGGGTTACCCGACCAGCGATGAGATCGATATCGATGGGGTGAAGGTGAGTACGTTCGAGAACCGTTCGATCACTTTCGAAGACGGCATCGTGACAGTCTGCTGATCACCACACGAGGGTACGGTCGCCCACGCGCACTCTGCCGAAGAAACGCTTTCCGATCTCGACGCCGTCGCGATTGTATCCGTTCAGGAGGTCGGCGAGTTCGTCGACGAGTGCTCGAAGCGCCGAACTCGCGGTCTCGACTCCGTATTCCGACACCCACCCCCATGCTTGCGGGACGTTCTCGAGGGTGATGACGACCTCGGAATCGTGGGGCGTCGACACGGTGTAGACGATGCCTGCCGGAGCATCGGCGATCGGGTCGGATTCCGCGGGCAGGCCAGGTTGTCCCGGCGTCGAGAAGACGAGCCGCGCCAACGCGATCTCCTCGCGGACCATCTCGGCGATACGCGTGAGATCCGCATGCCGCCCGACACGATGGTGCCGCTGACCGTAGGTGCGGTCTCCGGCGTTCTGCGGGGGCCGTGACCTGGCGAGGATCCGATCGAGCATGCGCTGCGCCGCCGCGCCTTCGGCGTCACCGGTACGAGGGTGGTCGATCAGAGCGTGCAGCCGTGAGAGTCGAGCGGCCATAGTGCCTGCCATGTCCGCACGATATCGTGCGCGGTCTTCGGGTACTCGAACGGGCACGGCGACAGCCGTGTGGTCGACGAGGCGCGTGTTGCGACAATGTCCGGCATGAGCAGCTCTCGCGGGGTGGAGGACGCCGATGATGTCCGGTCGTGGTTCGTCGAACGATTCGCCGACTACTGGCAGACGGGTGGAGCATCGAGGATCGAAGGGCGCATCGCGGGTTATCTGCTTGTCGACGAATCGGGTGGGGTCAGCGCCGACGAGCTCGCCCGCGTGCTGGGCGCGAGCCGGGGTTCGGTCTCGACCTACACCCGCCGACTCGTCGCCCGCGGGTTCGTGCAGCGGGTCCGGCGTGCGGGGGAGCGTGCCCACTATTTCGTCATGGCCGACGACGTGTGGGGCGGCTTCCTCGACATCGAGGAGGAGTACTTGCGTAGCCAACGGGCCCTCGCGGAGGAAGCGCTCGCGCGGGTGAGCCCGGAATCGGCGGCGCATGTCCGGGTCGAGAACATGCGCGACTACATGGGCTGGCTGCTGGACAACCGGAGACTCGGCGCCGAGTGGAAGCGGTTCAAGGCGGCACGCGACGACGAAGGAGGGTGAGGGCGGACCATCGTCCGCCCTCACCCTCTCGGTGCGCCCGCCGGTTACCGGTCGAGCTTCGCAATCGCCTCGTCGATCAGCGGGACGTAACGGTCGAGGGCCCACGGCACCGTGAGCGGGTTGATGATCGACGACCCGGTGACGAACGGCTGCTCTTCGGGAGCAACGATCGAACCCCGCGAGATCGCCGGGATCTGCTGGTAGACCGGCTGTGCCTCGATCTCGGCGCGATTGGCGGGATCGCTGTAGAAGGTGAAGATCAGGTCGGAGTCGGCGAGCAGATGCGCGTTCTCGAGTCCGATGACCGACGAGTCGGTGCCCTCGGTCTCCTCGAGGGTGTCGACGACCGGGTCGACGGTGAGTCCGAGTCCGCGGACCATCGCGACACGCTGCTCGTTCGCGAGGAACACGCCGAGGGTCGCGGGGCCGGTGTTGTAGATGTAGGAGAAGCTCACGTCCTGGTATTCAGGATGTTCGGCGGCTGCATTTGCGAACGTGTCGTCGATCTCGGTGATGAGGTCGAGGGCCTCGTCGTGTTTGCCCATCGCGGTGCCGATCGTCTCGATCTGCTCCTGCCAGGTGATGGTCCAGGGCAGTTCCGGGTAGGCGACGGTCGGTGCGATGCCCTCGAGCATGTCGTACTGCTCTTGGGTGACTCCGGACCACGGAGCGAGGATCAGATCGGGTTCCAGCGTTGCGATCGCTTCGATGTCGACCTCGGTTCCGCCGGTGAACTGGGCGGGTAGATCTGCGCCGCGCTCGGTGAGTTCTTCGTGGATCCACGGCAGATAACCGGTCTCGTCGCTGCCCCACGAGTACTCTTCGATACCCACCGGAACCGTGCCGAGTGCGATCACGGTCTCCGCGGATCCCATTCCGAGTGTGACGATGCGTTCGGGTTCCTCGGTGATCTCGGCGGTGCCCAAGGCATGCTCGATGGTTACCGGCTCGAAGTCGCCGGACGCGGCGGTGTCGGATTCGCCGGACGCGGCGGTGTCGGATCCGCTGTCACTACTGGAGCATGCCCCGAGCAGGAGCGCACCGGCCGCGACCATCGCGATGAGCTGGGGCCGGCGCAGGGCACGGCCGAGTCTGTTGTGCATGGATGCCTTTCGACGGGGCGGGGCGAGGGGACGTCCCAACCGAACTGTTGGGTCAGCCTAGCCTTACCTAGGCGCTGGTTTCAAAAATTCTGAAACTTCTGACGGTGGAAGAATCCTCGGTATCGCCGTCACCTAGGGTGAACCCCGGCGGAAACGGGAGGTGCCGGTGGACACGCAGAAGCAGGCGTCGCGCGGAAGCGCGCTGATGTGGCGGACACTGCGGCGACACCGCGGAAGCATGACCGTCGCCGTGGTGCTGTGCGGTCTGCACCAGTTGTTCGAAGCCCTCGTCCCGGTCGCGATCGGAGCGATCGTCGCGAACGCCATCGCCCCGGGCGATCGCACCGAGATGGTGATCTGGCTCGCCGCCCTCGCATTGCTGTTCGTCGCCCTGACCTATTCCTGGCGCCTCGGTGCACGCCTCGTCGTCGCGGCGATGGAAGGCGAAGGACACAAGCTCCGCGTCGAGGTCACCGACACCCTCCTGCGTCCACGTGGCGTCCGCACCGACATGCGCTCGGGGGAACTGCTTTCCGTCGCCACCTCCGACGCCGATCGCACTACCTGGATCCTCGACCTCGTCGCGCGGGCCGTCGCGAGCGCGGTCGCGGTGATCGCGACGGCGGTGATCCTGTTCGTGATCGATGTTCCGCTCGGTCTCGGCGTTCTCGTCGGAACGGTAGCGCTGTTGGCAGCACTGCACTTCGCAGCCCCCGTCATCGCGCACCGCACCTCGGAGCAACAGGCTCGCATCGGGACCGCGTCGGCCGTCGCGACAGATCTCGTCACCGGGCTGCGGCCACTGCGCGGTATCGGTGGCGAGGCCGCAGCAGGGGAGCGGTTCCGCGCTGTCAGCGCCGACGCCCTGACCGCAACGCTCAGCGCCGCGAAGGTCCGCTCACTGTTCGCGGGTGTCTCGACCACCTCGAGCGCGTTGCTCGCGGTGGCGATCGCCGGCTGGGCGGGGTGGCTCGCACTCAGCGGCCGAATCGGCCTCGCCGAGGTCATCACGGTGGTGGGTCTTGCCCAATTCCTGATCGAACCACTCACCACTCTGGCGCGGGTCCCCGCCGTCGTTGCGGCGTCACGAGGATCGGCGGATCGGGTGGCGCGCGTCCTCGACAGCTCTCCGCTGCTGGATCCCGGACGAGATGACGTGAGTCACCACGATCAGGGTCCGGTCCTCGAACTGGCCGATCTGCGGTACCGGACACTCGACGGCCTCGACTTCGCCGTCGCGCGCGGCGAATTCGTCGGAATCGTGGCATACCGACCGGAGGACGCAGATGCGGTGTTCGCGCTACTGTCGTCGCAGGTTCCTGCCGACGACTACACCGGCTCGTTCACTGTCGGATCGGTGCTCGCCCGCGACCTTCCGATCGAGCTGGCGCGCACCCTGATCCTCGCCGAACCACACGACAACTTCCTGTTTGCGGGCACCCTGGGGTCCAACATCACCGCGGGCCGTGGCCCCACCGCGTCGATCGACCTCGAACGTGCGCTCGAGGCGTCCGCCGCCCGCGATGTCGTAGACCTGCATCCTGCGGGGCTCGATCACCCGGTCGGCGACGACGGCACCACATTGTCCGGTGGTCAGCGGCAGCGCATCGCGTTGGCGCGCGCCCTCGTGGCGGATCCGCCGGTGCTCGTCCTGCACGATCCCACCACTGCGGTCGACTCGGTCACCGAACTGAACATCGCGGAGGGGCTCCTCGAACTCCGGCACGGAACCGACCCGCGCACGACGATCGTGCTCACCTCGAGCCCCGCACTTCTTGCCGCCGCCGACCGCGTCATCGTGATCGACGACGGTCGCGTCGTCGCCACCGAGACCCACCATCGGCTCGCCGAGATCGACGCGGTGTACCAGACAGTGGTCGTGCGATGACCGACCTGAACCCGGCCACCGAGCGCCAGTTGCTGCCGGTCGCCACAGCCCGCGAATCATGGGCCTGGCTCGGCCGGGCGGTCCGCACGAGATCGGCCGTCGCAGCAGCAGGGGTCGTCACGGCAGCGCTGGGCGCCGCGGCCACCGTGCTGCCCGTCTATATGTTCGGGGTCCTCATCGACCGCGTCCGTGAGTCCGCACCGATCTCCGCACTCGGCGGGATCGTCGTGATCATCGCCGTCTCCGCGATCGCGGCGGGCGTGTTCACCGGCCTTGCCGGATATTTTGTCGCGGTGCTGGGATCCACGGTGCTCGCCCGTCTCCGTGAGGCGGCTGTCGTGCGGACCCTGCGGCTACCGATGCGCACGGTCGAGCAGGCAGGTAAGGGCGACGTGCTCGCCCGGGTCGGCGATGACGTCGCCGTGATCGACAAGGCGGTCTCCGAGGCCGTCCCACCGGTGATCTCCGCGTTGTTCCTCGTCGCGGTGAGCCTGACCACGATGGTCGGAATCGACTGGCGCCTGGGCCTGGCCGGTGCGATCGCCGTCCCCATGTACACCCTGGCGCTGCGCTGGTACCTGCCTCGGTCCGCGCCCCGATACGCGGCGCAGCGCGTCGCGATGGGTGCGCGATCCCAGGCCCTGATCAGCAGCATCCAGGGGCAGCGCACCGTGCGGGCCTACGGAACCGAAGCGGTACATCGCGGCCTCGTGGACCAGGCATCCGACCGCGCACGGCTGCTGGGCATCGACGTGTTCGGGATCTTCGCGCGGTTCGCGAGCCGCGGGAACCGCGCCGAGTACGTGAGTCTGGCCTGCATCCTGGCCGCGGGATTCGTCCTCGTCGACAACGGGTCGGTCTCGGTCGGTCAGGTCACCGCCGCAGCACTGTTGTTCCACCAGTTGTTCAATCCCATTGCCGCTATCCTCTTCACCTTCGACGAAGTGCAATCGGCGGGCGCGAGCTTGGCGCGCCTGGTCGGCGTCGTGTCGATTCGGGACGCACCTCCGCCGGCGGAGGTGCGCACGCCCACAGCTGCCGGCCTGCGGATGAACGGTATCCGCCACGGTTACGACGGGCACGAGGTGCTCCACGGCATCGACCTGACGATCGCCCCCGGCGAGCGGATTGCCCTCGTCGGCCCTACCGGGTCGGGCAAGAGCACACTGGCGTCGATCGCGGCCGGCAGCATCACTCCGGATTCCGGCGAGGTGCTCCTGGGCGGCGTTCCGCTCGCCGAACTCGCGGGCACGATCCGCGACCACCTCGTGATCGTGACCCAGGAGGTGCACACCTTCGCGGGCACACTGCGCGACGACCTGCGACTTGCCGCGCCGCACGCCGACGACCGGGCGGTCGAGCTCGCGCTTGCGTCGGTGGGTGCGACCGGCTGGGTCCGTGCGCTGCCCGCCGGTGTCGACACGGTGGTGGGCGAGGGCGGTCATCGGCTCACCGCTGCACAAGCGCAGCAACTCGCGCTCGCGCGCGTCCTGCTCGTAGACCCCGCGGTCGTGGTGCTCGACGAGGCGACCGCAGAAGCCGGAAGTGCCGGGGCCAGGGATCTCGAGAGTGCGGCGGCCGCCGCAGTGGCCGCCCGGACGTCGTTGGTGGTGGCGCACCGTCTCACCCAGGCGGCCACCGCGGACAGGATCGTCGTACTCGAGCACGGTCTGGTCTGCGAGTCGGGAACCCACGAGGAGTTGGTTGCTGCGGGAGGGCGGTACGCCAGGCTGTGGGCCACCTGGTCGGGTGACAGCGCGGTCGGGGACAGTATTCGTGAGGGCGAGGGCGAGAACGGCGCTGAATAGGGCGGGCCGGCCCCGAGATGCAACAGCTTGGTGACGCACCACAGCTCGGTTGCGAGATATTCATCACATTTGGTAGTGTTTCGTTATCCGCTACGCTGCCGGCCCGGGCGTGGCGGGTGAAGAGCGGAACTTTCGGTCCATTCGGATACCGCGATCGTGCATCTCGATGATTTCGATCTCTCGACGAAGCGCGGTCGAGTCCGCTCCGGGGAGGGAACGGGAGGGAATCATGGGCGAACATCACGCCGAGTCGGGGGACCGGTCGTCACAGGGCAGAGCGTTGGCAATCCTCGTTCTGTCAGCAGCACTCATCATCGGAACCACGGTGGTCATGGTCACAGGGTCAGTCGTGTCGGGAGTGCTCTACGGCGCGCTCACCGGTGTATGCGTCATCGTGGCGCACCTGATGATCACGCCGGGGCCGGCAGCAGGCCGGTTTCACACCGCAGGCGAACGAGTCCGGAGTCTGCGCCGAGCGCATCCGCGGGGAGCGGCCGGCGTCCCGGACGGCGGCAAACACTCCGTCGCCTAGCAGAACCGCAGCGACGCAGGAGAGCCACGGCAACGCAGCACCATTCGGTGGTCGATCGACGCCGGGTTCCTGCTGGCTCGGTGTGACCGCATGGCCTCGCTTACGCTCTTGAGCCATGAGCAATGGGGACCGGTCGCTGGCGATCGATTTCGGTACGTCGAACACCGCTGCGGCAGTGACCGATCCACGGACGGGCATCCACACCCTGTCGTTGACGCATCACGGCAATCTCATGTCGTCGTCGGTCTTCGTCCGGTCGGTACCGGTTCGGTCGCTCGACGACATCCTTGTCGGTGATGCCGCGGTCAATGCTGCCGATTCGGATCCGGGCGCCTTCGTTCCGTCACCGAAACGGCTCGTGAGCATGCCCGCCGTGTCGGTCCACGGCACACCCGTGCCCCGCACAGCCCTGTTCGCGGCGGTGATCGGCTCCGTCTACCGCCGCGCACTGCGTCACAACAACAACGTGCCGCCGTCCCGCGTGGTGCTCACCCACCCCGAAGGATGGTCGGCGGATCTGGTCGCTGTACTGACCGACGCAGCCGCGGAGGTCGGCATCGATCCGTCCACAGTCGTGACAGTGTCCGAACCGCGCGCCGCCGCGCACTTCTACTCTCACGGCACCCCCGTCCCGTCAGGATCGGCTATTGCCGTGTTCGACTTCGGCGGCGGCACCGTCGACGTAGCGATCCTGCGCAGCACCCCCGACGACGAATTCGAAGTCGTCACCGCTGTCGGCGACAACGGACTCGGCGGTAAGAACTTCGACGCGCTCGTCCGAGGCTGGGCAGAAACCCAGCTCGCCGATCTCAACCCCGAACTCGCCGAGTACCTGCGCGGATCCGGCCCCGATCAGTTGCAGGCGCGTCGGGCGCTCGAGGAGTCCGCACGGCGCGCCAAGGAAGTGCTGTCCGATGCGCCCTCCGCAACGGTCACGGCCGCCGGTGGTCCGTGGCGCGAGAACCTGCTCCTGACCCGCGACGAGTTCGAAGATCTCATCGCACCGCAGATCGAGCAGGCAGCAGCCCTGGTCCGTACCGCACTGACCCAGGGCCACGTCCCGCACGATCGGCTGCAGGCGATCTATCTCACCGGCGGATCGTCACGGATCCCGATGGTGCACAGCGTGCTCGGGCGGGTCGGCCCCGTCGCTACTCTCGACGATCCCAAGACGGTCGTCGTGCGAGGTGCGCTCATCGCCACCGCTCGCTCCGGACGGCCCGCGGCCGCACCCACCGTGCCGGTGCGTGCACCTCGGCCGGCCGATACGTCGAACCGAGTCCGCGTCTCCGGCCGAACTCTCACCGTGCTCGGTGCAGTAGTGGCGGTGATCGCTGCCGCCATCGGTGTCGTGGTGTACTGGCCTGATTCCAGGGGCGGCGAGGGTGCCACGGCGAGTGGAGGGCCGACCTCGTCGCCGACGGAGAGCGACGTGTTCACCGTCGCTGCCGGCGGGTGGTTCACGTGCGCTGATTCTCTCGGTGATGTCAGCTGCTGGGGGCTCAATGCCTCCGGGCAACTCGGCGACGGAACCACAGATTCCCGATACTCACCCGTCTCCGTCGAACTTCCCGCGCCCGCCTCTGCGCTCGGCGCGGGTCGCGAGCACACCTGCGCGGCACTCGACGACGGCGAGACCTACTGCTGGGGATACAACACATTCGGTCAGCTCGGCACCGGCACCACCGACCCGAGCGCGGAACCGGTGCGGATCGACATGCCCGCTCCCGTCTCGGCACTGAGCGCAGGGGAAGACCACACGTGCGCCCTTACGGAGAGCGGCGAAGGCTACTGCTGGGGCCGCAACACGAACGGCCAGATCGGAGAAGAGGGGAGCGACCTGATCGAGTTGCCCTACCGCATCGACCTGCCCACCATGACGTCGCTGGCAGCGGGCGGCAACCACACGTGTGCCTCCACCGTCGTCGGCGATGTCTTCTGCTGGGGCGCGAATCCGTCCGGCCAACTCGGCCGCGGATACACCAACGACTCCGACGTCGCGATCGCTGACCCGCTGCAAGTGGAACTCCCCGGCCCCGCCGCGTTCGTCGCTGCGGGGCGCGGACACACCTGCGCCGCCCTCGAAGATGCCCGGACATACTGCTGGGGTGACAACGGCTGGGGTCAACTCGGGGACGGCACCGGCGACTCGCACACCGAACCGGTGCAGACCTCGCTGCAGGGTCGGGCCGTCGCTCTGTCCGCCTCGCTGCGGCACACCTGCGCGCTGACCGAAGACGGCGCCGTCTCCTGCTGGGGTACGGCGGACTGGGGGCAGAACACGAGCGCCCCCGGCGCCATCTCGACAGCGCCGGCCCGGGTGACACTGCCTTCGGCGGCTACGACCATCACGACCGGTGCCGTCCATACCTGCGCGACCACGGTCGACGACCAGGTGTTCTGCTGGGGAGAGAACGGAAACGGGGAACTGGGCAACGAATCGACGACGGCGAGTGCGGTACCGGTGCGGGTTCCTGTCTGACGACGTGAAGCACCGGGTCACTGCTACCGCCGCTTCGGGGCTTTCCCTCGATCGCGCGAGTTTCCGTTGCCTCACGACCCACGGCAACCCGGGCAACGGGAGGGAAGTTCCGTGCGGGTGTGGTACTAGTCTCCTGAACCATGAGTGATGAACGATGGTGGCTCGCGATCGATTTCGGGACGTCGAACACAGCCGCCGCACACACCCGGACAGGCGACGGTTCGATCCATCCGGTGTCGCTCACCCATCGGTCGAACCTGTTGCCCTCGGCGGTGTTCGTACGCGCGGACGGCGATACTCTCACCGGCGACGCCGCCCAGAATGCGGCAGCTCACCACCCGGAGGGCTTCGTACCTGCGCCCAAACGCCTGATCTCGCAGCCGTTCATCCGGACCGGCCACGTGGACCTGACACCGCCACGGATGATCGCGGCCGTGTTGCGCACTGTGATACGCCGGGCGGCGGTACTGCACAACGACGTGCCCCCTGAGCGTGTCGTGCTCACCCACCCCGAAGCGTGGTCGCGTGCCACCGTCGCGGTGCTCGTCGACGCGGCCTCGCGTGCGGGAATCGATCCGTCCACGATCGCCACCGTGTCGGAACCCCGCGCGGCGGCCTACTACTACACCCGCACCGCCCACCTGCCGCCCGGTACGGCGCTCGCCGTGTTCGACTTCGGCGGGGGAACCGCCGACGTCGCGGTACTGCGGATCGCAGCCTCCGGGGTGTTCGACGTCGTGGCCGCGCGAGGCGACAACGCTCTCGGAGGCAAGAACTTCGACGCACTCATCCGACGCTGGGCCCTCGACCACGTGGCCGACCGCGACTCCACCTCACGCGCCGAATTCGCCGACGGGGCGCCCGGAAGCATCGAGGCGATCCGTGCCCTCGACGAGGCCGCCCGCGGCGCCAAGGAAGTGCTCTCCGAGACACCCTCGGCAACGATCGCGGTCATCGGATCCAGATCCCGGACGACTCTGTCGCTGACCCGGCCGGAATTCGATTCGCTGATCACCCCGCAGGTCGAGTCGGCGGTGGACCTCGTCCGAGACACGCTCGCCGATGCCGGTATCACGCCCGGTTCCCTGCACGCCCTCTACCTGACCGGCGGATCGTCGCGGATTCCGCTTGTGCACCAGGAATTGTCGCGGATGGCTCGGGTCGCGACCCTCGACGATCCCAAGACCGTGGTGGCGCAGGGTGCGCTGATCGCTGCGCGGCACATGTTCGCGTCGGACCGTGACGCTGCAACGGATCAGAACCAGGGTGCAGCCCCGAGCCGTGTCGCCGCCCGACAGTCCACCAACCCCGGGGCGGGTCCGAACGTTCCCGAGCCGTCGTCCAGTGCTTCCACGCGCAACACTCGTCGGGGACTGATCGCGGGCGCGGTCGCTGCGCTCGTCGCCGTCGGTGTCGTGATCGCGTGGGTCGGTACGCGAGGCAATTCGGTCGATCCGCAGACGCTCGCCGGTCCATCGACGGGCGTCAGCACAGTGACGGTCGCCCAGGAACCCACGACCGCGCGCGCCCCCACGACGACACCTGTGACCACCAGCACCGCACCCACGACCGCATACGTCACCACGGCGCGGACCACCAGCGCGAGATCGCCGCGGGGAGTCGTCACGGTGGCCAACGCGGACGCGCAGGGATTCGTCGACGAGGTGGGTCCGCGGTGCAACGCGGACAACGAGGCGCTCGGTATCGCACGCACCACGGACTCTCTCATCGTCGTGTGCAGGACCGGCGTCGACCGCCTCTACTACAAGGGGGTCAGGGTCGAGGACGGATCCGGCATCGAGATCGACGACCCGATCGTGGTCGCGGACGGATTCCAGGTCACCAACGCCGGAGTGACCTATCGGTTCGATGACAGTGCCCTGCTCATCACCGAAGGCGGAACGGAACTGGCGCGAGAACCCATGCTCGAATTCTGGTCGGTATACAACTGAGCAGACCGACCGGTTCGGTGCGACACGCCGCGCGAGTCCGTCCGAACGGTCCGGTGACGTCCGTGAGGATCTAGCATCGGGCGCGTGAGTGATGCTGCGAGCCGTCCCGCAACTCTGAAGGTCCTGGTGTACAGCGACGACGTCACTGTGCGCGACCGTGTGCAGGCCGCACTGGGCACGACGCTGCACCCGGACCTCCCGCCGATCGAGTACGTCGAGGTGGCCACAGCAGCCGTAGTCCTCTCGCACCTCGACGCCGGCGGGATCGATCTGGTGATCCTGGACGGCGAAACCGCACCCGCCGGCGGGCTGGGAATTGCCAAGCAGCTCAAGGACGAAATAGACCCGTGCCCGCCCGTCGTCGTCATCATCGGGCGTCCCGACGACAGGTGGCTCGCATCCTGGTCGCGGGCCGAGGCCGTCGTGTCGCACCCGATCGACCCGATGAAGCTCGGCCGCGAGGTCGTCCGGCTCCTGCTGCCCGGCACCGATCCGGCACCCGCACGCTGATCCGATCCGCCGTTTGTCGGGGCGCGAAGACTACTCCACACGGGGAGCCTGAACAGGCGGACACGCCGCGCCGAAGAATGCGTGTCGAATCCTGGACAAGTCCGGCGTCATCGGCACTAGTGTGTGTGCCGTGGCTCACAGGATGTCCGATTGTCCGTCAGTCACACGACCGGGGATCGACGTTCGGAACCGGAGGTGCCGATGAACGTCTACGTGCCGATTCTGGTGCTCGGCGCTGTTGCGCTCGCGTTCGCGCTCTTCTCCGTGGTGGTGGCGAGCATCGCCGGTCCGAGTCGCTACAACCGGGCGAAGCTCGACGCCTACGAGTGCGGCATCGACCCGACGCCGCAGCCCACCGGTGGCGGCAGATTTCCGGTCAAGTACTACCTGACGGCGATGCTGTTCATCATCTTCGACATCGAAATCGTCTTCCTGTACCCGTGGGCGATCCATTTCGATGCACTCGGGGTGTTCGGTCTGCTCGCCATGGGCCTGTTCATGTTCAATGTGTTCGTCGCCTACGCCTATGAATGGAGGCGGGGTGGCCTGACATGGGATTGACCGGATGGGCTCCTCAATGTCCCTCATCAAATAGATTGCGCCCGAATAAGATCCACAATCCTGTCGAAGGTGGTAAGAGTCGGATATGGGTCTCGAAGAGAAGGTCCCGAGCGGATTTCTGCTCAGCACGGTCGAAGTGCTCGCCGGCTTCGCACGTAAAGGGTCGCTGTGGCCCGCCTCGTTCGGTCTCGCGTGTTGCGCCATCGAGATGATGTCGACTGCGGGGGGACGCTTCGACATCGCCCGATTCGGTATGGAGGCCTTCCGAGCCTCGCCGCGTCAAGCGGACGTGATGATCGTTGCCGGACGGGTCAGCCAGAAGATGGCGCCGGCCCTCCGTCAGGTCTACGACCAGATGGTCGAACCGAAATGGGTCCTGTCGATGGGGGTATGCGCATCGTCCGGGGGAATGTTCAACAACTACGCGATCGTGCAGGGCGTCGATCACGTGGTGCCGGTAGACATCTACCTGCCGGGATGTCCACCGCGTCCGGAGATGCTGATCAACGCGATCCTCGCGCTGCACGACAAGATCCAGCACATGCCGCTCGGGGCCAACCGTGAGGAAGCGGTCCGCGCAGCCGAGCAGGCTGCCCTCGCTCAGCGCCCGCTCATCGAGCTGAAGGTGCCGCGCCGATGACCGACGCTCCCACACCCGATTCGGTCCCCGCGGAAGTCATCGCCCAGCGCCGCGGGATGTTCGGCATCCGCGGCAGCGGGGACACCAGCGGCTACGGCCGGTTCGTGCGCCGGATCGCCCTGCCGGGCAGCAGTCCGAGACCGTTCGGTGGTTACCTCGATGACCTCGCAGACCTCCTCGAGGATGTCCTGAACGACGTGGGGCCCGACGGATTCGAGGCCGCTGTGGAGAAGATCGTCGTGTTCCGGGGAGAGATGTCGGTGCACGTGCGCCGCGAGCATCTCCCTTCGATCGCCCGCGCTCTGCGCGACCATCTCGCATTGCGATTCGAACTGTGCCTCGGCGTCAGCGGCGTGCACTACCCCGAGGACACCGGCCGCGAACTGCATGCGGTATATCCGCTGATGTCGATCACCCACAACCGTCGCATCCTCGTCGAGGTCACCGCGCCCGACGCCGATCCTCACATACCGTCGCTCCACACCGTCTACCCGACAACGGACTGGCACGAACGCGAGACCTACGACTTCTTCGGTCTCGTCTTCGACGGGCATCCGTCCCTCACCCGGATCCAGATGCCCGACGACTGGAACGGGCACCCGCAACGCAAGGACTACCCGCTCGGTGGAATCCCCGTCGGGTACAAGGGCGCACAGATTCCGCCACCGGACGAGCGGAGGTCCTACAGTTGACGAACGAGGCTGCGATGGAGTCGGATACAGGCACGACCGTCTACGACGCGGTGGGCCAGGACTGGGACGAGATCAGCGCTGCGGCACGTGCCGCCGGCGAAGACCACATCGTGGTCAACATGGGCCCGCAGCACCCGTCCACCCACGGCGTGCTGCGCCTGATACTCGAGATCGACGGCGAGATGGTGACCGAAGCCCGGTGCGGAATCGGCTATCTACACACCGGAATCGAGAAGAATCTCGAATACCGTAACTGGACGCAGGGCGTCACGTTTGTGACCCGAATGGACTACCTGGCGCCGTTCTTCAACGAGACCGCGTACTGCCTGGGCGTCGAGAGACTCCTCGGTATCACCGATCTGGTACCCGAACGCGCGTCGATCATCCGAGTGATGCTCATGGAGCTCAACCGCATCTCGTCTCACCTGGTGGCCCTCGCGACCGGCGGTATGGAACTCGGCGCCACCACACCGATGCTGTTCGGTTTCCGTGAACGCGAACTCGTGCTCGAGGTGTTCGAGATCGTCACCGGTCTGCGCATGAACCACGCCTACATCAGGCCCGGTGGCCTCGTGCAGGATCTCCCTCCCGAGGCCGTGCCCAAGATCCGCGACCTGCTGAAGCTCATGCCCGGCCGCCTGCGCGACATGGAGCTGCTGCTCAACGACAACCCGATCTGGAAGGCGCGGACCGAGGGAATCGGATACCTCGACCTCACCGGGTGCATGGCGCTCGGCGTCACCGGCCCGATTCTGCGCGCCACCGGGCTGCCGCACGATCTGCGCCGGGCACAACCGTACTGCGGATACGAGAACTACGAATTCGACGTCGTCACCCACACCGGAAACGACTGCTACGGCCGCTACCTGATCCGGGTGAACGAGATGTGGGAGTCGCTGAAAATCGTCGAACAATGCCTCGACCGGCTGCAACCCGGCCCGGTGATGGTGCAGGACAGGAAGATCGCGTGGCCGGCGCAATTGGCGCTCGGCTCCGACGGTCTCGGCAACTCGCTCGAGCACATCCGCACCATCATGGGCACCTCGATGGAAGATCTCATCCATCATTTCAAACTCGTCACCGAAGGCATCCGGGTGCCCGCCGGTCAGGTGTACGTCGCGGTCGAGTCGCCCCGTGGCGAACTCGGAGTGCACATGGTCAGCGACGGCGGTACCCGCCCCTATCGGGTGCACTACCGCGACCCGTCGTTCACGAATCTGCAGGCAGTCGCCGCGATGTGCGAGGGCGGCATGATCTCCGACGTGATCGCCGCGGTCGCCAGCATCGACCCGGTGATGGGAGGAGTGGACAGATGAGCAGCACTGAACACATCGTGCCGGTGGTACCCGGGCAGGCGCCGGCCGAGCCGGTGTTCGTTCCGCTCGGACCGCGGCCGGAGGAAGACACCCGGCTCGTGCGGCCCGGCGATCGCCGCAGCTACCCCGACGATGTCCGTGCCCGCCTCGACGCCGACGCCGCCCAGATCATCGCCCGGTATCCGCAGAGCAGGTCGGCGCTGTTGCCGCTGCTGCATCTCGTCCAGGCCGAGGACAGCTACATCACCCCGGCCGGTATCGAATTCTGCGCCGGCCACCTCGGGCTGACCGGGGCGGAGGTCGCCGCGGTCTCCACGTTCTACACGATGTACCGTCGATCCCCGACAGGCACCTACCACGTCGGTGTGTGCACCAACGCCCTGTGCGCGACCATGGGCGGCGACGACATCTATGCCACGCTCTGCAGCCGACTCGGTGTGGACAACGGCGGCACCACACCCGACGGCGCACTCACGATCGAACACATCGAATGCAACGCCGCGTGCGACTACGCGCCGGTGATGACCGTCAATTGGGAACTGTTCGACAACCGCACCATCGACTCCGCGATCTCCCTCGTCGACGATCTGCTGGCCGGGTCACCACCGGAACCCACGCGCGGTGCACGGCTGCGCACCTTCCGCGACACCGCGCGCCTCCTTGCCGGCTTCCCCGACAACCGTCCCGGGGTACTCGACGCCGGGGGGAGCGCCGGCCCGGCGTCGCTCGTCGGCCTGCACCTCGCTCGCGACAAGCACATGCAGGCGCCTCCCGTGACCGACGGCCCCGTCATGCACGACGAACCACTCGACTCCACCCTGACACCCGTGCTCACCGAGCACTGGGACGAAGACCGGTCCTGGACTCTCGAGGCGTATCGGCGCCACCGCGGATACGACGCACTGCAGGTCGCGCTGCGCAAGGATCCCGATGAGATCATCGACGATGTCAAACAATCCGGCCTGCGCGGACGCGGTGGGGCCGGATTCTCCACCGGCACCAAATGGTCGTTCATTCCACAGGACGACGGCAAACCGCACTACCTCGTCGTCAATGCCGACGAATCGGAACCGGGTACCTGCAAGGACATACCGCTGATGTTCGCGACCCCTCACACGCTCGTCGAAGGGGCCATCATCTCGTCGTACGCGATCCGCGCACAGCACGCCTTCATCTATCTGCGTGGTGAGGCTGTGCCGGTGCTGCGCCGACTGCAGGCCGCCGTCGCCGAAGCCTATGACGCGGGATATCTCGGCCGCGACATCCTCGGATCCGGATTCGACCTCGAACTCGTGGTGCATGCCGGTGCCGGTGCGTACATCTGCGGAGAGGAGACGGCCCTGCTCGATTCCCTCGAAGGCCGCCGCGGGCAGCCACGCCTGCGGCCACCGTTCCCCGCCGTCGCCGGTCTGTATGCGTGCCCGACCGTGGTCAACAACGTCGAATCCATTGCGAACGTGCCGTCGATCATCCGCAACGGCGTCGAGTGGTATCGCTCGATGGGCACCGAGAAATCCCCCGGCTACGCGTTGTTCTCCTTGTCGGGGCATGTGAACAACCCCGGCCAGTACGAGGCCCCGCTCGGCATCACCCTGCGCGAACTACTCGACCTCGCCGGCGGTGTGCGTCCGGGGCACCACCTCAAATTCTGGACACCCGGGGGATCGTCCACGCCGATCTTCACCGATGAACACCTCGATGTCCCACTCGATTACGAGAACGTAGGGGCCGCCGGGTCGATGCTCGGCACCCGCGCACTGCAGATCTTCGACGACACCACGTGCGTCGTCCGCACCGTGCTGCGGTGGACCGAATTCTACGCGCACGAATCGTGCGGCAAATGCACCCCGTGCCGCGAGGGCACGTTCTGGCTCGAGCAGATCCTGCACCGACTCGAGCGCGGAGACGGCACCGAGGCAGATCTCGAGAAGCTGCTCGACATCGCCGACAACATCCTCGGCCGCGCCTTCTGTGCACTCGGCGACGGTGCCACGAGCCCGATCACGTCGTCACTCGCCTACTTCCGCGACGAGTACATCGCACACTTCGAGCACGGGGGGTGCCCGTTCGACCCGCGCCTGGCAGCCCTGTCCGATGTGCGCGCGACCGGAGGGGAGTACGCATGACCGCCGCAGCACAGGCAGGGTCCGGAGACACGGCCCCCGTCGACCTGGTCACCGCGACCATCGACGACACCGACGTGTCCGTCCCCAAGGGGACATTGGTGATCAGGGCCGCCGAGCTCATCGGCATCCAGATCCCCCGGTTCTGCGACCACCCGCTCCTCGACCCGGTCGGGGCATGCCGGCAGTGCCTCGTCGACGTCGAGGGGCAACGCAAGCCGCTCGCCTCGTGCACCACGGTCGTCACCGACGGGATGGTCGTGCGTACGCAGGCCACGTCACCCGTCGCCGACAAGGCACAGCAGGGCGTGATGGAGCTCCTGCTGATCAACCACCCCCTCGACTGCCCGGTGTGCGACAAGGGCGGCGAATGCCCGCTGCAGAACCAGGCGATGTCCAACGGCCGACCCCAGACCCGCTTCGACGACGTCAAACGCACCTACCCCAAGCCGATCGCCATCTCGGCGCAGGTTCTCCTCGACCGGGAACGATGCGTGCTGTGCGCCCGCTGCACCCGCTTCTCCGACCAGATCGCCGGCGACCCTTTCATCGACATGCTCGACCGCGGTGCTCTGCAACAGGTCGGTATCTACACCGAGGAACCGTTCGAATCGTACTTCTCCGGCAACACCGTGCAGGTGTGCCCCGTCGGAGCGCTCACCAGCAGTGCGTACCGATTCCGGGCCCGGCCGTTCGATCTGGTCTCCACCCCGAGCGTGTGCGAACACTGCGCCGGGGGCTGCGCGCAACGCACCGACCACCGTCGTGGATCCGTGATGCGCCGTCTCGCGGGCGACGACCCCGAGGTGAACGAGGAATGGAACTGCGACAAGGGTCGATGGGCGTTCACCTACGCCACCGAACCGGACCGTCTCACCGGTCCGATGATCCGCGACTCCGCAGGGGTGCTGATTCCGGCGTCGTGGCCGGCGGCACTCACCGTTGCCGCACGCGCTCTTGCTGCCGCCCGTGGCCGCACAGGTGTGCTGACCGGCGGGCGCCTCACCTGGGAGGAGTCCTACGCGTACGCAAAATTCGCACGAACTGCGCTCGGCACCAACGACATCGATTTCCGTGCCCGTGCACACACTTCGGAGGAGACCGGGTTCCTAGGTCGCCGGATCGCAGGAACACGGATGTCCGTGACCTACGCCGACCTCGAGAAGGCGCCGGTCGTACTCCTCGCCGGTCTCGAACCTGAAGAGGAATCGCCCCTGATCTTCCTGCGGCTGCGCAAGGCCGTCCGCACACGAGGCACAGCGGTGCTCACGGTGGCGTCGCACGCGAGCCGGGGGCTGCGGAAGATGTCCGGCACGCTCCTCGGGTGTGTTCCCGGCGGCGAAACCGAAGTGCTCGACGACCTGCGCACCGGTGGATATCCGGAACTGAACCGGCAGTTGCAGGGGGACGGCGCGCTCATCCTGGTGGGGGAGAGGCTCGCGACAGCGCCCGGCGCACTGGCCGCCGTCGCACGTCTCGCCGACGAGACCGGCGCGCGCCTCGCGTGGGTGCCCCGCCGTGCGGGCGACCGTGGTGCGCTCGAAGCCGGTGCCTTCCCGACGCTCCTCCCGGGAGGCCGCGCGGTCACCGATCCCGAGGCCCGGCGTGAGGTCGAATCCTTGTGGGGCACAGATTCCGGCACACGATCGATACCGGAGACGCCTGGTCGCGATACCGCGGGAATCCTCGCCGCCGCGGCATCCGGTGACCTCTCCGCGCTGGTGATCGCCGGCGTCGACCTCGCCGACCTACCCGACCCGCACTCCGCTCGCGACGCGCTCGACTCCGCAGCGTTCGTGGTGAGCCTCGAGATCCGGCGCAGCGACATCACCGACCGGGCCGACGTCGTCTTCCCCGTCGCCCCCGTCGTCGAGAAATCCGGGACCTTCCTCGACTGGGAAGGACGTGAGCGGCCGTTCCCCGTCGCGCTGCCCGACACCGGGGCGTTGTCCGATCTGCGCATCCTCGACGCACTTGCCGAGAGCATGGATATCCCGCTCCGCATTCCCGATGTGGCAGCGGCCCGAGCGGAACTCGTCGAATTGGGCCAACAGCGCGGTACCGGCCTCGAGTTCCGCGCGGAGTCGCCGGGAGCGATGCCGGAACCGGGTCTGGGTGAGTCGGTTCTGTCGACGTGGCGGATGCTCCTCGACGCCGGACGCATGCAGGATGGAGAACCGCACCTCGCCGGGACCGCGCGGGCGCCCGTCGCACGCCTGTCCGCCGCGACCGCTGACGAGATCAGTGTGCGCGAGGGCGATCCGCTGACGGTGTCGACGGGGCGCGGCGAGATCACCCTTCCGTTGGTGATCGACACACTCCCGGACCGCGTCGTGTGGATTCCCCTCGACTCTGCGGGAGCGGAAGTGCACGAACACCTCGCCGTCGACGCGGGAGCGATCGTGCGTATCCGCGCCGCCGCGACCGTCGGTGAGGAGGCGCAGCCATGACCGTCGGGACCCCCACCGCCGTCAGCGCGCGCAACGTCGATCTGTCGATGTTCGGCACCGATCCGTGGTGGCTCGTGATCGCGAAGGCCATCGTGATCTTCGCGTTCCTCGTCCTCACCACGCTCGTGTTGATCCTCGCCGAACGCAAGGTCATGGCGTGGATGCAGATGCGTGTCGGACCCGACCGGGTCGGCCCGAAAGGCCTGCTCCAGACCGTCGCAGACGGAATCAAACTCGGTCTCAAGGAAGGCATCACACCCACCGGAGTAGACAAGCCGATCTACCTGCTGGCACCCGTCATTGCGACCGCACCCGCATTCATGGCCTTCGCCGTGATCCCGTTCGGACCCGTGGTGTCGGTGTTCGGGCACCCCACCCCACTGCAGTTGACCGATCTTCCCGTCGCCGTGCTCTACATCCTCGCGGTCACCTCCGTGGGGGTCTACGGCATCGTCCTCGCAGGGTGGGCGTCCGGATCCACCTATCCGCTCCTCGGTGGGCTGCGTTCGACGGCGCAGGTGATCTCTTACGAGATCGCGATGGGCCTGACCTTCGCAGCAGTGTTCCTGCTGTCCGGCACGATGTCGACCTCGGGCATCGTCGCCGCCCAGGACGGTCTGTGGTTCGTCGTGCTGCTGATTCCTTCGTTCCTGATCTATTCGGTGTCGATGGTCGGTGAAACCAACCGTGCACCATTCGATCTCCCCGAAGCCGAAGGCGAACTCGTCGGTGGTTTCCACACCGAGTACTCGTCGCTGCGTTTTGCGATGTTCATGCTCGCCGAGTACGTGAACATGATCACCGTCTCCGCGCTGTTGACCACGATGTTCCTGGGCGGCTGGCACGCGCCGTGGCCGTTCAACATGGGCAGCTGGGCGAACTCCGGTTGGTGGCCGGTGGTGTGGTTCGTCCTCAAGGTGTGGGGGGTGCTGTTCGTCTTCGTGTGGCTGCGCAGTACGCTTCCCCGCCTCCGATACGACCAGTTCATGGCGTTGGGATGGAAACTGCTCATCCCGATTGCCGTGGTCTGGGTGATGGTCGTTGCCGTCGTGAGGCAGCTCGCCGGCGACGAGGTGCTCCCGCAATCGGCGACCCTCGTCGTCGGCGGCGTGGCCCTCACCGCGGTGGTGTTCGCCTACCTGATGATCAGTTCCCGCCGCCGTGATCGAGATCGCCTCGCGCCGCCGCCACCCGCTGCGACCGGCTTCGATCCGATGGCCGGAGGATTCCCGGTTCCGCCGATGCCGGTCCCATCCGCGCAAGCAACATCCAAGGAGGCGAGCGATGCCCGAAAAATCGATGTCTGAACTGCTGGGTCCGCTGGCAGGTTTCGGTGTCACCCTGTCGACGATGTTCAAGAAGCCGAACACTGAGTTCTATCCCGAGGTGAAAACACCCACCGCGCCCCGCTATCACGGCCGGCATCAACTCAACCGCTATGCCGATGGACTCGAAAAATGCATCGGCTGTGAGTTGTGTGCCTGGGCATGCCCCGCCGATGCGATCTTCGTCGAGGGCGCCGACAACACCGAGACCGAACGCTACTCGCCGGGCGAAAGGTACGGCCAGGACTACCAGATCAACTATCTTCGCTGCATCGGGTGCGGCCTGTGTATCGAAGCGTGCCCGACCCGCGCGCTGACCATGATCAACGATTACGAGATGGTCGACGACAACCGCACCGACCTGATTTACACGAAAGACCGGTTGCTCGCACCACTCGAACCCGGAATGGAGGCCCCACCGCATCCGATGGCGCCGGGAGCGACCGACGACGACTACTACCGCGGTACCGTGCCGGGGTCCGATGGTCCCCGAAGCAGAGCCGACGGTGGCGAGGAGCAGGCGTCGTGACCGCCGCCGTGCTCGCGGCCGACGCGACGTCGACCGGTGAGGCGGTGCAGTTCTGGATTCTCGGCACCGTTGCGGTGATCGGGGCGCTCGGCGTCGTGGGAGCAGCGAAAGCGGTCTATTCCGCGATTTTCCTCGCCATGACCATGATCGTGCTCGCCATCTTCTACATCGCGCAGGGTGCGCTGTTCCTCGGCGTCGTCCAGGTGGTCGTCTACACGGGTGCCGTCATGATGCTGTTCCTGTTCGTGCTCATGCTGGTCGGCATCGACTCGTCCGACTCACTCGTGGAAACTCTGCGGGCGCAACGTGTACTCGCCATCGTGGTCGGACTCGGATTCGGGATCCTGCTCATCGGCGGTCTCGGTAACGCTGCGACCACAGCAGTGGTCGGTCTCGACGACGCGAACGCGGCGGGCAATGTCGAGGCGCTCGCCGAACTGCTCTTCCTCGACTACGTGTGGGCATTCGAACTCACCGGCGCCCTCCTGATCACCGCAACGGTCGGCGCGATGGTGCTCGCACACCGCGAACGCGTCCGGCCTCGGGAAACGCAACGGGAACTCGCGGAGCGCCGGTTCCGAGAGGGCGGTCGGGTCACCCCGCTGCCCTCGCCCGGCGTATATGCGCGGCACAACTCGGCCGACGTCCCGGCCCTGTTGCCCGACGGTTCCTTCTCCGACGAGTCCGTCGGCCCACTGCTGCAACGGATCGGCCGCGACTGGGGACCGTCGGATCTGGGAGTTCCCGGGCCGGCGGAACCTCGTGACGCCGCAGACGCGAAGGCGGACGGCCCAGCGCCGACGACCACAGGAAAGGAGGATCGGGTGTGAACCCGGAGAATTACCTGTATCTGTCGGCACTGCTGTTCACAATCGGTGCATCCGGAGTGTTGCTGAGGCGCAACGCGATCGTCGTGTTCATGAGCATCGAGTTGATGCTCAACGCCGCCAATCTGGCATTCGTCACGTTCGCCCGGATGCACGGGAACCTGCACGGCCAGGTCTTTGCGTTCTTCACGATGGTCGTCGCTGCCGCAGAAGTGGTGGTGGGACTTGCGATCATCGTCACGATCTTCCGGAGCCGCCGTTCGGCGTCCGTCGACAACGCCAACCTCCTCAAGTACTGACCGTCAGGACGGTGAGTGTGACTCCACATGAAGCGACGAGAGGGCGTGCGTCATGAGCTCGTCGATCGCCACGATCATCTGGCTGATTCCGGCTCTGCCGCTCGTCGGCGCAGTCGTACTGCTGCTGGCCGGGCGCCGCAGTGACCCGTGGGGGCATCTGCTCGGATGCGCCACGGCGATCGCTTCGTTCGTACTCGGACTTGTCGCCTTCGCCCATATGCTCGGCGCCGCCACCGCCGAAAGAACGGTGCAGAAGACGCTGTTCGTATGGGTACCCGTCGAAAGCCTGCAGGTCGACTTCGGGCTGCAACTCGATCAGCTGTCGATGTGCTTCGTCCTTCTGATCACAGGGGTGGGCTCGCTGATCCACCTCTACTCGATCGGCTACATGGCGCACGACGATGCCCGTCGCCGCTTCTTCGCCTATCTGAACCTCTTCCTCGCCGCGATGCTGATGCTCGTGCTCGCCGACAACTTCCTCGGCCTCTATCTCGGCTGGGAGGGTGTCGGATTGGCGTCGTACCTGCTGATCGGGTTCTGGCAGCACAAACCGACCGCCGCGACCGCCGCGAAGAAGGCGTTCGTCGTCAACCGCGTAGGCGACATCGGTCTGCTCGTCGCCCTCATGATCATGTTCACGACTTTCGGCACGCTGTCGTACGACGAGGTGTTCGCTGCAGTGCCCGCGGCGAGCGAAGGCACGATCACTGCACTGGGCTTGGCGTTGCTGCTCGCCGCATGCGCGAAATCCGCGCAGCTGCCGCTGCAGTCGTGGCTCGGCGACGCGATGGAAGGCCCCACACCGGTGTCGGCGCTCATCCACGCCGCGACGATGGTCACCGCGGGGGTCTACCTCATCACCCGGGCCCACGCGATCTTCGACTCGGCGCCCGTGGCACAACTCGCCGTCGTCATCGTGGGCACCGCGACCCTCCTGTTCGGTGCGATCATCGGCTGCGCGAAGGACGACATCAAGAAAGCACTCGCCGCGTCGACGATGAGCCAGATCGGATACATGGTGCTCGCGGCCGGCCTCGGTCCGGCGGGCTACGCCTTCGCGATCCTGCACCTGCTCACCCACGGATTCTTCAAGGCCGGGCTCTTCCTCGGAGCCGGATCGGTGATGCACGGGATGAACGACGAAACCGACATGCGACGCTACGGCGGTCTGCGCACACTCATGCCCCTCACCTTCATCACGTTCGGACTCGGATACCTCGCGATCATCGGTATCCCACCGTTCGCCGGATTCTTCTCCAAGGACAAGATCATCGAAGTGGCGTTCGCCGAGCCCGGTGCCAAGGGGGTGGT
Organism: Rhodococcus artemisiae; assembly: GCF_036327795.1. NCBI lineage: Bacteria > Bacillati > Actinomycetota > Actinomycetes > Mycobacteriales > Nocardiaceae > Rhodococcus > Rhodococcus artemisiae. The sequence continues at coordinate 199,610 of NZ_JAUTXY010000010.1, forward strand.
ACTCGGTGTCGCCACACTGCTCGGCGCCGGCCTGACCGCCTTCTACATGAGCCGCGTGATGATCATGACGTTCTTCGGGGAACGCCGCTGGCGCGGCGATGCCGATCCCCACGAATCCCCGGGCATCATGGTGTGGCCGATGATCCTGCTCGCGGTGGGTTCCGTCGCCGCCGGTGGTCTGCTCGTTCTCGGTGGGTCGCTGCAGCATTGGCTCGAGCCGGTCGTCGGATCCGTCCATCACGAGGGTGGCCTCCCGGTGTGGCTGATCACGCTCATGACGCTCTCGGTGGTGCTTGCGGGCGTTGCACTCGCCTATCGCGAGTACGCGACCCGGGAGATCCCCGACACGGCTCCCGCTGATGTGGCGGCGCTGACCGTCGCCGCACGCAACGATCTCTACGGCGACGCGTTCGACGAGGCCGTGTTCATGCGTCCCGGTCAGGGGATGGTGCGCACGCTTGTCGCAGTCGAGAACTCCGGCGTGAACGGCGTCGTCTCCGGAGTTTCGGGTGTTGTCGGGGCACTGTCGAGTTCGCTGCGACGCCTGCAGACCGGCTTCGTCCGGTCGTATGCCCTGTACATGTTCGCCGGTGCGGCCATTGTGGTCGCAGCGCTGATGCTGGTGCGGTTGTGAGGGGGGTGAGCCGAGCATGAACGAATTTCCGTGGTTGACAATCCTGTGGGTGCTCCCGGTTGTCGGTGCCGTCGTCGTTCTCGTGTTGCCGGCGCGGATGCGGACCCTCGCCAAGAGCGTCGCCGTCGTCGCCGGGCTGCTGACCCTCGCGGTTGCGGTGGTGCTCGCGGCGTTGTTCGAACCCGGTGGCGAGCAGTTCCAGTTCGTCGAATCGCACACGTGGATCCCCGCGTTCGGCGCCGGCTACACGCTCGGCGTCGACGGTATCGCGTTGGTACTCGTGCTGTTGACCGCGGTGCTGGTACCGCTGCTCCTCGTCGCCGGATGGAACGACGACCGCCATGCCATCGTGGAGGCCGCCCCCGCTTCCCGCCCCCGCGCCGCGCACACCTACACAGCGTTGATCCTGCTCGTCGAGGCGATGGTGCTCATCTCCTTCGTCTCCCTGGACATCCTGTTGTTCTACGTCTTCTTCGAAGCGATGCTCATCCCGATGTACTTCCTCATCGGCGGGTTCGGTGGTCGCGGCAGCGAGCGGGCCCAACGCTCCAGAGCCGCGGTGAAGTTCCTGATCTACAACCTGTTCGGCGGTCTGGTCATGCTGGCCGCGGTCATCGGGCTGTATGTGGTCACCGCGCAGGCCGGGCTGGGGGAGTCCGGCACCGTCGGCACGTTCGACTTCCGACGCATCGTCGAAGCAGCATCGTCGGGTGAGCTCGGCGCGACCCCCGCCGTCCTGAACGCGTTGTTCCTCGGTTTCATGTTCGCGTTCGCCGTCAAGGCCCCGCTGTGGCCGCTGCACAGCTGGCTTCCTGACGCGGCGGTGCAGACCACTCCCGTGTCCGCGGTGCTGATGATGGCGGTGGTCGACAAGGTCGGCACGTTCGGGATGCTGCGGTACTGCCTGCAACTGTTCCCCGACGCCTCGGTCTACTTCGCGCCGCTTGTCGTGACGTTGTCGGTGATCGGCATCGTCTACGGCGCAATGCTCGCGATCGGGCAGACCGACGTGATGCGACTGATCGCGTACACCTCCATCTCGCACTTCGGGTTCATCATTCTGGGAATCTTCGCTATGACCAGTCAGGGCCAGGCCGGGTCGACGCTGTACATGGTCAATCACGGCATTTCCACTGCCGCGCTGTTCCTGATTGCCGGGTTCCTGGTGTCGCGGCGTGGATCCCGCGCGATCGCCGCGTACGGTGGAGTCCAGAAGATCGCACCGATCCTCGCCGGCACGTTCCTCATCGCGGGGCTCGCCACGCTCTCGCTACCGGGCCTCGCGCCGTTCGTCAGCGAATTCCTCGTCTTCGTCGGCACCTATCCGCGGTATCAGGTCGCAGCGATCATCGCGACCATCGCGCTTGTCCTGTCCGCGCTCTACGTGCTGTGGCTTTACCAGCGCATGATGGGTGGACCGGTGCTCGCCGACCCCGGACCGGCGCCGGGCGATCCTCCGGACGAGGGTTCGGGCGAGGGACACGGAACCTCGATCACCGATCTCGTACCCCGCGAAATCCTCGTGGTCGCACCCTTGATCGCCCTGCTGATCGTCCTCGGGGTCTATCCGAGACCGGTGCTGGACGTGATCACTCCCGCTGTGGACCACACCCTCGTGACCGTCGGTGAGCAGGATCCTGTACCGCTCGTCCCACCCGAGACACCGGTGGCCGACGGCGACACCGCCGTCGGCTCCGGAGGAGGTGCTCACAGGTGAAGAATCTGGACAGCAGTGTCGTTCTTGCGCAGGCGCTTCCCGCACCCGACATCGACTACGGCGTGCTCAGCCCGATGCTCATCGTGTTCGGGGTCGCGGTGGTGGGTGTGATCGTCGAGGCGTTCGCACCCGCCCGCGCCCGCTACGCAGGCCACCTCGTATTGGCCTTCGCGGGACTGTCGGCGGCGCTCGTTGCGGTCGTCCTGCTTGCGGGAACCGAGACCACCACCGCCGCCGGCGCGGTCGTGATCGACGGCCCGGCCCTGTACCTGCAGGGCGCGATCCTGATCGTATCGATTCTCGCGGTCGCGCTCATCGCCGAGCGTGGTGTCGAGGGTGCACGAACGACGGTGGATGCCGCGGTGGCCCTGGATACCGCGGGAGCCGCGGTCGGTCCGGGATCGACCCGGACGAGAACAGACGCGTTCGCTCCGCAGGCTGCAGCGGTACCCGGCAGCGCCGCCGAACGTGAAGCCACCGATGCGGGTATCGCACGCACCGAAGTGTTCCCGCTGGCGTTGTTCGCAGTCGGTGGCATGATGCTCTTCCCCGCATCGGACGACCTGTTGACGATGTTCATCGCACTCGAAGTGCTCTCACTGCCTCTGTATCTGCTGTGTGGGCTGTCACGTCGACGTCGTTTGTTGTCGCAGGAGGCGGCACTCAAATACTTCCTCCTCGGCGCGTTTTCGTCGGCGTTCTTCCTCTACGGTGTCGCGTTGCTCTATGGCTACGCGGGAACGATCTCGCTGGCGGGAATTGCCGACACCGTGGAGTCCGGTGATGGCAGCGACAACACAGCCCTGATCGGTGTGGGTCTGCTGTCGGTGGGCCTGCTGTTCAAAATCGGTGCGGTGCCGTTCCATTCGTGGACACCGGACGTCTATCAAGGCGCACCCACCGCGGTGACCGCGTTCATGGCCGCGGCGACGAAGATCGCGGCGTTCGGGGCGCTGCTCCGCGTGCTCTACGTAGCGGTGCCGGGACTGAGCGACGAGTGGCGCCCGATCCTGTGGGCCGTGGCCATCGCCACCATGCTGGTCGGCGCCGTTCTCGCGGTGACACAGACCGATGTCAAACGGATGCTGGCGTATTCGGCGATCAGCCATACCGGTTTCGTGCTCACCGGTGTCGTCGCCGCGAACGAGCAGGGCATCTCGTCGACGCTGTTCTATCTGGTCGTCTACGGGATCGGCACCATCGGCGTGTTCGCGGTGGTCACCCTGATCCGCGACCCCGACGGCGAAGCCTGGGACCTGTCGCGCTGGGAGGGAGTGGGACGTCGTTCACCGGTGCTCGGCGGCGTGTTCGCCCTGTTCCTGTTGTCGATGGCAGGGATCCCACTCACCGGCGGTTTCATCGCAAAGCTGAGCGTGTTCAGCGCTGCGATCTCGGGCGGTGCGGTGCCGCTGGTGATCGTCGGTGTGGTCGCGAGCGCGATTGCCGCCTACTTCTATGTGCGGGTGATCGTGCTCATGTTCTTCCGTGACCCACCGTCCGATGCGCCAGCGATCGTGATGCCGAGCGTGCTCACGACGGTCACCGTCGCGGTGACCGCCGTGATCACGTTGCTGCTCGGTATCGTGCCGCAGCCGCTGCTCGATCTTGCCGGGCAGGCAGCCGTCTTCCTGTCCTGAGCGGTCCGGCCACGTGACAGGTCGGTTCGAGGACTCCTCGCGGCCCTGCGTCAGCCGCTCGACACACGCGAGATCGGGGCTCGGTGGGCAGGGCGGAGTGAGACCAGGTGTGGCGCAGCCGGTCACGCTGCAGACATCATTCGTCGCGGCCGAGTGGATTTCGATACACGGTGGAGCAGCCGCTCTCGCGTACGAGAACATCGTCGAATGCAGCGATCAGGCCGTCCGGGAACCATCGCGCGCCATGATCGCTGCTGGTCGCGACGACAGTGAGGTTGCGGGTTCGTGCCGTGGTCACCAGCCTGGTCAGACGCTCACGGTCGGGGAGATCCAACTTCGCGATCGTCGTGGAGAGTCCTGCGAGGAGCAGTAGTCGTCGTGGCTCGGCGCCTACTGAGTCCAACTCGGCGAGCATCCGACCGATCTCATCCGGGGTAGCTGCCCAGGACGAGACCCCGTCTCCTGCGTCGCGATACCCGGCGAGCCAGTGGTGGCGATGATGCGGATCGGCGACGAACAACTCGTGGGTGCGTCTGGACAGGACGCCCGTTGCCATGAGGGTGAGCGGCAGATTGGGGAAGTTCTCCGTGTCGCGTTGGTGCACGAGGAGGTTTCGTCCGGCAGCTACTGTCCACGCCACGGTATTGCCCTCGCCGTCGCGCCCGAAGGGGATGACGAGACTGTCCGCCCGATCCTGTGAGCGGCACACCATGTTGATCCGGGCGTTGTCGGCGCGGGGCCGGCCGGAATGCGACCGAACCGCGTTTGAACAGCTTCGATGCGTGGGCGGGATGACGGGATGCGCCATGTCGTGGTCCGTTCCATGTCGGCGATGTCCGAATCTGTGTTCGATACCGCAGTCAGGTTAACGGCACCCACCGACACTCAGCTTTGGGCGGGTCCAACTCGACTGTTGTGGTCCCCGCTGGCGCTGTCGGCGCGGGACCACCGGTGTCGTGATCGCGTGGCTGATCGGCATCTCGACACCTTTGTGGTCGCGGTGACTGTCGGTTTCCGCCAGGCCCATACACGGCCGAAGACAACGCGCTGTGCAGTCCATCTCCGCTGGAGGCAGGCGCGGTCTGGCAAGCTGACTGCGGTGACGACATTCGAGATGTGGCAGCAGGATAATTCGGTCGAGCGTGTGGTTTCCCACACGATAGGCGTGGGACGGATTCTGTGGGGTGCGACCACTGCGATCGCGTCGCGGCGGGTCTACAACGCTTTGGGTATTTCTTATCCCAGTAGCGATTTGGGCGTGTGGATCAAGGCATTCGGTGTGCGTGACATTGTCTTGGGTGCAGCTGCGCTGCATCCGGATGCCACGGTGCGTCGGGCGAACTTGCGTGCTGGGATCGCAATGGACCTGATCGACGCAGTTGTGGTTGCGGACGCAGCCCGTCGCGGACTGCCTCGAAAAGCCGCACTCGTAGGCATAGCGCTTGCGGGGGGAACAGCCGCATTCGCCGCATTCGGCCCAGGCCTCATCAACGCTTCGCGCACCCAGTGAGTGCGGGAGTCGTCGGTAGTCATTCATACGCATTGCCGTCGGCGATCGGCGCTACGCATGTGCCGCCAGTGCAGCGCCAATTTCCTGATGTTCGCAGCTCGCCACGCTGTATGCGGCAAAGATCGCAACCTCGACCGGATTACGGGGACCCGTTCCGCGCCGGCGACCGCGAGGAGATCAGCTCGTGGGTGCATCAGAAAAGACCGGTGTGCCCCGAGCCCATGAAGCTCGGGGCACACGGTTTCGACGTCCGTGTCGATCAGATCAACGCCACCCCGGCGAATACGGCGAGGCCCACCAGCGCAGCGCCGGTCACGGCCTGCACCCGGCGATCGACGACGCACATCACCGACAGGAAGCCGGGCATCGATCCGCCGCGGCGGGTATGGGCGATGGCCGCGATGCTCGGCATGCACCTGCCGAGCGAAACAACGATGAACATCGCGGCGCCGAAAGCCGGCGCCCCGGCCGCGAGCACACCGAGCACCAGCAGGTAGTACGCGCTGGACCGGATGAAGATCAGGAAACCGGGGCCGATGATCGCGCCGAATATCAGCGACACTTTCCACGGAGCCATCGTCCGGCGAAGGTGGCGCGGCAGCTGCTGCCGTCGCATCGGCGCCGGCATCGACAGAACACCGATTTCGTGGAGTCCGTAGGCGAGCGCGAACACTGCCCACCCTGCGAGCAGCCACAACGGCGACAGAGCGGCGGCGGTCACCGAGCCGATCGCGCCGAGGAGAGCACCGGTCACGGCACCCGTACCGACAGAACCGAGGGCATGCCAGGCCAGGCGCCGCACCGGTGTGGACGATCCTTTCCGGCCCGGCTGTTTCGGAGCGGCGACGACACCCGCCACGGACATGCCGCAGGTGGACCAGTTGGCAGCGAGGGACGTGACGAGCCCGGCTCCGACGACGGCGGCTGTCAGGGCCGTTGCCGCCGTCGGTGAGGCCAGGGCGGCGGACCCCGCCCCTGCCACTGCGGCACCGGCCGCGAGGCCGATGCGGGTCTGCACCGACACGGCACCGGCGAGCGTCGGACGGATGTCGGGTAGATCGGTGTCGATCGGTTCATGGGTGAGGACAGTGGTCATCGGTAACCTCCAGAATCGTTGCTGTGTGGGAGTTTCTGCTCGGGTCTCAGTGGACGGTGACCGTTCCGGTCATGTACGGGTGGATCGAGCAGATGTAGCTGTAGACGCCCGGACGGTCGAACGTGTGGGAAAAGGTGCCTTCGCCGGTGATGCCGCTGTCGAACTCACCGGGTGACTCCACGCGGTGGAGGACGCCGCCGTCGTCGAATCGCCATTCGACGGTGTCGCCGACGGACACCGTGGCATCCATCGGGTTGTACTGCACATTGCTGATCTCGATCACCGTGTCGGGCCGCTCGGCGGCGGAACACCCGGTCGATGCGAGTGCCGCGACGCCGATTGTGAGTGCCCACCAACTCCAGGCCCGCCCGGGACCCTGCATCATGGACGGCCGCACTACTGGACGATCACGGTGCCGACCATCGATGCGTGCGGCGTGCAGTGATAGGTGTACGTGCCGGCGTCGTCGAAGGTGAACTCGTAGGTGCCCTCGGTGAGCAGTTCACTCTGCAACAGGCCTTCGAGGGGTCCGTCGCCGGCGACGTCATGGGGGAGTCCGTTGTCGTCGAACTTCCATCGGACCGTCTGGCCCTGCTCGATCGTGACCGAGGCGGGTGAATACGACATGTTCGTCACGTCGATCACCGCGGCGGGTTCGGTGTCCGCCGACGACGAACCGCACGCGGTCACTCCCACGGTGGCGATCAGCGTGGCAGCGAGTGGGAGCAGTTTCTTCACAGGGTGTCCTCTCATCGGATGTATCGCAGGTTCGCGGTCATCCCGGCCTCGAAGTGATAGGCATTGTGGCAGTGGAACATCCACTCACCAGGGTTGTCGGCGTCGAACTCGATGGCGAGTTCGGTGCCGGGCAGCACGTTGACGGTGTCGCGCCGGAGCCCGCCGTAGTCGGGGACCGCGAACGTGTGCCCGTGGGTGTGCATCGGGTGCCACATCGTGGTGTTGTTCACCATGGTGATGCGGATCCGCTCTCCTTGGCGCATCACCAGTTTTCCGGCGTCGGGCCCGGCCATGCCCCACACGTATCGATCGCCGGCCTGGATCAGCTCCACTCGGTAATCGCGGTCTGCGGTGCGCGAATTCAACCGGACCGTGTCGACCGGTCGCAGTTCGCTTTCGGCGAGCAACCGACCCGTCAATTCCGGTACGGCTCCGCCGATGTCCGGATTCGGCAGGGGTGCTGCGTCGTGCGAGCGAATCACCGTCGACGCGTAGCCGTCCCGGCCCTCCACCGTCGCCACGATCGGCCACGCACCCGACTTCAGGGTGAGCAGCACGTCGTACCGCTGGGCCATGCCGATGATCAGCGTGTCGGTGGCGGTCGGCTCACAATCGAAGCCGTCTGCCGCGACCACCGTCAGTTCGTGGCCCGCGACGGCGAAGCGGTACGGCGTTTCGGCAGCTGCGTTGACGATCCGTAGCCGCACCCGGTTCCCGGGAGCCGCGGTCACCACCTCGGGGTCGTTGGGCGGCCGCCCGTTGATCAGGTGCAAGGGGTAGCCGATGTGCTGGGTCATGCCACCGAGCGGCACCGACGAACCGTGGCCTCCCGACACGAGTGCGCGCGCGACCGACTGGTCCTCGGCGGTGTGTTCGGCCGGTGCACCCCCTCCGCCATGCCCTGCGTGACCACCGGATATCGCGGGGTTGAGCGCCGTCAGCACTGCCTCGGGGGTGGTTCCGAGGCCGTCGACCCAATCGTCGAGGACCAGCACGGCGTCGACGTCGGCGCCGGAGGTGTCCTCCGGATCCTCGACGACGAGGGCACCGAACAGTCCACGGTCGGCCTGCAGGCCGCTGTGCGAGTGGTACCAGTGCGTGCCCGGGTCCGGGACGACGAAGTCATACAGGAAATCACCACCCGGGCCGATCGGATCCTGCGTCACCGGTGCCGCACCGTCCATGTCGTTGCGGATGCGGATCCCGTGCCAGTGCAGAGTCGTATCCACCGCCAGGTCGTTGCGCACCGACACGAGCAGTTTGTCGCGGACGCTCGCCCGCAGTTCCGGCGCAACAGCCCGGCCGCCGTACGACCACGTGTCGACGAACCGGCCACCGAGGTCGACGGTGGTCACCGCAGCGGTCAGCGCGACGGGCACTTTCCGCCCGTTCCATCCGCGTGCGGCCTCCGCCGCCAGGATCTCCGGATCGGTAGGGGAGATGTACTCGGGTGGAGTGCCGCCGGTCGCGTCGGCCGAACTGCACGATGCCGTACCGAGACCGAGTGCGCCGAGCCCCACCGCACCGGCTCCGAGGGAGCCGATGCGGAGGAACCGACGACGGTCGAGGGTCGGTCCGAACCGGGTCATTCCAACACCTGGGGTGTGATGAGCGACCCGATGTCGTCGATGGTGCCGGTGACCTCGGCGGAGCTGACCTGATCGCCTGTGGCGGAATCGATTCCGACGATCATCTGAGTGGTCTCGCCGTCGACTTCGGGACCGTCTCCGACCACGTACAGGACTCTGCCGTCGACCGAGAACGCACTGCTCGAGATCCCGGTGAGACCGAGGGCAGGCAGATCGAGCGTCTTGATCGGGGTGAAGGTCGCCGCGTCGAATAGTTCGACCTTCACCACGTCACCGCCGCGGGCGGAGTGTGGGTGGACCACCGAATCCGTGTACTCGATCGCGATTCGGGAACCGGTGTTGTCGATCTCGTTGTCGGCGAACCGGCCCCCGTCCTGTCCGGCATTGCCGATCGGTGTGACTTCCGTGGCCGGCAGACCCTCCGAGAAGTCGAATACGTAGACGTCGCCGTTCGCGCCGACCAACAGGGACTTCTTCGCCCCCGCGGCCCACGTCACGGTGCGGGTGCTGACGAAGTCCTCGGGAAGGACCTTCGAGCGGCTCGTCTCGATCGGGACGCCGGTGTCGTCGATCGAGATCTGGATCAGCTCGCGCGTGTCTTCGCAGACGCTGTAGAGCTCGTGCCCGTCGAGCCAGGTGAACGGCCCGCAGCCGATGATCTGGAGGGAGCCGCTTTCCTTCTTTGCCTCGAGGTCGATGACGCGGACTCCGTACAGCCCGTCGTCCCAGGTCACGAAGAATCTGCCGTCCGAGGTCACCGCACTCGAGCCCTCCCGCGAATGGGCGCGGGCGTAGTCGGGGAGCAGAATCTCGGATGGTTCGAGCAGGTTGCCCGAGTAGGTGCTGACTGTGTATTCAGCGGTGCCGCGAGAGCCTCGCGGTCGCCACACCTCGGCCGCGAGCACCGCGGGATCGCTGGATGTCTCGCCGACGAATCCGTGGATCACGGGCGACCAGATGCCCGGCCCGACGACGAACCTGTCGCCGGCCACGCCTGCCACCGGGTCGATGGCGTTGAGCTCGACCTCGAGACCGGTATTGACGACAGCGAGAAGGTCGGTCGCCTTGATCGGCTCGATTTCGCCGACGTGTACCGGTTCGGGGATCGTGTCGCCGATCTCCTGGTCGTCGTGGCCGAGCGAGATACCCTCACCCGGCGGAATGACGGGAACGGTGGGGTAGGTGACCTCGCCGTCGACGGCGTCGTCGTTCGAACTGCACCCGGTGAGTACGAGTGCGGCGGCAAGCGGGATCGCTACCGCGGCGGAGCGAGAAAGACGCTTGGTGAGTGCAGAATTCATGCTCCCGCACCGACCTTCGGGCGTGCAGCCGGTCGGGTCTGGCAGTCCTCGCCGATGATCGGCGCCATGGTGCAGGTGTACGACTGCGACTCGTCGGAGACACACCAGATGATTTCCTGGTCGTAGCTGCCGGAGACCGGGTTGTACATGATCGCCTGCATGTCGGGTTCCCCGCAGAATGCATTGGAGCACGACGGTGCCCCACAGCAGTCGTAATAGGCGATCAGGTAGGTCTTTCCGGTGTCGGGGTTGGTGCAGCAGCCGACCCAGAACTCGGCGCCCGGCTTGCTACCGGGGGCGCAGGTGGTGACGCCGCCACCGTTACATGCTGCGCACGAGGTGCCGTCCATGTTGCACCAGCGCCAGTACTCGCACTCCGCAGGATCCTTGCCGTCGAAAGCGATGAACTGCGGATCCGGTGCGTCGGGGGCCGGAGGCGCCGGCGGCAGATCCTGCGCCATCGCGCTGCGGGTGACCGGGAGCGAACTGATCAGCGCGACACCCGATACGCCCATCGTCCAGCGGCCGATCCTGCCGAGCATCGACCGGCGCGACGTGCGCTCGGACAGTGTGCGTCCCGCGCGGCTCGCGAGGGAACCACCCTTCCCGGCCATCCACTCTGCTTGCTCGCGGACGGTGTCTTCGTCGACCGGATACCGATTCTCGGTCGTATGGTGTTCTTCCACGGCATACGCCTCCTTTGTCTCGGGTGGATGGATCAGGCGGATTTCGCCTGCGCGTGCAGGTGCTGAAGGGACGGAGTGCCGGATTCGAGAGCATTGAGCAGGCTCTCGACCTGCGCCATGTGGTTGCACAGGCCCTTGCCGCGGATCTTGCCGTGCTCGTCGAGAATCACCCCGTACGGCGTGGTGCCGACCTGGTATGCGATGCCGACGTCGCGGGCATCGATGTAGCTCAGTTCGGTGCCGATGTTGCTGCCCGACAGGAACTCCTTGTGCTCCTCGGGGGTGCCGTCGGACACGATCACGACCTCGAGGTCGGTCTCCGCACGCGCCATCGCACGCAAACCGGGCAGCAGGCTCTTGCATGTACTGCAGCTCGGAGCCGTGAACATGAGCAGCTGTGCCTTCTCACGATGTCCACCGACGCGAACGGAGCGTCCGACGTGATCGACGAGCCCGGCGAACGAGGGGCCGGCCTGCTCGACCTTCGGACCCGTGTCCATCATCCGTGCGCCGAGCGGGCCCAGGCGCACCTGGACGCGCCCGATCTCCCGGGCGAGCGCAAGCGTCATGAGGAGCAGCAGCGCGACCGCGATCGCCAGAACCACAACGGCCACTACCAGGAATGTTGTCATCGAACCCGTCCTGTCTGTACGAAAGTTGTTGATGAAGAAGTGATCACGAGTCGAATCGAGACGTGGTGCTCACGGCCCGGAGCTTGATCGAGGCGTTGGACAGGTAGTCGTCGACCGGACGCCGGCCGAAATACACCACCGATCGGATCGACGCGATCGCGACGACGGCCAGCACGATCAGCACGCCGACTGCGACGCAGGCCAGGCGTTCCGGCGCTGTGACGTCCGGCGAACCGGCCACTGCGAGTGCCGCCGCCGTCGCCGCGAACGTCGCGGCACGGACGGCGTGGAACCAGCCGATCCGTGGGATCTCGTGCGCGCCGAAGGCGAAGCAGCCGCAGTCGAGATCGCGCCGCCCGCGCGCCAGATTCACGGTGAGCCCGATCGTGAACGCCACGAACAGCAGCGCGGCGGCGACAGCCGGCCAGCGGCCCCCGACACCGATGATCAATGCGACGCCCACCAGCGTCTCGGCGATCGGCAGCGTCGCTGAGACCGTACGTTCCGCTCGGTCCGGCAGGAGCCGGTATCCCTTGACCACCGTCAGCAGTCCATCCCGGTCGCGGAGCTTCGGAATTCCCGCGATCAGGAGCGTCCCACCGATGATCGATGCGACCATCACCCACAACATGGATCACGCCCTCTCTGTCGTCGGACCAATCGTGCTGGCGCGATGGGGCGTTGATGCGTCGTCGGTGAAACAACCATCGTGTCGGCGAGTGGGAATGCGCATGCGCCGGGAAGGATGCACGTCCCCGCAGGTGACGCGGTCGAGCCCGGCGCCTGCGGCTCTGCGGATGTGACGCCCGGCACGGTCTGCTCAGTGCACAGCCCGACACGATTTCCACTCGGGATCACGCCGCTGACACGACGGAAACATTCCCGTTACCCCACGGGCTGTCCGGCGGGATTCGGAACACCGATCGGAAACACGACAATCCTAAGGTTCCCCAACGGTGGCCCGGCTCGGATGGCGGGCCCGCAATGGAAGAGAGGCGCCGAGTGAGTAGCGGCAGACGTGGTGGTAGAGGTTCATGGATCGGTGGAGCGCTCGGTGCCGCAATCTCGGAGTCCCGTAACAGCGAGCCGGTGACCGCACCGGTGTACTCGCCCTTGAGGGGGCTGGGTCGTCGCAGACTCTCGCAAGTGGACCTGGTCGGACAATCCCTGTCGACTGTCGCACCGGCGACAGGGATGATCTTCATCGCGTCGTGGATCATCGGGGCCCAACCAGGCGTCGGTGGTCTGGCAGCGATCCTCGGTACGACCGCATGCGTTGTCGCAGTTGCCTACTGCGTCACCCAGTTCACCCGGCGGCTCGCTGCTGCGGGGTCGCTGTACAGCTTCGCATTCCACGGATTGCCGCGCCGTGCGACGTTGACGGTGGGGGCGGCGTTGCTCCTCGGCTATCTGGGCATCTCGATCTCGGTGCTGGCCAACTCCGCCGAGAGTGTGCTGGGAGTAGCGACCGCATTGGGTGCGTCATGGTCGGGGAGCCACCTCCCGCTGATTACCGCCGCGATCGTCACCGCGGTGGTCGCGGTGATCGCGGTGAGTGGTGTACGTGTCGCGACCCGTGCGATCCTCGTGGTCGAGATCTGCTCGCTCGTTCTCATATGCGTCTTGATGGTCACCGGTTCCGGAACGACCGTCGTATCGGGAACCGCGAGCATGTCGGCTTCCCTGCCGTTCCTGGCGTTGGTCGTCGTATTCGGAATGGCGGGTTTCGAAAGCGCGGCGTTTTTCGGCGCCGAAGCGCGGCGGCCACTGACCACCGTGTCCCGGGCGGTGCTCGTCACCCCGGTGGTGTGCGGCTCGCTCTTCGTGTTCGCCGGCTGGGCCGCGTCGACCGGGCGCGCCGACGTCGTCGTCGCCGCATACTTCGATGGCACCGCCTCCGGCGCGAGTCCGGCGATGGTGGTCGCGGTGCAGATAGGTGTGAGTTTCTCGTGGTTCGCGTCCACTCTCGGCTGTGCTCAGGCCGGGTCGCGGTTGTTGCTGGCGATGGGCATCGAAGGAACCGCGCCGAGGGCGTTGTCGCGTGTCCATGCGCGTCGGCGCACTCCTTCGGTAGCGGTCGCGTGGTTCACCGTGCTGAGCTTCGTGGGCGCAGCGGTGTATCTGCAGTTGTTCGTCGCCGACTCCGGCCTGTACGACGGGTTCGTCGAGGTCGCGATCGTCATCGCATACACCCTGTTTGCGGTGTCGTGCCTGCGGTTCCTCCGTAGGATCGGGGAGGACGCACCGTGGACCACGGCTGTCGCGCTCGCGGTCGCGAGTACCGGTGCTGGTCTGCTCGGCTACTTGGTGGTCGACGGTGCGGTACGCGGGCAGTGGGGAATCCCGATCGCGGTGCTTGTGGTTGCGGCATCCGGTGGGGTGTGGGTGGCCGTGCTCGAGCGGCTCAGACCCGGATCACTCGCGACGATGGGCGCCTTCGACAGTGTCGAGACGGCCGACCTGCTTCCGGGCTCCGGTGTTCTCGTTCTCGACGACGTGGGAAGACCGCAGTTGGTGTCCGCGCATCCGCGGCCGGAGGCCTCATGATGACCGCTCACGTGGTCGCCGAGACCGGGTTCAGTGGGCAGCAGCCGAGAGCGGTGCAGAAGGCCCTCTGCATGCTCGAGGCGGTCGCGCATCTCGGTCCCGGTGCTACAGCCAAGGAGATCGCCCGTTTCGCGGGTGTCGCACCCACTACCGCCTATCGGATGCTCAACCTACTTGTCGCAGAGGGATTCCTGGTGCGGGTTCCCGACCTGTCGGGTTTCGCGCTCGGACGCCGAACAGCCGAACTGTCCCGAGCCGCAGCTGCCACCGACACGTCACCGACGCTGCACGAGACGGTCGAAGAACTCCGTTCGCACACCCGGTTCGGGCTGCATGTAGCGTCGTTCGCCGGTGGAAGACTCCGCTTCGTCGATCAGGACCCCGACCATGAGATCGTCGGCATCGCACTGCTGTCCAAGAACCTGCATGCGAACGCACTCGGAAAAGTGATGCTCGCGCACCATCCCGCGCTGCGAGCAGGAATTCAACTGCGACGACTGACCGGCGCGACCGTGTGCGACCCGGACGTGCTCGGCGACGAACTGTCCCGTATTCAACTCGACGGGCACGCCTTCGAAAATCAGGAATGTCGCACCGGCCGGTCGGCGTTGGCCGTCCCGATCCGGAACCACGGTGCCGAGGTGGTCGGTGGCCTGTGTCTGCAGGGCTCGCCGCTTCGGGTATCGCCGTCGGATTTCGAGCAGTTGCGGTTTCTCTACGAGGGGTCCCGTCGGCTCACCGGCCTGCTGTAGGCGCGACCGGGGAGTTCCGGCGTGTCGGCGACGTGTGTGCGCGATGCTCGGAGAAGGTGAGGTGTGGCAGCGTGGATCAAGGTCGTACTGCTCGTTTTCGGCGGCTACACAGCAGCGGTGGTCCTCGGAGCGCCTACCGTCGACACCTATCCGATGGCGACAGGATTCGGCCCCGCGCCCGTGATGGCGTCCGCGATCGCTGCCTCGGCAACCGGGGCGGTCGTGGCAGTCCTCGTCGCAGCGGGGATCCGTCAGCGGACTCGTGTGGCCGCGGCGGTTCTGGCGGGTGCGCTTCTGGTGGTTGTCGTTGCCTTGCCGGGCGCGTGGCGCTTCGACATGTACATCTCGGTGATAGGTGCGGGATCGCTGCTCGGCGGCCTCGCGGTGATGTGCATCGACCCGCGACGAGCTCGGTTGCAGGCGGTGCTGGCCGCTGCCGTTGTTGCGGGCCTGCTGACTGCGGCGCCGATCGCGGAGTTCCGGGACTTCGCCTCGACCCCGAGACGGTATGCCGACTACCTGGAAGTGAGCTTCCAACCTGTTCCCGTCAACGCGGTGTGGTTGATTCCGGGGGTTGTCACCTTGGTGGCGGGTGCATCGATGTGGGTGATCGGCCGTGGCGATGCGGCTCTGTTCGGTGAACGGCGGGGGAGTCGGCGAGAGTTACTGGTCGGCATCGGCATTCCGGTGGTCGGGACCGGGCTGCACTGGTCGTTCGAGCGTGCCGTGATGTCGTCGAGTGCGGAAGCACCGGAGGCGGGCAGGTGGCTCCTCGGGGTTGTGGCGGTGGTGGTCGTGATCGCCGCGGCGTTGTGGTTGTGCGAGCACACGGGAACGGTCCTTCTGGCGGCGATGGCACTGGCTGTGGTGGGGCGCGAGGCGGTCTCGTGGTCCCCCACGGTGTGGCCGCTGCTCCTGGTTCCGGTCGTCCTCGCCGGAGTCGGTGCCTGGCTCGGCCACCGATTCCCACGAGCACTGGTAGGTATCGGTGTACTGGCGCTGGTCGCAGCATCGGGGGTCGCTGACGGTCTTCCGTGGGACGACATGCGTATTGCGGCGAATCTGTTCGTTGTGCCACTCGCGGCTGCCTACACGATCGCCGCATCTCTGCCGTCCACCCCGCCGGTGGTGGCAACGTCGATGACGCTGCCCGCAGCGCTGGCGTTACCTCTTGTCGCGCAGTACGGGTGGACCGCGTACACCCCGCTCACGAGCGAGCCGGTCGAGTGGTTGTCGAACTCCTGGACATGGATGTCCTCGGCCGTATCGGTGGCCGCGGTGGTGGCACTCGGGGGTGCGATGGCGTGGATTCAGTACCGCAGGCCGACCGATGTGCGTCGGAGAACATGACGGGATGATCCTCAGGACACTGACCGAGGCTGCGACTGTTCGGCCCCGGCCGGAGGTCGGCAGTGCCACGGTGCCCCCGGTGAGACTCGAACTCACACTGGACGGGTTTTGAATCCGTTTCCTCTGCCAATTGGGATACGGGGGCGTGGTGCGGAGACCACTGTAAGGGATGGATGGACGGAGGGTGAACACCGGTACCCTTCTAACGTTCGATTCCCTCACGAGGGCATCCGCAGCGAGATGGGAAGGGCCCGCCATGACAGCCGTGCCGCAGAACGACAACGCCGGGGCAACGCGAGTCGTCGTCGCCGAAGACGAGGCGTTGATCAGGCTCGATCTGGTCGAAATGCTGCGCGAAGAGGGGTACGACGTGGTAGGCGAGGCCGGCGATGGGCAACGCGCGGTGGAGCTCGCCGAGGAACTGAATCCGGATCTCGTGATCATGGATGTGAAGATGCCGCGCCGAGACGGAATCGACGCCGCATCCGAGATCGCGCAGAAGCGCATCGCCCCTGTGGTTATTCTCACAGCGTTCAGCCAGCGCGAACTCGTCGAACGCGCGCGTGATGCGGGGGCCATGGCGTATCTCGTCAAGCCGTTCTCGAAGAGCGATCTGGTACCGGCCATCGAGGTCGCTGTGAGTCGCTTCTCCGAGTTGCGTGAACTCGAGCGTGAAGTGGCCGGGCTGTCCGAGAGGTTCGAGGCTCGCAAGCTCGTCGACCGCGCCAAGTCGTTGCTCATGGACAAGCATGCGATGACCGAACCCGAAGCGTTCCGGTGGATCCAGCGGGCGGCGATGGACCGTCGCACCACCATGAAACAGGTCGCCGAGGTGATCATCGATTCCCTGGGGGAAGGTGTGCCCGGCTGACTTGCCCAGTCACCGCGACATCACATCTGGGACGCGAATGTAACGGTCGCGTCACAAGGATTTCGGGCTGGTTCACGGGCGCCTTTCTGTCGCTATGTTTCGACCACCTCCGGTAAACGCCGGGTGTGGAGTTCACGCGATCGAAGGGGTGTGGAATGGCTAAACGGACTTTGGTCCGCGCTGTTGCAGTTCTCGGCGCAGTAACAATGGCGCTGGCCGGTTGTAGTTCGGACAGCGACGATTCGACCACGACGGCCGGCGACGGAGACACCGGGACAGCGACGACCGTCGAGACCGACTGTGAGCCCGAACAGGCAACCGCCGGCGAGACCCCGTTCACCGGTGCGCTGAAGATCGGTACCCTCCTGCCCGAGACAGGAAGTCTCGCGTTTCTCGGCCCGCCGGAGGTTGCCGGCGTGCGCCTGGCCGTCGACGAGGTCAACGCGGCCGGTGGGGTACTCGACCAGCCGGTGGAATTGATCCCCGGCGACTCGGGCGACACCACCACCGACACCGCGAGTTCGACGGTCGACCGGGAGTTGGCTGCCGGGACGCAGGTCATCGTGGGTGCAGCGTCGTCCTCGGTGTCGTTGAAAGTGATCGACAAGATCACCAGCGCCGGTGTAGTGATGTTCTCACCGGCCAACACGTCGGATCAGTTCATCTGCTACTCCGACGGCGGCATGTACTTCCGGACCGCGCCCACCGATGTGCTCCAATCGCAGGCGTTGGCGGAGTTGATCGCTGCGGACGGCGCTCAGCGCGTGTTCGTGCTCGCGCTCAACGACCCATACGGCACAGGTCTCGCCGACAATACGGTCGCCAATCTCGTCGAGGCCGGTATCCCCGAGGACCAGATCGAAAAGGTCATCTACGACCCGAACGCACAGTCGTTCAACGCCGAGGTCGATAGCATCGCGAATTTCGATCCGGACGCGGTGGCGCTCATCGGATTCGAAGAATCCGCGAAGATCATCACGCGCATGCACGAGGTGGGTATCGGCCCGTCCGACGGTATGGCGGTCTTCGGCGTCGACGGCAACATGGGCAACGCGCTCGGCGCGAACGTTGCCGACGGATTGCTCGAGGGTATGTCGGGGACCACGCCACTGACGGACACGGGCGAGGAGTTCCGCAGTCGACTGCTCGAGGTCGATCCTTCCCTGATCGACTTCAATTACTCCGGCGAGGCATACGACGCGGTCATCATCTCGGCGCTTGCTGCGTTGCAGGCCGGCTCGACCGCAGGTGTCGACATCGCCGCGAACATCAACAGCATCACCAAGGACGGCACCAAGTGCACGACCTATCAAGAGTGCGCGGATCTGGTGCGTGAGGGCGAGGACATCGACTACGACGGGGCCACCGGCGAACTGGCGTTCGTCGATGCAGGTGAGCCGGGTGTCGGATCGTACGGGCACATGGTCTACGGTGCGGACAACACGCTGACCACAGAGGATTACATCGTTGTCGGTGGCTGAGGCCGCAGAGTGCGAGGGGCCGGGAGAACGTCCCGGCCCCCCGCATCACACGTGTCCGCAATGAATTGTGTCGCAGGCCGACTCGCCGAGATCGGCTCGCGGGTCAGAGTCGCTTCTTCTCTTGGCTTCCGGCGAGTGTGCCCAGATACAGCTCGACCACCTTCGGATCGTTCATCAGATGCGCTCCCGTGTCGGTGTACGCATTGCGTCCCTGATCGAGCACGTAGCCGCGATCACAGATCTGCAGGCAGCGGCGCGCGTTCTGCTCGACCATGATGATCGACACTCCCGCCGCATTGATCTTCTTGCAGCGGATGAAGACCTCGTCCTGGAACATCGGTGACAGCCCTGCCGAAGGCTCGTCGAGCAACAGCACCGACGGTTCCATCATGAGTGCGCGACCCATCGCCACCATCTGACGTTCCCCGCCGGACAGCGCCCCGGCCTTGATCCTCCGTCTCTCCCCGAGGAGCGGGAAGAGCGATGCCACACGGTCGAACTGTTCCGCGAACATCTTGGGGCGCAGATAGCTACCCATCTCGAGGTTCTCCTCGATGGTCATCGAGGGAAACACGTTCCGGGTCTGCGGCACGTAACCGACCCCCTTACGCACGAGAACGTGTGCCGGAGCCGCAGTGATGGGCTCACCGCGGAGGTGGATGTCGCCGTGGCGCACCGGAATCAGGCCGAACAGGGTCTTGAGCAGCGTCGACTTCCCGGCGCCGTTGGGGCCGATGATGCCGACGATCTCGCCGTCGCGCAGAAAGAAATTGCATCCTCGCAGGATGTCGACGCCCGGGATGTACCCGGCGACGAGATCGTCGGCGCGTAGCAACGCTCCTTCGGCCAGACGCACGTGTTCCTCCGGAGTTGCCGCCAGTTCGGCCGGGGTCATCGCGTCGCTCATGACGTCTCCTGTGTTCCGCTCGCCGGTGTCGAGGAAGTGTCGGCCTCTGCGGGATCGGACAGATCGCCTCCGGCTGCGGGATCGGACAGATCGCCTCCGGCTGCGGGATCGGACAGATCGCCTCCGGCTGCGGGATCGGACAGATCGCCTCCGGCTTCCAGGGTCTGTACTTCGGCCTCCTGGAGTGCCTCGGACAGTTCGGCTGTCGCCCCGATCGGGTTGCCGTCCTCGTCGAACTCGAGTGCTTGATCGTGGTGGCTGCCGAGATACGCATCGACCACCGCGGAATTCCCCGACAACCGGTCGGGCGCGGCTTCGGCGATGACGGCGCCCTGCGCCATCACGACGACCCAGTCGGAGATGTCGCGGATGACGTCCATGTCGTGCTCGACGAACACCACCGTCATCCCGTCGTCGCGCAACGATTTGATGTGACCGAGGAGGTTCTGGGTCAGGACCGGATTGACCCCGGCCATCGGCTCGTCGAGCATCACCACGATCGGGTCGGTCATCAGCGCCCGCGCCATTTCGAGCAGTTTGCGTTGCCCACCGGACAACGACCCCGCTGGATCACCGGCTTTGGAATCCAGATCGAAACGCGCGAGTAGTTCGTGGGCGCGCTCGGTGATCTCACGTTCTTGTGCCCGCCACGTCCACGGCAGCAGTGCCGCCGCGATCCGTTCACCACGCTGGTGACGGGCCCCCAGCCGGACGTTGTCGAGGACCGTCATCTTGGACAGGGCCTTGGTCAACTGGAAGGTGCGTACGACGCCGCGACGGGCGACCCGGTGGGGATGGAGCCGACCGAGTTGTTCCCCGTCCATCGTCCACGATCCGGTGTCGGCGCGGTCGAAGCCGGTGAGCAGGTTGAACAGGGTGGTCTTCCCGGCACCGTTCGGTCCGATCAAGCCGGTGATGCAGCCACGCTGGATTTCGAGGTGTGTCACGTCGACGGCCTTGAGTCCGCCGAACGAGCGGGAGACGTCGTCCACCACGAGGATCGGATCCGGCTTGGCCGAACCCGGATCCTGTGAGACCGCGGCGAACAATGCGGCCCGGCCGGCAGCGTCGAGTGGGGTCCGAGCCGAAGCGGTCTCAGGCATCGAGTTGCACCTCCCTCTTGTTTCCGAGTATCCCCTGTGGCCGGAAGACCATCATCACCGCGATCATGATGCCGAGCAGCACGAATCGCATCGCACCGACCTGCTGCTCGGTGAGCGGCAGGAGCGGATCAGGACCCGAGATCGCCTGCCGCAGAAACGCGTCCGGCAGAGTGAGCAGGAACCAGAACACCATCGCGCCGAGAACCGGTCCGAACACCGTCGCAGCGCCGCCGAGGATCAACGCACCGAATGCGAAGAACGTCTGCGCGGTCGAATAGAAGTCCGGATTGATCGACTTGGTCTGCAGCGCGTTGAAGACCCCTCCCAGGCCGCCGATCATGCCGCCCAGCACGAGCGCCTGCATCTTGTAGACGAACACGTTCTTCCCGAGCGCACGAGCCGCATCCTCGTCTTCTCGCACCGCGCGCAGCACGCGTCCCCACGGGCTGTGGCTCAGCAGATACACCAGCCCGCACAACAGCAGCACGACCGTCCAACCCACGACCATCGCCCACAGGTCGTCCCCGTAGAACCGCATCCCGAGCAGCGAATACTGCCGACTCGAATCGAACGGACTCCACGCCGTGAACGGCTCCGCGAAACCCCACAGGCCCCGGGTCGAGCCGGTGACCGAATCGGACGCGGTGGAGCGGAACATCAACCGCAGGATCTCGGCCGCGGCGATCGTCGCGATCGCGAGATAGTCGGCGCGCAGACGCAGCGTGGGGATTCCGAGGACCAGCGCCAGCAGGCCCGAAAGAGCAAGACCGACGAGGACACCGACCCAGAGCGGCTGCTCGTAGGTGACGGTCATGATGCCGACGCCGTAGCCGCCGAGCAACGCGAATCCGATCTGCCCGAAGTTGAGCAGTCCGGCATACCCGTAATGCAGATTCAGGCCGATCGCGAGTAGCGCATAAAAGATCGCCGAGGGGCCGATCATCTGCGCGAACGACACTTGGAACACCGATACGAGGTCCATGGATCACCCGATCCTTGCTCTGCTGCCGAGGATGCCCTGCGGGCGGATCACCAGAATGACGATGAGCACCAGCAATCCGCCGATGTACTTGAGGTCGGGATTGATGACCAACGTCGACAACTGCACGAGCAGACCCACGATGACGCAGCCCAGCAATGCACCGTAGGCCGTACCCAGGCCGCCGAGGATGATCCCCGCAAACATCAGCAGCAATAGTTTGAAACCCATCTCCCATTGGACACGGCCACCGAGTTCGGACAACCCGAACAACACACCGCCGAGCGCGGCAAGCCCCCCGCCCAGACCCCACACGAACCGCACGACCTTCTCGACGTCGATACCCGAGGAAGCGGCCAGGTCGCGATTGTCGGAGACCGCGCGCATCGCCTTGCCGATCCTGGTGCGCTGCAGCAGTAACGCCACACCGACCAAGACCACGAGGCTGATCACGATGCAGGCCAGGTTCACCGGAGTGATCGCGAACGGACCCCACACGAGTTGCCGCTGCGCCTGATAGTCGTCGAACGCCTGCGTGCGATCCGAATAGAACGCCAGGATGAGATAACGCAACGAGATGGCCACACCGATCGACACCACGAGTTGCGATATCAACCCGGTGTGGCGTCGCCGCAGCGGCGCCCAGATCAACGCGTTGTTGAGCAGACCGATGATCACCCCCACCACAACCGCCGACACCGTGGCAGCTATCAGCTGCATCCCGAACGACACGTTGAATATCCAGGCGGCGACGGCCCCGAGCGTGACGAGTTCGCCGTGTGCGAAGTTGGTCAGCCCGGTGGTACCGAAGATCAGGCTCAGCCCGACGCCGGCGATCGCGATGATCAGACCGAAACGAAGCCCGTCTATCACGGTGCGCAGCACTGTCTCCGCTGCGGGGACCGCTGAACCGGTGCGTGCCTCGCCGAACGAGAAGATGACGGAGTTGGCGCGCCCGGCGACGACATCGCGCGTCACGGAGTCCTGCACACTCACGTCCTCGGGCAACGTGTCGGTATCCACTGCGAACGTGTACGTTCCGGGCGGCACCGTCAGCTCCCACCCGCCCCGTTCTCCGGATACCGTTTCGGCGACCACCTCACCGGACCGGTCGAGCGCGCGTACGGTCACACCCGCGAGCCGATCGCCGCCATTGTTGAGCGTCCCGCCGACCCGCTCGCCGTCGGTCGTGTCTGTCGTCGTCGGCGGTGCCGAGGGGGTAACCGGCGGTGCCGACGGCATGGTGGGTTGCGGTGGAGGGCTGGGATCCTGCGCCGCCGCGGCACCCATGCCTGACATCAACGCGAACAGTGTCGCGAGAAGAAACAACATCGTGCGCGCGAGCCATCGACGCCCGAACGCTCCTCTTCGTCGAAGTCTCACGGTCGAGGCCACGGGGGTCCTCCGTGTGGGTCGGCTGTATTCGAGCTCGACGCCGGGGACGGCGCCGTGGAAACGGACTTTAGCGCGTGAGGCGTCCATCACAGCCGTCTCTCGGATTTCCGGTGCGTTTCGAGTGTGTATCTGGGGAAAAGACTGTGTTTCCGGCGCAGCCGACACCGCTTCCCCAGGGTGGTCGTGGCTGTCGTGCGCGATCCCTAGACTGGCACCCGTGACCCGTGCATCCGCTCTGACACCGACCACTTCCGCCGACGAACGCCCGACCCTGCTGCTCCTCGACGGGCATTCCCTCGCCTTCCGCGCGTTCTACGCGCTGCCCGCGGAGAATTTCAGAACCACCAGTGGACAGACCACCAACGCGGTGTACGGGTTCACCTCGATGCTCATCAACCTGCTGCGCGACGAGAAGCCCACCCATGTCGCGGCGGCGTTCGACGTGAGCCGTAAGACCTTCCGTGCCGAGATGTACGCCCCGTACAAGGCTCAGCGCAGCGCTGCACCCGACGAGTTCAAGGGCCAGATCGACGTCACCAAAGAGGTGCTCGGCGCCATGGGCATCCCAGTCATGGCGGAGGAAGGGTACGAGGCCGACGACATCATCGCGACCCTCACCACGCAGGCCACGGCGCTCGGCTACAAAGTACTCGTCGTCACCGGCGACCGTGATGCATTGCAGTTGGTCACCGACGACGTCACCGTGCTCTACCCGAAGCGCGGCGTCTCCGAACTGACGCGTTTCACCCCCGAGGCGGTCGAGGAGAAGTACGGACTCACCCCCGCGCAGTACCCGGACTTCGCGGCGCTCCGCGGAGACCCGAGCGACAATCTCCCGGGCATCCCGGGCGTCGGCGAGAAGACCGCCACCAAGTGGATCCGCGAATTCGGCAGCCTCACCGATCTGGTCGATCGAGTCGACGAAGTGCGCGGCAAGACCGGCGACGCGCTGCGCGAGAACCTGTCGAACGTGCTGATGAACCGCCAGCTCACCGAGATGGTGCGGGAAGTGCCGCTGCCCTACGCACCGGATGCGCTTGCGCTCGCACCGTGGGATCGCGACAAGATCCACCAGCTCTTCGACGACCTCGAATTCAAGGTCTTGCGCGATCGACTCTTCGAGACCCTCGCATCCGCGGAACCCGAAGCCGACGAAGGATTCGAGGTACGCGGCGGCATCGTGGAACCGGGCGGGCTCACTGCCTGGTTGGCCGAGCACGCGGTGGCCGGGCGGCGGCACGGCCTGTCCGTCGCCGGCCCCGGCGCTCCGTACGGCGGCGAGGCCACCGCTGTCGCGATCGCGGCTGCCGACGGCGAGGGCGCGTATGTGGCGACGGTGTCGCTGACACCCGAGGACGACACCGCGCTTGCCGCGTGGCTCGCCGACACCACCGTGGAAAAAGCCCTGCACGAGGCGAAGTCGGCGATGCATGCGCTGCGCGGTCGTGGTTGGAGCCTCGCCGGAGTCACCAGCGACACGGCGCTCGCCGCCTATCTCGTGCGTCCCGGGCAGCGCAGTTTCAAACTCGACGACCTGTCGCTGCGTTACCTCAAGCGCGAACTGCGGGTCGAAGACACCGGCGCCCAGCAACTGTCGTTGCTCGACGACGAGGACGCCACCGACAAGCAGGCCGCCGAAGGCGAGATCCTACGCGCCAGCGCCGTCGTCGACCTCGCCGCGGCTCTCGACTCCGAACTCGCCGACATCGAGTCGGCGCAACTCCTCACCGACATGGAACTGCCACTGCTCGAGGTGCTCGCCGCACTCGAATCCACCGGTATCGCGGTCGATTCCGAGCACCTGCACGACCTGCAGGCGGGCTTCGCCGCCGACGTCGCTGCCGCAGCGAACGCCGCGTACGAGGTGATCGGTAAGCAGATCAACCTCGGCTCACCGAAGCAGCTGCAGGTGGTGCTGTTCGACGAACTCGATATGCCGAAGACCAAGAAGACGAAGACCGGCTACACCACCGACGCCGACGCTCTGCAGAACCTGTTCGAGAAGACCGGACACCCGTTCCTCGAACATCTGCTGGCACACCGCGAATCCACCAAGATGAAGACCACCGTCGACGGTCTCATCAAGTCGGTGGCCGACGACGGTCGCATTCACACCACGTTCAACCAGACGGTCGCGGCGACCGGACGACTGTCGTCGACCGAACCGAACCTGCAGAACATCCCGGTGCGCACCGATGCCGGCCGTCAGATCCGCAACGGCTTCGTCGTCGGCACCGGATACGACCTGCTCCTGACCGCCGACTACAGCCAGATCGAGATGCGCATCATGGCGCACCTGTCCGGCGACGAAGGTCTGATCGAGGCGTTCAACACGGGTGAGGACCTGCACAGTTTCGTCGGTGCCCGCGCATTCGGCGTGCCCATCGAAGAGGTCACCCCCGAGCTGCGTCGACGGGTCAAGGCGATGTCGTACGGTCTGGCGTACGGTCTGAGCGCCTACGGACTCGCGCAGCAGCTG
The DNA here is from genome assembly GCF_036327795.1 of Rhodococcus artemisiae. Lineage (NCBI taxonomy): Bacteria > Bacillati > Actinomycetota > Actinomycetes > Mycobacteriales > Nocardiaceae > Rhodococcus > Rhodococcus artemisiae. The sequence continues at coordinate 225,014 of NZ_JAUTXY010000010.1, forward strand.
AAGATCTCCACGGACGAGGCGCGCGAGCAGATGGAGGCGTACTTCACCCGCTTCGGTGGCGTGCGCGACTACCTGCACAACGTCGTCGAGGAGGCACGCAAGGTCGGCTACACCTCCACGCTCTACGGGCGTCGGCGTTACCTGCCGGACCTGACGAGCGACAATCGGCAGCGTCGTGAGGTCGCCGAGCGCGCCGCGCTCAATGCGCCGATCCAGGGCACGGCGGCCGACATCATCAAGGTTGCGATGATCGACGTGCAGAAGGCGCTCGGCGACGCCGGCCTGCGGTCGCGGATGTTGCTGCAGGTCCACGACGAACTCGTCCTCGAGGTCACCACCGACGAGCGTGAGCGTGTCGAGGAACTCGTCCGCGACAAGATGGATTCGGTGATCGAACTGTCGGTGCCGCTCGAGGTGTCGGTCGGATACGGCCGCAGCTGGGACGCCGCTGCCCACTGAGACTCCGTTCACCGACGGCCGTGACGCACCACGGCCCGATCCCCCGCTGAGGGGATCGGGCCGCGGCGGTCCGGTTCGGCGTGCGAGTCAGCTCTGAGCGTTCGACGCTTCGTCGATCTGCTTGCGGACGTCGTCCATGTCGAGCGCCTTGACCTGCGAGACGAGGTCTTCGAGCGCGGCCGGCGGCAGGGCACCTGCCTGGTTGTAGACCAGGATCCCTTCGCGGAACGCCATGATCGTCGGGATCGAGCGAATGTTCGCGGCTGCCGCGATCGACTGCTCGGCCTCGGTGTCGACCTTCGCATGCACCACGTCGGGATGCTGCTCGGACGACGACTCGAATGTCGGCGCGAACTGCTTGCAGGGGCCGCACCAATCGGCCCAGAAGTCGACGAGCACGATGTCGTTGTTGGTGACGACCTCGTCGAAGTTCTGCTGGGTGAGAGCTTGGGTTGCCACGGTGGTCCTTTCGGTTCGGTCGTGTCGACGGGTGCAACAGCGAGCCGCCCCCATTTCTTCCGCCACGCTACGCGAGGGCTGCAGTGTCGAGGGGCGGCTTCTGCTAAGGCGTCACTCGACGGGGGCCGACTCAGCAGACCGGAACGTCCGACGGTACGCCTGGGGAGTGGTTCGCCGCAGCCGCAGAAAATGCTGTCTGAGCACCGGCGCGGTCCCGAATCCGACACGGTCCGCGACCACGTCGATCGGCAGATCGGTGTTCTCGAGGAGCTGCTGGGCGGCGAGCACCCGTTGGTCGCGGATCCAGCGTGCCGGCGTGGTGCCGGCCTCGTCGGTGAATCGTCGCGCGAAGGTCCGCGACGACATGTGAGCGTGCTCTGCGAGGACGGTCACCGACAGGTCGCGGTGCAGATTCTCGGTGATCCAGTCGAGTAGCGGGGCGATCGAATCGTCGGTGCACTCGGGAAGGGGTGTGGCCACGTACTGCGCCTGCCCGCCGTCGCGGTGGGGTGGAACGACCATGCCTCGCGCGATCGTGTTGGCGACCTGCGCACCTTGTGCGGTCCGCACGATGTGGAGGGACAGGTCGACGCTGGCGGCGGTGCCCGCGCTCGTCAGCACCGGCTCGTCGTCGACGTACAGGACATCGCGGTCGACTCGTGCCGACGGGTACATCTCGGCGAGGCGGTCGGCGTAACGCCAATGAGTCGTACAGCGGCGACCGTTCAGTATTCCGGCCGCGCCGAGAACGAACGCACCGGTACACAGGCTCGCGACCGACGCCCCGCGGTCGACGGCGGCACGAAGCCTCTCGAACAGGGGCTCGAGGTACGCAGCATCGGCGCCGCCATTCCGTACGAACTCGGGATCGGTGAGCGAGCCCGACGTAGTCCCGCCCGGGGGCACGATGATCAGATCGGCGTCGTCGAGTCGTGCGAGATCGTACGGCACGTCGATGGAGTAGCCGAAACTGGTGGACACCGGCTCGGCACTACCCGCGACGAGCGAGAAATCGTAGGTGGGCAGCCCCTCGCCCGAGCGGTCACTTCCGAAGACCTCGCATGCGACCCCGAGCTCGAAGACTTCGATGCGGGGAAGCAGCGGAACGACCACCTTCTCGATTCTTCCGGCCATGTCGTCCAGTGTGCCACCGGCGATGGCAGAAAATCGACCAATGCTGTCATTTCTGCCACTGTTGCCCGCTTCTTGTCCCGGCGACGCTGGAGCACATGATCGCCCTGACAGTGCTTCTTCTCCTGGTACTTCTCGTGCTCGACGTCCTGGCCCTCACCGGCCGTACACCCGACACCCACGCCGAAACCACACAGTTCGGTGACTACCGGGTCTGATCGACCGCCTCACGACGGCCCGCGGCGGCTCACACCAGCCGCCACTCCCGCTTGGCCGTGCCATCCCACCGACGCATCCCCGTTGCGCTACCGATCGAGTCTCCCTCGGAACGATGAGCGGCAACCACGGCAGTGCCCATCGAGCCGGCGGGCACCCGCCGTGCCAGGGTCACGTGCGGTGTCCATCCGTGCGGGCGGATGTGTTCGGGGATCCCGGGGCACTGACCGAGCGCGCCGAACACCCGCGCGTGCACCGCGAGCAGAGCCGTCGAGGGAACCACCAGCCGTGCCAACGTCGCGTGCCGACCCCCGAACACCACCAAACCGCCCAGTGTCACCGGCACGGATTCGAAGCATGCGTCCCGCACGGAGTCGAAGCATGCGTCCCGCACGGCGGCGTCGAGATCGGCGGGAATCGACCCGGCCACGAACAGCGTCACGTGCGGACGATTCGTCTCGCTTCGGATCCGTCCCTGACTGTCGACTCCCGCGGCGAGCAGCGCCGCCCACTGGGCGCGGACCTGTGCGTCGAGGTGAGGGTCGAGGAGTAACTCAACTGACTGGACCATGATGGGTCATGATTGCCCGGTGACCAACGAGACCGCAATGCCGGAACCGCTACGTATCGGTGTGATCGAGGGCGACGGCATCGGCCACGAAATCGTTCCCGCAACTCGCCGCGTCGTCGACGCGGCGATCGCGGCGACGGGTGGGCCGGAACTCGAGTGGGTGCCTCTGCCGCTCGGCGCCGACGCCATCGGCAGCCATGGCACGCCTGTACCGAGGTCGACGCTCGAGGCGCTCACGGATCTGGACGGCTGGATCCTCGGACCGCATGACAGCGCGTCCTACCCGGAGCCGTTCCGTGCGGCGCTGACACCGGGCGGACAGATCCGCAAGCATTTCGACCTGTACGCGAACATCCGCCCCGCACGGGCACTGCCGGGCACGCACGCGATGGTTCCCGACATGGATCTGGTCGTCGTCCGTGAGAACACGGAAGGGTTCTATGCCGACCGCAACATGGCGGTCGGCAGCGGTGAATTCATGCCGACTCCCGACGTTGCCCTCGCTGTCGGGGTCATCACCCGGGCCGCGTGTGAACGCATCGCACACACCGCCTTCGACCTCGCCTCACGCCGCCGCAAACGCGTCACCATCGTGCACAAGGCGAATGTGCTGTCGAAGACGACCGGCTTGTTCCGGGACGTGTGCCGCGAGATCGGAACCATGTATCCGAGCGTGGACGTCGACGACGAGCACGTCGACGCGATGGCCGCCCTGCTCGTCCGCCGCGGCGGTGATTTCGACGTCATCGTGACCGAAAACCTGTTCGGAGACATCCTGTCGGATCTCGCCGGTGAGCTCTCCGGCTCGCTCGGAAGCGCGCCATCGATCAATGCGTCCGCTCGGAAGACGATGGCGCAGGCTGTCCACGGCGCCGCACCCGACATCGCCGGACTCGGCCGTGCCAACCCGACTGCCCTCGTTCTGTCCTCGGCGATGCTCCTCGACCGCCTCTCCGTCACAGGGAACCCGTTCCTCGGCGGTGCGGCGCGAGCTCTCGAGCGGGCAGTCGCCGAGACGATCGGCGACGGTATCGCCACCGCAGATCTCGGTGGGAGTGCATCGACGAGCGAGTTCACCGCTGCGGTGGTCGACCGGATCACCGCAGCGTGACCACACAGCTGTGGCGAGAGCGCCATCATCCGGGTTCGGTCCAGAGCAGCGGACAGCACAGATCTGCAGACAGACAGGCACCTCCGGTCTAAGGTTCGACTGTGGATGGACCAGCTCACTCCCGTGCGCTGCGGCCTCGGCTCGTGGGTGCTGTAGCCGCGATGCTGGCTCGTCCTCGCGACGGTGACAGGCTGCGTGGTCAACACCGAATCCACCGTGCCCCCTGGCGACCGGGTACGCGCGGAGCGCGTCGAGGCGCTCGCTGCCCAACTCCCGCCGGCAGCGGCGTCGGCAGGCCTGTTGAAGGTCGGCACGAATGTGCCTTACGCCCCCAATGAATTCAAGGACGATGACGGCACGATCGTCGGATTCGCCGTCGAACTCGTGCAAGCGCTCGGCGATGTGCTCGGCATCGACGCGGTGTTCTACGAGGCCGACTTCGACCGGATCATCCCCGCCGTCCAGTCCGGCACTTTCGATCTCGGCTCGTCCTCGTTCACCGACACGCTGGAGCGCGAACAGTCCGTCGACTTCGTCACCTACTTCAGCGCGGGAATCCAATGGGCGCAGCGCGTCGGCGAACCGGTCGACCCCGACAACGCATGCGGACTGCGAGTGGCGGTGCAGACCACGACCATCGAGGACATCGAAGAGGTTCCGGCGAAAAGTCAGGCGTGCGTGGATGCGGGACTTCCCCCGATCGAGAAGATCAAATACGACAGCCAGGACGAAGCCGCCAACGCGTTGATCCTCGGCCGGGTCGACGCGCTGTCCGCAGACTCCCCGGTCACCGCCTACGTGATCGAACGCAGCGAAGGTCGCCTCGAATCTGCCGGCCCGCTGTTCGACGCCGCACCGTACGGTTTCGTCGTCGGGAAGGGCGCTCCCATCGGTCCGGTCCTGCAGCAGGCGATGCAGCACCTGATCGACTCGGGAACATACCAGCAGATCGCCGACCGCTGGGGTGTGACGGAGGGAACGATCACCGAGTCGCAGATCAATGCGGCGACGAGCTGAGGAAGGGCCCCGATGAGCGAGTACACGCACTCCGGCGCAGCCGAGACCGAACCGGAACCGATCCAAGCCGTCCCGCTGCGTCGTCCAGGCCGGTGGATCGCGGGGGCCATCGTGGTGATCGCGTTGGTGCTGATCGTGTGGGGCGCAGCCACCAATGAGGCCTATCGCTGGGACATCTACGGCCAGTACCTGTTCGATCGGCGTATCAGCGAGGCAGCATGGAACACGGTGCAGTTGACCGTGCTCGCCATGCTCATTGCTGTCGTGCTCGGAGTGGTCCTCGCGGTGATGCGCCTGTCGCCGAATCCGGTGCTCAAATCCGTGGCGTGGGTGTACCTGTGGGTCTTCCGCGGCACACCCGTGTACGTGCAACTCGTGCTGTGGGGATTGTTCCCGTCGATCTACAAGCAGCTCGACATCGGAATTCCGTTCGTGCACCAGTTCTTCCACATCGACCTGCAGTCGCTCAATGCGGCGTTCCTGTTCGCAGTGATCGGACTGGCACTCAACGAGGCCGCGTACATGGCCGAGATCGTCCGCGCCGGAATCGGATCGGTGCCCGAAGGCCAGATCGAAGCCTCCACCGCGCTGGGAATGTCGTGGGCGCAGACGATCCGGCGGACCGTGCTCCCGCAGGCCATGCGCGTGATCATCCCGCCGACCGGGAACGAACTGATCAGCATGCTCAAGACCACTTCCCTGGTTGCGGCCGTGCCGTACACCGCTGAGCTGTACGCCCGTGCACGCGACATCGCCGGCTCGAACTTCCAGCCGATCCCACTGTTCCTCGTCGCCGCGACCTGGTACCTGGCGATCACGAGCGTCCTGATGGTGGGCCAGTACTTCGTCGAGAAGCACTATTCGAAGGGCATGACCAGGCACTTGACGGCACGCCAGTTGCAGGCGCTCGCCGACGCCGAAGGCAAGGCCGTCGTCATCCGACCGACACCGCCGACAGACCCCACCATCCCCGGAGGTGAGCGTAAATGACCGCGCCAGGCCGGCCGACCGAGCACGACGACGCGCCCATGGTGCGGGCCGATCGGGTATGCAAGAACTACGGCGCCGTCAAAGTGCTCAAGGGCATCTCACTCGAGGTACAGCGCGGGCACGTCGCGTGCCTGATCGGCCCGTCAGGCTCCGGCAAGTCGACGTTTCTTCGGTGTATCAACCACCTCGAACGCGTCGACGCGGGTCGTCTCTACGTCGACGGGACACTCGTCGGCTACGCCGAACGCGGCGGCAAACTCCACGAACTGCATCCGCGCACCGCAGCGAAACAGCGCCGCGAGATCGGGATGGTCTTCCAGCACTTCAACCTGTTCCCACACCGGACGGTGGTCGCCAACGTCGTCGAAGCGCCGATCCTGGTGAAGAAGATGCGTCGCAGCGAGGCCACCGAGATGGCCCGGGACCTCTTGGCGAAGGTGGGATTGGGCAACAAGGCCGACGCGTATCCCGCACAGCTGTCGGGCGGGCAGCAGCAGCGCGTGGCCATCGCACGGGCGCTGGCGATGGAACCGAAACTCATGCTGTTCGACGAGCCCACCTCAGCGCTCGACCCCGAACTCGTGGGGGAGGTGCTCTCCGTGATGCGCGACCTCGCCGACGGTGGCATGACCATGGTGGTCGTCACCCACGAGATGGGATTCGCGCGGGAGGTCGCCGATCAGCTGGTATTCATGGACGGCGGGGTCGTCGTCGAAGCGGGTGCGCCCGAGGACGTGCTCGGTAATCCGCGGCAGGACCGCACTCGCGAGTTCCTCGCCCGTCTGCTCTGATCCGGGTCAGTGTGCGGCGCCGGGCGCGCGGCTGCAGAAGATCGCGGTTCCGGGAAAGATCTCGCCGCGCAGCGGGCTCCACTGACCCCACTCCCGGTCGAGATGCTCGGGCCACTCCGGTTCGACGATGTCGTAGACCTCGAAGCCCGCCGCGACGAGCTCCCGGACGCGGTCGCCGATGGTGCGGTGATGCTCGACGTAGGTGGCCACCCCGTCGTCGTCGACCTCGACATACGGTGTTCGGTCGAAATAGGGGAACATCGCGACCAGTCCGCGCTCGCCCGGATCGTCGGGGAAGATCCACCGCATCGGGTGGTTGACCGAGAACACCCACCGTCCACCGGGACGCAGCACCCGCGCGACCTCACGCATCACCTGCGCCGAATCCGCGACGAACGGGACGCCGCCGAATGCCGAGCAGACGAGGTCGAAACTGTTGTCGGCGAACGGCAGATTCTCGGCGCCTGCCTGCACGAGCGGCACGCGCGGTCCACCCCGATCCATCGCATCGACGCCGCGAGACAGCATCCCCATCGACAGGTCGAGCCCGACGGCGCGGGCACCCTCACCGGCGAGCCAGCGCGCGCACGGTGCCGACCCACAACCGAGTTCGAGGACGTCCTTGCCGCGGACGTCGCCGAGAAGGCGGACGTCTCCTTCGTGCAGGCCTTCCGGACACCAGACGAACTCGCCCGCGACCGAATCCACTCCGAGGAATTCACCGTGGGTGCGGTGGTAGTCGCCGGCGTCGGCATCCCACCACGTGCGGCTGGCGTGTTCGCTGTCGCGGCTGCCCACGCGTGCTCGGCCGGCCTTCGACGTGCCGAGCAGTGCGTTGGCGGTGGCGTGACGAGGATCGGGCGGCAGGGACGCGTCGGACATGGAAACAGCGTAGGACGTGCGATGCAGACGGTGCTCCATTGGGATTCACATCTGGAAGGCGTTGACGTGAATGTGTGATTGCACACATACTCACCGCGGGGTCCGGGCATCGATGCCCGGTGTGGAGGGGGATGCCATGTGGGGGAATCGTGGTCGCTACGCGGCCGTCGTCGCGGCGGCGGCGCTTCTGGTGCCGGCGGGGGTCGCCGCGGCGGGTCCGCCGCCGCAGGACTCGTCCGGTGTGGTCCACGAAGCCGGTGAGGTCGGGTGGCATGCGGCGTCGCGCGCCGAGTGCGGGCCCGGTTCGCGGCCCGAGTCCGGGCTGCAGGGCGACGTGCCGGCAGCCGACCGCGACAGCGGGCGCAGCGCCGAGGGCTACGAATGCAATATGACCCGGCTCGGCGGGTTCGCGGGCGACGGCGCGGGCATCGTCTCGGCGAGCCACGACCATTGCGCCTATATGGGAAGCCTGTTCCCGGGCAGTCTCGTCGGACCGGAAACGGGCGTCCAGGTGGTCGATGCTTCGGATCCAGCCCATCCGACGCCGACCGTGACGCTGACCGAACCGGCGATGCTCGCCGGCACCTGGGAGAGTCTGAAGGTACATTCCGGCCGAAAGCTGTTGGTGGGAACCGGTGTTCCGGCGCTGTTCGGTGCGGGACTGCTCTCGGTGTACGACATCTCCGACTGTGCCCACCCGCGATTGCTCAACCCCGGTGCGGGCACCGACCCGCGTATGCCGCTTCCGGTCACCGCGCACGAAGGCGGATTCTCGCCGGATGGCCTCACCTACTGGTCGTCCGGTACCGAAGGGGTGCTCAGCGCTGTCGACCTGACCGACCCGGCGCAACCGACGGTCATCTGGCAAGGGTGGATGGGGATGTCCGCCCACGGGTTCGGGATCTCACCCGACGGCAACCGGCTGTACCTGTCCAACAATTTCGGCGGCCTGACGGTTCTCGACACCAGCGCCGTGCAAGATCGTGACGTAGGCGCACAGGTGCGGCAGGTCGCCTCGATGTCGTGGACGGACGGCTGGGCTACCCAGCACAGCGTCCCCGTCGCGTACGACGGGCATCCCTACCTGTTCACGGTCGACGAAGGCGGGTCGGGTGGGATCAAGCTCATCGACGTCGCGGACGAGACGAATCCGGCGATCGTGAATTCGATCAAACTCGAGATCAATCTGCCGGAGAACATCGACAGTCAGGTCGCGTCGGGAATGGGAGGATCGGCCTTCGCCTACGAATCGCACTACTGCTCGGCGGACCGGCCGGTGGATCCCACAGCCCTGGCCTGCGGGTGGGTGTCCTCCGGGGTCCGGGTCTTCGATGTCAGTGACCCGTTCGACGTGAAGGAAATCGCCTATTACAACCCGCCGGCCCAGACCTCCCGCAACCTCGAGTTGCCGAACTCGCCGCACGCACTGGCGTCCGTGATCGGCGTTCCGATTCTCAGTGCGCCCGCGGTGTTGCAGGCCGTGATCGGCGGGCAGTTCGACCTCGACGAGGCAGGATCGTCCCGCAGCGGCATGGTGGTCGCCGGCGACCTGTCCAGCGACTGGTGCTTCTCGCCGCCGGAATGGCGTGGCAACGACCTGTGGGTCAGTTGTTCGGACAACGGTTTCATGACACTGCGTCTGAGCGAGGACGTCTACACCCCACCGGCCGACCAGCGGTCGACGATCGGATCATGAGCGGAGCGGCCGGCACCACCGGGGCGCCGAACATCATGATCCGGGTGCTGGCCTTGGCGTCGCTGTCGGTGCTGCTGTTGGTGGTCGGTGCGGCGTTGCGGCCGCTGGTGGATCCGCCGACGGCGACTCGCCCGGTGTTGACCGACGTCGAGGTCGGGTTCGTCCAGGACATGGCGGCCCATCATCAGCAGGCGCTGCAGATGACGGCGCGTCTGTCTCCGGAGCTCGATCCCGCTGTCCTCGCGTTCGCCGATCGGATCGATGCCGCGCAGCGGATCGAACTCGGGACTCTGCTCGGTTGGCTGACCCTGGCGGGAGCGGCTCCGACCAATCCCGACCCGATGTGGTGGCACCGCCCCGCGCACGAGCACGCGCACGAGCACGGAGTCGCGCTCGGCCGAGATGTGGAGGTGCCTATGCGGGGGATGGCCACAGTCGCCGAGCTCGATGCTCTCTCGACAGCGCGGGGACCCGACGCCGAGGTGCTGTTCCTGCAGTTGATGAAGCGGCATCACGACGGTGGAGTGGCGATGGCACGGGCGGCGGATCTTCTGCTCGACGACGGGCCGGTGAAGCGGTCGGCGCGCGCGATGATGCAGGAGCAGAGCAAGGAATCGGGTCTGATGACGATGATGCTCGCCGAACGTGAGGTGGTTCCTGCCGGGTGAGTTTGCCGGGGCCATACCGGACCGCGTAGCCTAGGGCACGCGAGTGTCCCGAGTTCTGCCCTTCACCGGTCTGCGCGAGGGTCCTCGTGGTGGAACGCGCGCGATGTGCACGTCAGCGCCGGCCCGCCTGCCCGAAAGCGTTAATCAACCGACTATCAACCCGTCCGGAGCAACTCAAACACATGGCCTCCACCACCGTCACCTCGCCGCAGGTAGCCGTCAACGACATCGGCTCCGCCGAGGATTTCCTCGCCGCCATCGACGCCACGATCAAGTACTTCAACGATGGCGACATCGTCGAAGGCACCATCGTCAAGGTCGATCGCGATGAGGTGCTGCTCGACATCGGTTACAAGACCGAAGGCGTCATCCCGTCCCGCGAGCTCTCGATCAAGCACGATGTCGACCCCAATGAGGTCGTGTCGGTGGGCGACGAGGTCGAGGCCCTGGTCCTCACCAAGGAGGACAAGGAAGGCCGCCTGATCCTGTCCAAGAAGCGTGCGCAATACGAGCGCGCCTGGGGCACGATCGAGGAGCTCAAGGAGAAGGACGAGGCCGTCAAGGGCACCGTCATCGAGGTCGTCAAGGGCGGCCTGATCCTCGACATCGGCCTGCGTGGCTTCCTGCCCGCGTCGCTCGTCGAGATGCGTCGCGTCCGCGACCTCCAGCCGTACGTCGGCAAGGAGATCGAGGCCAAGATCATCGAGCTCGACAAGAACCGCAACAACGTGGTCCTGTCGCGCCGCGCATGGCTCGAGCAGACCCAGTCCGAGGTCCGCAGCGAGTTCCTGCACCAGCTCCAGAAGGGCCAGGTCCGCAAGGGCGTCGTGTCCTCCATCGTCAACTTCGGCGCGTTCGTCGATCTCGGCGGTGTCGACGGACTCGTGCACGTCTCCGAGCTGTCCTGGAAGCACATCGACCACCCGTCCGAGGTTGTCGAGGTCGGCACCGAGGTCACCGTCGAGGTTCTCGACGTCGATCTCGACCGCGAGCGCGTGTCCCTCTCGCTCAAGGCGACGCAGGAAGATCCGTGGCGTCAGTTCGCCCGCACCCACGCGATCGGTCAGATCGTTCCGGGCAAGGTCACCAAGCTGGTTCCGTTCGGTGCGTTCGTGCGCGTCGAAGAGGGCATCGAGGGCCTCGTCCACATCTCCGAGCTGGCCGAGCGCCACGTCGAGGTTCCGGACCAGGTTGTCGCAGTCGGCGACGACGCGATGGTCAAGGTCATCGACATCGACCTCGAGCGTCGTCGTATCTCGCTGTCGCTGAAGCAGGCGAACGAGGACTACACTGCGGAGTTCGATCCGTCGAAGTACGGCATGGCCGACAGCTACGACGAGCAGGGCAACTACATCTTCCCCGAGGGCTTCGATCCCGAGACCAACGAATGGCTCGAGGGCTTCGAGAAGCAGCGTGAGGAGTGGGAGTCCCGCTACGCGGAGGCCGAGCGTCGTCACAAGATGCACACCGCTCAGATCGAGAAGATGGCTGCCGACGAGGCTGCCGAGGCTGCTGCCGGCGTGTCCAGCAGCAACTACTCTTCGGACTCGGCTCCCGAGGCCAGCGAGGTCGAGACCACCGGTGGCGGCTCGCTCGCCAGCGATGCTCAGCTCGCTGCACTGCGCGAGAAGCTGTCGGGCAACGCCTGATAGAGCGTTTCACGGAAGACCCCGCACCGCGTCCGGTGCGGGGTCTTCCGCGTTTCGAGGATCGTTCGGGGCGGTGCCGTAGGGCTGTGGAGGATGATCCGGTCGAACGCCCGACGGCCCCTCCCACATGGGAGGGGCCGTCGGGCGTGTCGTGCTCGGAATCCGTGTCGGTACGGACGCTTTCCGCGGTGTCAGCCCACGGCCGGCGTCGCCCACTGCGTCGGCAGTCCGGCTGCGCGCTTACGAATTGCGGCCTGGCTGTGGCGTGCGTTACTCAGGAGCATCGTGAACCAATTGCGTCGGTGCTCCGAGAGTGCGGCGGCCACCTCGGGGATGAGGATGCAGTGAACACCGTTTTCCATGCCGAGGCGATGCCGACCTGGTGATGATTGGGAGGATCGCATTCTTGCCTTCTCGAGTGGACTGGACTCCGTGGTCGGACGCTTCTGAACGACGATATCCGACCGAGAGACTCGAATGCCGCATTTGACCCAGGTGGGAGGCGTGTTTCACTCGTGGCCGGAAACTTGCGATCGGCCTGTGACCCGCTCGTGACCGCGATGTGACTGCCGCGGCCCGAGTTTCGAGACCGGGGTCGATGATGCAAGACTGGGCGGCGTGTTGCGAATGGGGTTGACCGGAGGCATCGGCGCGGGGAAGTCGACCGTGGCGAAAGAGCTTGTCGAACTCGGGGCGGTTCTCGTCGACGCCGACGTCATTGCGCGGGAGATCGTGGCGCCGGGATCGGAGGGGCTCGCGGAACTGGTCGACGCGTTCGGCGACGATATTCTGCTTCCCGACGGCTCACTTGATCGTCCGGTGCTTGCCGAGAAGGCGTTCGTGACCGACGAAGCGCGTGGCGTGCTCAATGCGATCACTCATCCCCGGGTCGGCCGGCGCACCGCCGAACTCGTCGAGGCAGCCGCAGACGATGCCATCCTCGTGCAGGACATTCCGCTGCTCGTCGAAGGCTCCATGGCCCCGGCGTTCCATCTCGTGGCGGTCGTGCACGCCGGCGAAGACGAACGCCTGCGCCGACTCGTGGAGCTGCGGGGGATGCCCGAATCCGACGCAAAGGCCCGGATCCGTGCGCAGGCCACCGAGGACCAGCGTCGTGAAGTTGCCGACGTGTGGCTCGACAACACCGGTGAGCCCGACGCCGTCGTCGAGACCGTCCGGCGGTTGTGGGAACAGCGACTGGTGCCGTTCGAGCAGAACATCCGTACTCGCACTGCGGTGCACGCCGACCCGGTTCTCGGACCGGCCCAGCCTCGATGGGTCGAGCAGGCTCAGCGTCTCGTGGCGCGGCTGGCGCTCGCATGCGGCGGACATGCGGTGCGCATCGATCATGTGGGATCGACGGCCGTGCCCGGACTCGACGCGGTGGACATGCTCGATCTCCAAGTCACCGTCCCTGATCTCGCGGCCGCCGATGCGCTCCTCGAGCCGCTGGTCGCGGCGGGGTTCCCCCGGATCGAGCAGGTCGACCACGACATCCCGAAGCCGTCCTACGGCGTGGGAGGCGAGACCGACCCTGCGGTGTGGTCGATGAGGCTGCACGGCAGTGCCGACCCCGGTCGTCCCGCGCGGGTGGCGCTGCGGGTCGATGGGTGGCCCGGGCAGCAGTTCTCCCTGCTCCTGCGCGACTGGTTGCGGGCCGACGCGGACGCGGTTCAAGAATACGTGGAGGTCAAGCGCGCAGCTGCTCGGTCGGCGGCCGATGAAGCCGATCCGCTGCGTGCTGCGTCGGTCTACCGAGAGGCCAAGGCCCCGTGGTTCGACCGGGCCTACCGTCGAGCGTGGGACTGGGCGGAAGCGACCGGCCGGTCGATCTAGGCTCTCCTGCCCGGTGACCATGCCGGTTGGTGCCCTGGGTGAGCTCTGTCGCGAGACCGGGGAATACCTCGGTGTGGCAGTCCGTTAAAGTAGTTGACTATTCAACAACATGACGGAGGTCCGGACGTGCAATTCGGTATTTTCACCATCGGAGATGTGACCCGCGATCCCACGACAGGGCGCATTCCCACGGAACACGACCGCATCGTCGCCATGACGAAGATCGCCCTCGCTGCCGAAGAGGTCGGGCTCGACGTCTTCGCTACGGGAGAGCACCACAATCCGCCGTTCGTGCCGTCGTCGCCGACGACGATGCTCGGTTGGATCGCCGCCAAGACCGAGAACCTCATCCTCTCTACAGCGACGACACTGATCACGACCAACGATCCGGTCAAGATCGCCGAAGACTTCGCGATGCTGCAGCACCTCTCCGGAGGGCGCGTCGATCTGATGATGGGCCGTGGCAATACCGGACCGGTCTACCCGTGGTTCGGCAAGGACATCCGTCAGGGCATCCCGCTGGCAATCGAGAACTATCACCTGCTGCGTCGCCTGTGGCGCGAGAAGGTCGTGGACTGGGAAGGGAAGTTCCGCACCCCGCTGCACGGATACACCTCCACCCCGATGCCCTTGGACGACACCCCGCCGTTCGTCTGGCACGGGTCGATCCGCTCTCCCGAGATCGCCGAGCAGGCCGCCTTCTACGGTGACGGATTCTTCCACAACAACATCTTCTGGAACAGGGAACACATCCAGCAGATGATCACGCTCTACCGCAACCGGTTCGAGGCGTACGGGCACGGCGCCGCGGATCAGGCCATCGTCGGGCTCGGTGGGCAGGTCTTCATGGCCGACACGGAAGCCGAGGCCAAGCGCCGGTTCCGGCCGTACTTCGACAACGCACCCGTGTACGGCCACGGACCGTCGCTCGAGGAGTTCGGGGCGATGACCCCGTTGACGGTGGGCACTCCCGAGCAGGTCATCGAGCGCACCCTCGGATTCGCGGACTACGCCGGGGACTACCAGCGTCAGCTCTTCCTCATGGATCACGCGGGTCTGCCGCTCGACGTCGTTCTCGAACAGATCGAGATTCTCGGTCGTGAGGTCGTGCCGGTGCTTCGCGCCGAGTTCGAGCGTCGTCGCCCCGCGCACGTACCATCGGATCCGCCGACCCACACTTCGCTGGCGGCGGCGGGACCGGACTCGCCGCATCGACTCGTCGTGCCGGCCACGATCGACACGGAGGCCGTGGGGGCGTCGAAATGACCCGCCGCCTGATCGTCGTCACCGCAGGACTGTCGCAACCGTCGTCCACGCGACTGCTGTCCGACAGGATCGCCGATGCGGTGATCGCTGCGATCGGAGCGCGCGGTGAGGCGGTCGACGTCGAAGTCGTGGAACTGCGTGATCTCGCAGGTGATCTCGCGACCATGATGACCACGCAGATTCCGACGCCCGCGCTGGCGGAGGTCCGTGAACGAGTGTCGCGGGCGGACGGGTTGGTCGCAGTGACACCCGTGTTCACGGCGAGCTACAGCGGGTTGTTCAAGATGTTCTTCGACGCCCTCGATGCCGACGCCGTGCGCGGCATGCCGACGATCATCGCTGCCACCGCGGGGTCAGCACGCCACTCACTCGTACTCGACCACGCGATGCGGCCGTTGTTCGCGTTCCTGGGAGCGGTCGTCGTGCCTACGGGAATCTTCGCTGCCACCGAAGATTTCGGGAGTGGGGAGAGCACGGGCGAGGAAGGACTGTCCGGACGTATCCGCCGCGCCGCGGACGAACTCGCGGCGCTCATCGTGGCCGACACAGGAGGCGTCGACGGTTTCGTCCCCACGAGTACGACCCGGCCACGGAGATCCGGCAACACCGTGCCCGGTGTATCGATGGGAACCGGTGGCTCCGCGTTCGAGGTGCTGCTGCAGCCCCACCTGAAGTGACGGCATGGAGTGCTCGGTGCAGATCGGCCCGTAGGGCGACGAATGTGTCGCTCCTGCGGGCCGATTCGCATGCCGCGAGTGCGGGTCAGATGAGATCTTCACCATTTCGGCGGGCTTCGAGCCACTCCTTGATGAAGCCGCGGCCGAGGACGAACAACACGAGTGCCACCAGTGCAGGCCAGATCAGAACGTAGAGGGTCAGGGCAAGGGTGCTCACTAGGGCACCATCCTTTCTGCAGCCCTATCGGTTAGGGTTGTGATCTCTCGGTACCGGTGGGTGCACGGCCCTGTGTGCACGCCCTTCGAGGGCCAGCATGAGTACTGCCGGCCCCGCCGGGCCGGGAGCCGTCGACCGGCGTCAGGAACATGCCCCAACGAGGGCCGATCAGTGAGCTTCCGGCAGCGGCTCCCCACTCCGAGCAGATCGCGTGACGACCTGTGAGGAGAACACCTATGTTCGTAGGCTGGGACCGGGGCAACACCGCCCACGACATGACCGTCATCAACGCTGAGGGCGAGCGCGTGTACCGCATGACGGTCCCGCACACCGAGGATGGCATCGGCCGTGCGATCACCGCACTCGCCGACCACGGTCATGCGACCGATCTGCCGGTAGCCATCGAGACGACCCGCGGCCTCGTCGTGGACCGCCTCCTCGCCGCCGGACATCCTGTTATTCCGATACATCCCAATGCCTTTCACGCTGCCAGGCCGCGATGGGGTGCGGCTCGCGCCAAGAGCGACCCGGGCGACTCGTTCACGCTCGCCGACTACGCCCGCACCGACGGGCACCGCCTGCGGCGTCTGACCGGAACCGGGGTCGAAACCCTCGAGTTGCAGGCGTTGACCCGCCAGCGTGGCGATCAACTCGAGTTGCGGACCGCGGCAGTCAACCAGCTCGCGGCACTTCTCGACACCTACTGGCCCGGCGGCAAGACCGTCTTCGCTGCACTGCACTCTGTGATCGCACTGGCGTTCCTCGACCGCTATCCGACCCCGCAAGCCGCCGCGGCACTGACACCCAAGCGGATGGAGGCCTTCTGCCGCAAGCACAGCTACAGCGGTCGCCGATCGGGTGTCGCCCTCACCGAACGCATGGGCAGCGCGCCTCAGTCGGCCGCACGACTCTCGGAACCTGTTGTTGCACAGTTGATCAGATCGCAGGTGGCGATCGTACGTGCGCTGCAGAGCGGGATCGACGCACTCGACAAGATCATCTCCGAGAAGGTCGCCGCCCATCCCTACGCCCCACTGCTGGCCCACCTTCCGAGGATCGGTGTGCTCAACCTCGCGCAGATCATCGGCGAGGTCGGACCGATCCTCGAACGAGTCACCAGCTTCGACCAGCTCGCCGCCGAGACCGGCGTGGCACCGATCACCCGCGCGTCCGGCAAGAGTCACGTCGTCTGCTTCCGCCACGCCACCAACCGCCGCGCCCGACAAGCCCTGCACACCTGGTTCGACAACACTCGCCACGCGGACCCCTGGGCTCGGCAACGTTACGCCGACGCCCGCGCTCGCGGACAGCGACACCCTCACGCACTGCGAACTCTCGGACGGTCCTGGCTCCGCATCATCTGGGCCTGTTGGCGCACCGAAACCCCCTACGATCCCGAACATCGCAGTACCCGAAACCAACCGCTCGCAGCGTAGAGGTTGACTCAGGAATCCCATGCGCGGTCCTTCGTCAGAGTCTGGTCGTTGTCGGAATCTCCGTCCGGGTCGCTCTCGACCGGGTCGAAATCACCGACGCGCTGCGCGATCACGTCGAAGTCGAACTCTTCCTTGCTGTTCGCCGACATCGCCCAGCACACCACCGTGCTCACCGCATACGCCACCAGCGACGCGCTCAGCACCGCATAGTCGTGCAGGAAGCCGATCGCAAACGGGGCGGCGATCAATGCCGTCGCGACCGCGACGATCCGCGCGACACGCAGTCCGAAGAACCCGAACGCCATCAACCCGGCGATCACACCGACACCGACCACCGAGACGACATCGACGAGGTAGCCGACCACACCGTCCATCGAGAACCAACCGAATCGCACCGGCAGGAACAGTGCGAGTGCGAGCAGCACCGACGTGGTGAACGCCTTGTTGGTGACCTTGCTCCAGTAGAAGCTGGCGATCACGGGGAAGACCAGGGCACCCCACAGCGCGCCGACGAAAACCAGCAGATCGAGGATGTTCAAGCGCATGCTCGCGAATCCGACTGCCGCAGCGGTAGCGAGCACCATGGTGGCTCGGCCCACGAACAGCATTCGCTTGGGATCTGCGTGCTCCTTGCCGCCTGCGATGTTCTGGCCGTAGATGTCGGCCATCACGATCGACGACAGGGCAGCGAGATCGGAGTCCGCGGTGGACGACAGGGCGCCGATGATCATGACGAAGAACAGGACCACCAGGACCGCCGGGAGGTATGACGCCACCATCTGCGGAATGATGTTGTTGACGTCCCCGTCCATCGGGTCGATTCCGAGGTACAGCGCGAGCACACCGAACATACCGACGCCGATGACCGTCGCGCCGTATCCGACGGTCGCCGTGATGAAAGTCGGCTTGATCAGATCCTCGCGCACCGCGAAGAGGCGCTGGGCAATCGTCTGGTTGCCGATCGCATAGGCCAGGACCGCCGCGATGTACGGCGCGCCCTGATTGAGGAACGCGTCGCTCGAGAAGAAGTTGCTCTGCTGTTCGGTGAGGTTGCTCGCGCCGACGTCGAAGGCGTCGGGGAAGCCGGTGATGAAGAAAACTGCCGGAATGATCACGACGACCGCTCCGAGCATGGCGACCACCTGGACGAAGTCGGTGAGCACTGACGCCCTGAATCCCGACCACAGCGTGTACAGGAGGACGCCGGCGGCGACGAACACCACGCCTTGCACGAAGGAGAACGGTGAGAGCATCGAGATGAGTACGCCGCCTGCGATGAAGTTCGACATCAGGCTGATGAGGCTGCCGACCACGTTCGATCCGGCGAGCATCAACTGGCTCGAGGCACCGTGACGCGCGTACATGACCTCGGCGAGGGTGTGCGCCTTGGGTGCAACCGCGCGAATCCGCTTGCCGAATGGGTAGATGAACAGAATCATCAACGCACCCCAGAGTCCGTAGTGGATGGGGCCGGAAATACCGTAGGTATATCCCGAGGTTGCGGACGCATAGAGCGAGGACGCCCAGATCCACGTTGCAGTCATACTTGCTGCTGAGACGCCGAATCCGATTTTGTTTCCGGCGGTCATGTACCCGTCGGCATTTTCGTTCTTCTTGCCGATCCGGGTCGAAATGAGAAATGTTCCACCATAGAATAAAACAAGCAACAGAACAACTGTCACGGCACTGAACTGAACGAGCTCGGTGCTGTCCAATGCAACCTCCTTCGTATTCGTGGGTCGCCCGGCGCCGGGCGCAGCGCGATACGAATACGGTTTCGGCTGTGACGACCGGTGGGCGGGCGGGTAAACCCGAGCGACTCGGCACTGCGACGCTGCAGCCGGTCGTTCCGGACACGTGGCTACACGTATCCTGCTGGTGAACGCCCCTTTATGGGCGCACGTCGACGGGGCAGCAGCGGCGCTGCTGCGCGCTCACGACGGTATTCGGGCGCCAGGCATGTCGGCAGGGAGGGGTTTCCTCGTCCTGCCGATATTCACTACCCTCCGGACGCTGGTCCGGAGTTGTTCTGCTGTGTAATGCAAATGCTCGTCGACCGCGAAACAGTAACATGCCGTGAGTACGGGTAATTACATGGGTCTCGTCGGAGGAGTCGCATTATGCGATTTCCGGGATGTTTCTACGTGATCCACCCGATATCTCCGCAGGAAATGCGAGTGAATCGTTCGTGGTCCGTCCCGAATTGTCTCAACGCCATTCGACGGGAGAACCCTGGGATGCGAGCCATGCGTCGAGGTCGTGACCATGGGAGGCGATTCCGTCGACCGCAGTCAGGGCGGTGGCCACCGCCCGCTCCGCGTCGTCGGTATCGAGCACCCCGGCAGCCACCGCTGCGAACAGCTCGTCGATGTCCTCGACTCGGGTGCCGCGGCCCGTCGAGACCACCAGGTCGAGGTAGTGATCGCGAGAGTGCCATACGTCGCCGTCGCGCCAGAAGATCCCGACATCGACGTAGCGGTCCTGGTCGCGTTCGTGTCCCGGCCGGAAATGGAAGATCGATGCGCGCAGATGAAGGGACGGCAGCAGCCAGGATTCGAGGTAGTCGAACTGGGGATGATCTGCGGGCCGGCCCATGTACAGACCCCACGGGCGTACTCGGAAGTGCTCGACCGGTCGCACCGTGCCTTTCGGGTCCGTGTTGGTCCGGGCGGTCACGTCGAATCGTTCCACCTTGATCGGATGAAGACGGTGCGGCATGAGGGCACGCTACCGTGATCCAGTGCCGCGAGTACCGAGACGGTCGGCTCGGTGGAGCGGGGGATGTCGGTGGCAGCGCCTACCCTGGATCGCATGGCGTTCGCAAGCGAGCATCCGGTTGTTGCCCATTCCGAGTTCCGCCCGGTCGGTGAGATCGAGCGCACCGACGCACGCTTCGAAGTCGTCAGCGAGTTCGAGCCCGCGGGCGATCAGCCCGCCGCCATCGACGAACTGGAGCGCCGCCTGAGGTCGGGGGAGAAGGACGTCGTCCTGCTCGGTGCCACCGGCACCGGTAAGTCCGCGACCACCGCGTGGCTGATCGAGCGAGTCCAGCGACCCACGCTGGTGATGGCGCCCAACAAGACCCTCGCCGCGCAGCTTGCCAACGAGTTGCGCGAGATGCTCCCCCACAACGCTGTCGAGTACTTCGTCTCCTACTACGACTATTACCAACCCGAGGCGTACATCGCGCAGACCGACACCTACAT
Organism: Rhodococcus artemisiae; assembly: GCF_036327795.1. Lineage (NCBI taxonomy): Bacteria > Bacillati > Actinomycetota > Actinomycetes > Mycobacteriales > Nocardiaceae > Rhodococcus > Rhodococcus artemisiae. Next base: position 245,292 of record NZ_JAUTXY010000010.1, read on the forward strand.
CGAGAAGGACTCGTCGATCAACGACGATGTCGAGAGACTGCGGCACTCCGCCACCTCTGCGCTGCTCTCCCGTCGCGACGTCGTGGTCGTCGCATCCGTCTCGTGCATCTACGGTCTCGGCACGCCGCAGTCCTATCTCGACCGATCGGTGCAGCTCGAGGTCGGCGTCGAAGTGCCACGAGACGCCCTTCTACGCCTGTTGGTCGACGTGCAGTACACCCGCAACGACATGGCGTTCACACGTGGCTCCTTCCGCGTGAAGGGCGACACCGTCGACATCATCCCTGCGTACGAGGAACTCGCCGTCCGCATCGAGTTCTTCGGCGACGAGATCGACGCCCTCTACTACCTGCATCCGCTCACCGGCGACGTGATTCGCAAGGTCGACTCGCTGCGCATCTTCCCGGCAACGCACTACGTGGCGGGTCCCGAACGTATGGAACGCGCCGTGAACTCGATCGAATCGGAACTCGAGGAACGCCTCGCCGATCTCGAGAATCGTGGCAAGCTCCTCGAGGCGCAACGGCTTCGGATGCGCACCCAATACGATCTCGAGATGATCCGTCAGGTGGGCTTCTGCTCGGGCATCGAGAACTATTCGCGGCATATCGACGGGCGCGGGGCCGGATCGGCGCCCGCTACCCTCATCGACTACTTCCCGGAAGACTTCCTGCTCGTCATCGACGAGTCCCACGTGACAGTGCCGCAGATCGGCGCGATGTACGAGGGCGACATGTCGCGCAAGCGGAACCTCGTCGAATTCGGCTTCCGGCTGCCGTCTGCCGTCGACAACCGTCCCCTGACCTGGGAGGAGTTCTCCGACCGGATCGGTCAGACCGTATATCTGTCGGCGACCCCCGGCGACTACGAACTCGGGCAGGCCGGCGGCGAGTTCGTCGAACAGGTCATCCGGCCCACTGGGCTTGTCGACCCGAAGGTTGTCGTCAAACCCACGAAGGGCCAGATCGACGATCTGCTACACGAGATCCGCGGGCGGGTCGAGCGCGACGAACGCGTTCTCGTGACCACTCTGACGAAGAAGATGGCCGAGGATCTCACCGACTACCTTCTCGAACTCGGGGTCCGTGTGCGGTACCTGCACTCCGATATCGACACCCTGCGCCGTGTCGAACTGCTCCGTCAGCTTCGTCTCGGGGAGTACGACGTACTCATCGGCATCAACCTCCTGCGGGAGGGACTCGACCTCCCCGAGGTGTCGCTCGTGGCGATTCTCGATGCCGACAAGGAAGGATTCCTGCGCTCGACCCGGTCGCTGATCCAGACGATCGGTCGTGCGGCCCGCAACGTCTCCGGCGAAGTCCACATGTACGCCGACAAGATCACCGACTCGATGGCACGAGCCATCGAGGAGACCGAGCGTCGCCGTGAGAAGCAGATCGCGTACAACGTCGAGCGTGGTATCGACCCGCAGCCGCTGCGCAAGAAGATCGCGGACATCCTCGACCAGGTCTACGAGGAGGCCGAGGACTCGGAGAAGATCGAGGTGGGCGGTTCGGGTCGCAACGCAAGTCGCGGGCGTCGAGCACAAGGTGAATCGGGTCGGGGCGGTAGTGCAGGTGTCGTCGAGGGACGCGACCCGAAATCGATGCCCCGCGCGGAACTCGCCGATCTCGTGCAGCAGTTGACCGATCAGATGATGCAGGCCGCCCGCGACCTGCAGTTCGAACTCGCGGCGCGCCTGCGCGACGAGATCTCGGATCTCAAGAAGGAGCTGCGCGGTATGGATGCCGCCGGGCTCCAGTAGTGGGTCCAGGATCGGGTGCCGCAGGTCTGGGTCATATCCGCATACACACGCCATGATGTCGCCGTGCGGTTGCCGTACTGTCCCTCTATATGGATTCCGCTGCCGCCGGTCGCGCCGCCCGCGCCCTCGAGCTCCTTCATTCCTTCACGTATTTCGCTCCGGAAGTGCATTCGGAACTGGGGGAACTCGGTCTCGAGGGCGCTGCAATGAAGTACGTCGCGTCGCGGGTCGCCCCGATGGGCAAGGTCGGACCAGGCGTTGCGACCGCGACGTTCTACAACTTCGCGCCGCGTCTGATCGAGGTGGCCTTACCTGCCGCATGGGAGATCGCCGCACCGTCAGAAGTGTATGAGGCGCGCGTCCGTGGAGTCGATGCGGCGATGAGTCGGTGGCTCGGAGCAGACGTCATTGCTTCGCAGGAGATGACGGAGGCCGCGGAACTGGCTGCGACCGTCGCACGGTCGATTCCCGGTGTCGACGGTCGGGCACTCTTCGCGGGATACGCCGATCAGCCGTGGCCCGAGGCGCCACACCTGGTTTTCTGGCACGCATTGACCCTTCTCCGCGAATACCGCGGGGACGGGCACGTCGCAGCGCTGCAGGGTGCCGGGCTCTCGGGGCTCGATGCGCTCGTCACGCACACCGCGAGCGGGATCGGGTTCAGTGCGGAATTCGCGAAGGCGAACAGGGGCTGGACCACCGATGAATGGGATGAGACCGAGACGGCATTGCGCTCGGGAGGGTTGATCAACCGTGCCGGTGAACTGACGGGCGACGGATTCGAAGTGCGCGAACTCGTCGAGGATCTCACCGACGATCTCGCAGTCGGCCCGTGGGCTGCGGTGGGGGAGAGGGCGGTCGAGAGGCTGCTCGACCTCGCGGTGCCGTGGCGCGACACGATTGCCGACAGCGGACCGCTCCCCGGCCGGATGTTCGGACCACGTTTCGGTGACGCGAGGTAACACACACAGTAGTGGTCGATGAGGTGTCCACCCCAAACGTCCCATCAGTACCGCCGCGACCGCTAGTGTCTTTGCCAGCATCAGGTGTGGGGGATCGCCTGTTCGATCCGTCGCCACCGATCGGCCACCGCGCCGACACATCATCGATGGAGGACTGAATGACCGCTTACCGGACCATTGTCGTCGGCACCGACGGCTCGGAGTCGTCGTACCGCGCAGTGGAGAAAGCTGCTGCACTCGCCTCGGACGCCGGTGCCAAACTGGTGATCGCGTGCGCGTACTACCCGGCGGATGCCCGCGACACCGCCCAGGCGGCCGACGTCCTCCGCGACGAGGCATACCAGGTCACAGGGTCTGCACCGACCTACGACATCCTCCGTACCGCCCGGGAGAAAGCGACCGTGGCGGGCGCGAAGGACATTGTCGAGCGCCCCATCGTGGGTGCGCCCGTCGATTCCCTGCTGACCCTCATCGGCGAGGTCGAGGCAGACCTCGTCGTCATCGGCAATCGCGGACTCAACACTCTGACCGGCCGGCTCCTCGGGTCCGTGCCGTCGGACGTGGCCCGCAAATCCACCTCCGACGTGCTGATCGTGCACACGGTGCGGTGAGTCAGCAGAACTCCTCGCGCGCGACCACGATGAAAAGCCGGGCGGCATCGTCGCCCGGCATCATCGTGTCCGAGACCGTCGTGGCGTACGCCGCGATCGGCCGAACGACGTCGACCACCTCATCCTCCGGAGCACCGTCCGCCAGTCGGCTGCACAGGCCCCGGCCTACCGCGAGCAGGGTCTCGTCGGGCACCCCCGCAGCCAACCCCGAGTCGGCCAACGCGTTCTTGAATCGCATCGCGTGCGAATCGAGCAACGGTGCCTTCTGCTCCGGGCGAGCACTCGTCGTCGAGGTCGTCGCCGCGGTCGTCGACTGTTCCACGGTGGCGGTGCCGGTGGCACACGACACCGCCGCGGCACCGGCCCCGACCAGCACCAACGTTCGCGCTGCGCGACGACCGGACCTCCGGCCGGGCAACCATCCGAGGGTCAGCACGGCGCCCGATTCCCCGTCGCTTCGCTCGCCCTGCCTGGATTCCCCGTCGCTTCGCTCGCCCGGCCTGGATTCCCCGTCGCTTCGCTCGCTTCGAGTGGGGTCGCAAGTCCCCTGAGGACCCGCGGAAGCGGTGCGGTGTGGATGACGCAGAGGCGCTGTGTCGCGCGCGTCAACGCCACGTACAGGTCGTTGAGTCCGCGCGGCGACGCCGCCCGGATCTCCTCCGGTTCGACGAGGACCACAGAATCGAACTCGAGTCCCTTCACGTCCTTGACGGTCGCCACCCGCACCGATTCCGAGGCCAGGTGCGCCCACTCCTGCGCCAGGCGCGGCGGTACGATTACCGCGGTGAGGCCTGGACCGACCTCGGCATCGACGACCTCACGGGCCGCATCGACGAGCTGGTCCTGATCGATCTGTCGCGCCCACGGCTCGAATCCGGAGTCGCGCACCGAGCGGGGCGGTACCTGCTCGGGATCGATCTCGGCGAGCACGTCGTGCGCGATCCGCATGATCTCGGCGGGCGTCCGATAGTTGACCGTCAGCTCGGCCTTGCGCCATCGATTCTTCACATACGGCTCGAGGATCCGTTGCCACGAGGAGGTTCCCGCTGGGTCACCCGTTTGTGCAGTGTCGCCCACCAAGGTCATCCACCGGTTCGGGATGCGGCGCATCAGCATGCGCCACGCCATGTCCGACAACTCCTGCGCCTCATCGACGATCATGTGCCCGTACGTCCAGGTACGGTCACCTGCAGCTCGTTCGGCCGTGGTCCGGTACTGTTTCAAGTCCTGACGTTCGGCCAGTTGCGACGCATCGATCAGGTCGTACGCCATCAACAGCTCGGGATCGAGTTCGTCCTCCAGATCCTGCGGTGCGGAACCGGTGAGGATGTCCAGGGCGCCCTGGGCATCGGCGATCTGCTTGCGCCACCGCTTGGCGGCACCTTCGCGTTCTGCCGCGTCGTCGATGCCCAGCAGCTCGGCGAGCTCGTCGAGCAATGGTGCATCCGCGGCACTGAAACCGGCGTGCGGGCCTGGTCGATGCAGAGTGTCGATCTGGCCGTCGGTGAGGTTCGGGGCTGCGGTTGCGAGACGCTCTTTCGACGCCAGCAGATCCGAGAGCACCCGCTGCGGTGACAGTGTGGGCCACAGTGAGTCGATCGCGGCCACGATGTCGGCATCCGCCCGCATTTCCGAGCGGATGTCGTCGATGTCGTCGCGGCTCAGGAGATTTCCGCCGTTCACGAGATCCGCGCCGATGATCTCCGCCATCTGATCGGCAAGCGCTTCGATGACACCGGACACGAAGATCGGCCGGGCCAGGTTGTGCGGGCGACGCGACGACCGCGCGCGGCCGCGGGCACGGGTGACCATCTTGCGATCGAGTGTGAGCCGGTAGGTGTCGAAGGCGATGGGCATCGGCTTCGACGGCACCTCCTGGCGGTCGCGCACCGCCTTCTTCAGGATGTCCACCATGTCGAGGGACCCCTTGATCTCGCCGGCCTCGAAGTCGTCGTCGAGAGTGGCTGTCACTCCGGGGTAGAGGTCGCCGACAGTGGACAGCAGCACTCCCGTTTCACCCAGCGACGGCAGCACCTGGCCGATGTAGTCGAGGAACGTCGAGTTGGGTCCGACGATGAGCACGCCGCTCTTCGCCAGTTGTCTGCGATAGGTGTAGAGCAGATATGCGGCCCGGTGCAGAGCGACCGCGGTCTTGCCGGTGCCGGGGCCGCCCTGTACCACGAGCACGCTCTTGTGCTCGGAGCGGATGATTGCGTCCTGCTCCGACTGGATCGTCGCGACGATGTCGTGCATCTGCCCGGTGCGGGCTGCATTGAGGGCGTCGAGGAGTGCCGACTCGCCGGCGACGCCCCCTGCGGAGCCGACGTTCGCGTGCTCCCGTGCCGTGTCGAGGTCGAGATACTCGTCGTTGAGGGCCGTCACGGTGCGGTTGCGGCTCCGGATATGGCGGCGCAGGACCACCCCGTCGGGTGCTGCGGGTGTGGCCAGATAGAACGGCCGGGCGAGGGGAGCGCGCCAGTCGAGCAGCAGCGATTCGTAGTCGTTGTCCTCGTCGAGGATGCCGATGCGTCCGATGTATCGGGCCTCGGTGCGGCCGCTGCCGGTGTCCGGGTCGTCGTTCTGTTCGGTGTCGCGGACATCGACTTCACGGACATCGACGCGGCCGAAGCACAGTCCGTGTTCGGCCGCGTCGTACTTGGCGAGATCCTCGGTGTACATCTGGGTGAACGATTCGCGTTCGCTGCGTGCCTGGGGCGTGCCGCCAGTTTCGAGCAGCACCCGCTTCAAGCGCGTCTTGGTGTACTCACGCAGTTCGTCGAGGTGCGTATACAGCGTCGACAGGTAGCGCTGCTCGTGCTCGAGGTCGGGATGGGGCGCGCCATCATCCGGCACATGAACTCCTCGGGTTGGAACGATTCGAACGCGCAGGCACGTCGAGGAAAGTGTCCAAGGAGTCTAGTTCGGCCGGGGCCGATGTGCAGAAATCCGGCGCGTCCGCCGAGGTGTCCGATGGGACCCGAGGCTCCTACCGGAGCTTCTTCTCGAGTGCCTTCTCGGCCTTCGCCGCCTTCTTCCCAGCTTTCTCCGCGCGTGCCCGGGCTTGCTGCGCGTTCTCGAGTGCCTTCGCATTCAGTTCCGAGGACCGTTCTTCGGCCAGGTGCGCCAGCTCGGTCCCTCGATCGAGGGTGGTCTCCCACCACTTCGAGCCGCGTCGACGCGCAACCTCGGCGTACTCGGGGGCGCGGTTCCGGGCACGTTCGAGGAGTTCGGTGCTGCGTTCCTTTGCGGTGTCCGTGAGTTCGGGGGCGTGCTCCTTGGCTGCGTCGAGCAGCTCGGTACCGCGGTCGCGTGCGACTGCGGCCAGTTCGGGTCCGCGCTCACGGGCGACCTCGAGGATCTCCGTGCCGCGGTCGCGTGCGACCTCGGCTAATTCGGGTGCACGTTCCTTGGCCTTCTCGAGAAGGGTGCTTCCCTGCTGGCTTGCCTCCTCGGTGAGGGATTTCACTCGTTCGGAGACGGTGTGCAGGGCGTCGCCGGTCGCGTGATCCGATGTCGATCCGGGCAGGGCCGCCACCACGGCCTCCTGCGCGTGGCGTGCCGCGCGTCGGCCTCGCCATCCGAGGGACGGCTTGCCTTCGGTATCGACGGATGCGAGCAGCAATCCGCCGAGCAGTCCGACATTCTTGAGGAACTGTGTGCGGTGCTGGGCCCGCTCGGCGGGATCGTCGTAGTTCCAGAAGTCGTGGCCGGCCACGGTCGTCGGTACCACCGTCCCGGCCAGTGCGAGGGCCGAGATCCGCGGCCATTTGCCGATCGCAAGAAGCGCACCGGCACCGACCTGGACCGCGGCGTTGATCTGCACCAGCGTCTCCGGATTGCTGGGTAGCCGGTCGGTGACCGAATCGGGTGCGACGCCGATCATCTGGTCCAACCCGGTCTGGGCCGCGGCGGCCTTGGGCGCGGGATTTCGCAGGGCATCGATTCCCCCTGCGATGAAGATGGACGCGAGCATCGGACGAGCAATCCTTCGGACGATCATGTGCAGCCTCTTTCTCCGCTGTCGCTGTGTGTTCAGACCCTGTCACGTGTACCCGAATCGGACCCGAAATATGCGAGATCCTCGCGCACAATTGTTCGCGGGATGAATTCGGAAGAGACGGAAATGATTGATATGCCGAAGAATTGTCCGTGCATCGAGCGTGAACAGCTACCAGCCCCTGAATCGCTCGGGCGTGAACCGGATCGGCACCGCGTAGTCGGCGCGGAAGCGTTCCGGGGTCATGCCGAGGGACTCGATGTCGTGGTCGTACTTGGCGACGAAGCGGGCCCACTCGGCATCATCGACGGCGGTATCGGCTACAGCACTGGCGGTGATGACCGCCACCCGGCCACCGTGGGTGTCGCTGTTGAGGTTCAAGCTCACCCGCGGTTGCCCAGCGATGTTGCGCAGCTTGGCTGTGCCGGGCTGGGAGAACATCAGGACGGTGTCGTCGGACCAGAGGAACCAGACCGGCGTCGGTACGGGGGACCCGTGCTGATCGACGGTAGTGAGCCAGAGCACTCGCTCCTCGTCGAGGCGGTCGGTGACGGACGTGGGAATAGACGGTGTCGCAGTCCGGGGCATCGTTCTGTCCTTTCGTCGAGGCAGTGCAGTGAGGTGCAACACCGGCGACGGCCCCGATCTTCCGGGATGCGGTTTCCTCTACCGCAGCCCGGCCGGACTCGACGAACTCGTCGTGTGTGCGGCTACCTCGTGGGGATACTCGGCCGAGCGGTGCTGGAATGCGGTGATACTCGGATTCCGGATCACCCCGTCGCGGATCTCGATCGCACGCGCGATGGTCCGATCGTCGAGCCAGGCGTCCGGGCCGGAGAGGACGGTCCGTATGTGGGGGAGTAGCGCTTCACTGATTTCCCAGGTCGCGGAATTCCACAGATACGACGGACTGTGGTCGACAGCGTAGTAGTGAACGTCATTGCCGACCACGAATGTCGGTTCGGTGAAAGACGTGGGTCGCGCCCAGCTGAAACCCATGCCGGCATCACAGGAAACATCGACGATCAAGCTGCCCGACCTGAAGGCCGGCAGATCGTCCTCGACCAGGAACATCAGTGGGTCGGCGGTGTCCTGCAACACACAGTTCACGACGATGTCGTTCTCTGCAAGGTACGGGGCCACGGGTACCCTACCGTCGTCGGTGAGCGCGTAACTCCGATGCGGATCGGTCGCGTCGTGCTCGAATCGGACGATTCGCGCCGAGTGGATCGGAGATCCGACTGCGGCCACATCGCGGTTGGTGAGCACCCGGACGTCGTCGACGCCGTGCGCGTTCAGTGCGGTGATCGCGCCACGCGCCGTCGCACCGAACCCGATCACCACCGCGCGCAGCCGACGTCCGTAGTCGCCGGTGGTGCCGATCGTCTGCAGGCCGTGTATCACCGAGCTGTAACCGGCGAGCTCATTGTTCTTGTGAAACACGTGCAGCCCGAAACTTCCGTCGCTGCGCCAGTGGTTCATCGCTTCGAACGCGATGAGGGTCAGGCGGCGATCGATCGCCAGTTGCGTCACTTCGGTGTCCTGGACACAGTGTGGCCACCCCCATACCGTGTGCCCCTCGCGGAACTCCTCGAGGTCACTCGCCTGGAGCTTGGGGAGAGCGATCACATCGCACTCGGCGACCAGTCGATCTCGGGAGCGGAAACCCGCGATGAACGGCTCCAGCTCGGAATCGGACACGCCGAACGGCTCGCCGTACCCGGGCTCGAGGAAGATGTGCCTGCGCAGGTCGTCGTCGATCCGATGGAAGTGACGCGGATGGATCGGCAGACGGCGCTCGTTCCTCTTCCGGGAATGCGCCAAGACACCGAGATCAAGCATATGTAGTTGTGCTCCTGCAGGATTGGGGGACAGTGGGCGGGTCGCGTCAGCGCTTCTTGACGTGGGCGACGATCTCGGGGTCCGCGTTGGTGCCTGTTCGGGACTTCTTGTCCGCGCGCTTTTCCTTCAGCGACTTGCCGGACTTCTCGGACATGGAACTACGAGGAGATTTGTCGGCCATGCTGCCACCCTCAATTGAGGACCTGAACGGTCCTGATGTCCTGACAGTACGGCATCCTCGGCGTGATTCACGCCTCACCTCGCAGACGGGGCCTCTCGGCGTCACCAGCCACGCTCGCGCCACTCCCGGAGATGTGGACGCTCGGCTCCGAGCGTGGTGTCCTTGCCGTGGCCGGGGTAGATCACCGTGTCGTCACCGAATCGTCCGAAGAGCTTCATCTCGACGTCGTCGAGCAACGATGTGAACTTCTCGTTGTCCGCGGTCTTTCCGATGCCGCCGGGAAACAGGCAGTCACCAGTGAAGACGTGGTGACGTCCGGTGCCGTCCTCCTCGAGCGCGAGCGCGATCGAACCGGGGGTGTGTCCGGACAGGTGCAGGACCTCGAGGCACAGCTCGCCGATCCGGACGGTGTCGCCTTCCTCGATCAGACGTTGCGGGGTCACGGGCAACGGTTCGGCGTCGAGCGGATGCGCGGCGGTCGGTGCCTCGGTCGCGGCAGCGACCTGCTCGAGTCCCTGCCAGTGGTCCCAGTGCTGGTGCGTGGTGACGATGAGCTCGAGGTCCGGCGCGTGCTCGGCGAGGTAGGGCACGAGCAGGTCCGGTTCGTTGGCCGCGTCGATGAACAGTGATCTCCCGGTCGCCGTGTCGGTGACGAGGTAGGTGTTGTTGTCCATCTGCCCGACCGAGAGCTTGACGATGGTGGCGCCGGGAATCGTACGGCGCTGCGCGGGACCGCCGGGGGAGACCGCGCCGGTGTAGTGGTCGTCGATGATGAGGGGCTGCTGCGTCATGTGCCGCACGTTACCGCTGTGACGCATCGTCCGAGGTGGAGTGGTCGCAGACCGGAACGTGTCGGTGGGCGCGCCTACGATGGGCCAGGGCCCGAATGCGGCCTTGTCGACTAGGAAGGAACTGGCGTGGCGGATCGCCTGATCGTACGAGGGGCACGCGAGCACAACTTGCGCGGTGTCGACCTGGATTTGCCGCGCGACAGTCTGATCGTGTTCACCGGCCTCTCCGGGTCCGGCAAGTCGAGCCTCGCGTTCGACACGATCTTCGCAGAAGGCCAGCGCCGCTACGTCGAGTCACTGTCCGCCTACGCACGGCAGTTCCTCGGCCAGATGGACAAGCCCGATGTCGACTTCATCGAGGGCCTGTCACCTGCGGTCTCGATCGACCAGAAATCGACGAACCGGAACCCGCGCTCTACCGTCGGCACCATCACCGAGGTCTACGACTATCTCCGGCTGCTGTACGCGCGCGCCGGCACACCGCACTGCCCGGTCTGCGGCGAGAAGATCGCACGGCAGTCACCACAGCAGATCGTCGACCAGGTCCTCGAAATGGACGAGGGCCTCCGCTTCCAGATCCTCGCCCCCGTGGTGCGGACCAGGAAAGGCGAGTTCGTCGACCTGTTCGAGCACCTCACCGTGCAGGGGTACTCCCGCGTCCGAGTGGACGGGGTGGTGTACCCGCTCTCCGAGCCGCCGAAGCTCAAGAAGCAGGAGAAGCACGACATCGAGGTGGTGGTCGACCGCCTCGCCGTGAAGCCCTCCGCCAAGCAGCGCCTCACCGATTCCGTCGAGACCGCGCTGCGCCTCGCCGAAGGCATCGTCGTCCTCGACTTCGTCGACCGCGACGAGAATGCCCCCGATCGCGAACGCCGGTTCTCCGAAACCCTGGCCTGCCCGAACGCGCACCCCCTCGCGATCGACGACCTCGAGCCGCGCTCGTTCTCCTTCAACTCGCCGTACGGCGCGTGCCCCGACTGTGCCGGCCTCGGCGTGCGCAAAGAGGTCGACACCGACTTGGTGGTACCCGACCCCGACCGAAGCCTGGCCGAGGGGGCAATCGCGCCGTGGTCGATGGGGCAGAGCTCCGAATACTTCACCCGGCTGCTGACCGGGTTGGCCGACGTCATGGGCTTCGACATCGACACCCCGTGGAAGAAGCTGCCTGCGAAGGTCCGTAAGGCCGTGCTCGAGGGCAGCACCGAACAGGTGCACGTCCGCTACAAGAACCGTTACGGTCGGGTCCGCTCCTATTACGCGGAGTTCGAGGGCGTCATGCCGTTTCTGCATCGCCGCATGGAACAGACCGAGTCGGAGCAGATGAAGGAACGATACGACGGGTACATGCGCGACATTCCGTGCCCGACGTGCAATGGCACCCGACTGCGCCCCGAGATCCTGGCTGTCACGATCACCGCCTGCGACCGCGGCGCAAAGTCGATCGCCGAGGTGTGCGAGTTGTCGATCGCCGAGTGCGCCGACTTCCTGAACAGCCTCACTCTCGGCCCCCGCGAAGCGGCGATCGCCGGTCAGGTCCTCAAGGAAGTACAGGCACGGCTCGGCTTCCTGCTCGACGTGGGCCTGGATTACCTCACCCTCGCCCGCGCCGCCGCCACCCTGTCCGGTGGTGAAGCCCAACGTATCCGTCTCGCCACCCAGATCGGCTCCGGTCTCGTCGGTGTCCTCTACGTGCTCGACGAGCCGTCGATCGGGCTGCACCAGCGCGACAACCGCCGGTTGATCGACACCCTCACCCGGCTGCGCGATCTCGGGAACACGCTGATCGTCGTCGAACACGACGAGGACACCATCCGTGCATCGGACTGGGTGGTCGACATCGGCCCCCGCGCCGGAGAGCACGGCGGGCACGTCGTACACAGCGGCACCTACAAAGGGCTTCTCGACAATTCCGAATCGATCACCGGCGCGTTCCTGTCGGGTCGCGAGACGATCCCGGTTCCACTCGTGCGCCGACCCGTCGATCCGAAACGTCAGGTCACCGTGATCGGTGCCAGGGAGAACAACCTCCGTGAAATCGACGTCGCATTCCCCCTCGGGGTGCTCACCTGCGTGACCGGTGTGTCGGGCTCCGGCAAGTCGACGCTCGTCAACGAGATCCTCGCGACCGTGATGGCCAACAAGCTCAACCGCGCGCGGCAGGTGCCCGGCCGGCACACCCGCATCAACGGCCTCGATCAGCTCGACAAGCTTGTGCAGGTCGATCAGTCGCCCATCGGACGGACACCGCGGTCGAACCCCGCGACCTACACCGGGGTGTTCGACAAGATCCGCACCCTCTTCGCCGCGACCACCGAGGCCAAAGTCCGCGGTTACCAGCCGGGACGTTTCTCGTTCAATGTCAAGGGCGGCCGCTGCGAAGCGTGCTCGGGCGACGGCACCCTCAAGATCGAGATGAACTTCCTGCCCGACGTGTACGTGCCGTGCGAGGTGTGCCACGGCGCCCGGTACAACCGGGAGACACTCGAGGTTCATTACAAGGGCAAAACGATCGCCGAGGTGCTCGACATGTCGATCGAAGAGGCCGCAGAGTTCTTCGAGCCGGTCACCTCGATCCACCGCTACCTCGCGACGCTCGTCGAGGTGGGTCTGGGTTACGTCCGCCTGGGCCAGCCCGCGACGACGCTGTCCGGCGGCGAGGCGCAGCGCGTCAAGCTCGCCGCCGAACTGCAGAAACGTTCCAACGGACGTACCGCCTACATCCTCGACGAACCGACGACCGGACTGCACTTCGACGACATCCGGAAGTTGCTCGGGGTCATCAACGGGCTCGTCGACAAGGGCAACACGGTCATCGTCATCGAACACAATCTCGATGTGATCAAGACATCGGACTGGATCATCGACATGGGCCCGGAAGGTGGATCGGGCGGCGGCACCGTGGTTGCGGAAGGCACTCCCGAGGACGTCGCGGCAGTCGAGCGCAGTTACACCGGTCGATTCCTCGCGGAATCTCTCGCCGAGTCCGCTCCGGCCCCGCAGAAGAAGTCGGCTCGTCCCGCCCGCAAGCGTGCGTCCCGGAAGAAGGCCGCCGCCGGCTGAGGAGGCGGGACGAGCACGCGCCGAACGTCAGTAGACAGGACCGGTGTATTTTTCGCCGGGGCCCTGACCGGGTGAGTCGGGCACCGAGGACGCTTCGCGGAATGCCTTCTGAAGCGCCTGCAGGCCCTCACGGATCGGCCCGGCGTGCGGGCCGAGGTATTCCACCGAGGCGGTGACCAGCCCGGCGAGCGCGGTGATCACTCGGCGCGCCTCGTCGAGGTCGAGACGGTCGCTCGCGTCGGGTTCGTCGTCGGCCAGGCCCAGCTTCTCCGCAGCGGAACTCATCAGCATCACCGCAGCGCGGCTGATCACCTCGACTGCAGGGATGTCGGCGAGGTCGCGGACGTCCGCGGGCTGGTCGGTGTGGTCGGGGGTATCGGTCATGTCCTCGAGGATCCCACCAATGGCGCGGTGCTCGGTTCCCGGGTGTGCGCTCCGACGTCCGATTCGGCGCCGACGAGCATCTCTTGCTAAACTGGTTTTCACGACCGCCCTCGTGTACTCACGTGGGCAGCAAGTGGAGTCCGCCTCCCACCTCTGGCCGGGTAGTTCAACGGCGCAGTGGTCCGGTCCTTCGAACGCTCCGGCGCTCGAAGAGTTCACGCCCATGAGGGTGTGGAACGTGGTCGCGGTAATGCCGTGGCGCGTCGACCGGTCGGTACGGACCCCGCGAGGTGTAACAGCACCGCAGCGGGGTTTTTTCGTCGAGGAATCGCCGGGCCCCGCGTGCTGCGGTGCGGTCAGCAGAGACCACACCGCATTTCTACCTAGGAGGCCCCATCAGCGCTGAGACCCGCATCAACGAACGCATCCGTGTTCCCGAGGTCCGACTCGTCGGACCGGGTGGTGAACAGGTCGGAATCGTGCGTGTCGAAGATGCACTCCGCCTGGCCATCGAAGCCGACCTCGACCTCGTCGAGGTGGCCCCCGACGCCCGCCCGCCGGTCTGCAAGATCATGGACTACGGCAAGTTCAAGTACGAAGCCGCGCAGAAGGCGCGCGAATCGCGCAAGAACCAGCAGCTGACCGTGATCAAGGAGCAGAAGCTCCGTCCCAAGATCGACGACCACGACTACGAGACCAAGAAGAAGAACGTCGTTCGCTTCCTCGAGGCCGGCTCGAAGGTCAAAGTGACCATCATGTTCCGTGGTCGTGAGCAGTCGCGGCCCGAACTCGGATTCCGTCTGTTGCAGCGTCTCGGCGCCGATGTCGCCGACCTGGGATTCATCGAGACGTCCGCGAAGCAGGACGGCCGCAACATGACGATGGTCCTGGCCCCGCACAAGGGCGCGAAGACCCGCGCCAAGGCTCAGGAAGCCGCGCACGCCGCTCCGGCCAAGTCTTCCCGGCCAGCCCCCGCAGCACCTGCAGAACCCGCCGCGCCTGCGGCGCCGGAGCAGCAGGAGCAGTCGGGAGAGGCACAGACCAGCTAGCCGCTCCGGCAGCACATCCGGTGCTGCGCGAGCACCGCACCGATGTACCCACGACAAGAACTGAGGACTCCATGCCCAAGTCGAAGACCCACAGCGGCACCGCGAAGCGTTTCAAGGTGTCCGGTAGCGGAAAGATCCTTCGCCAGAAGGCCGGTCGCCGCCACCTGCTCGAGCACAAGTCCTCGCGCGTGACGCGCCGCCTCGACGGCACCGCCGTCGTCGCGCCCGCCGACGCACCGCGCATCAAGCGCCTGCTCGACATCTGAGCCCTCCCGACCGACCATCCCGGGGGCCGAGTACCAGCCCCCCGAACCTGACAGGACATATCAGTGGCACGCGTGAAGAGGGCCGTCAACGCCCAGAAGAAGCGCCGTTCGATTCTCGAGGCCTCCAAGGGCTACCGCGGGCAGCGCTCGCGTCTGTACCGCAAGGCCAAGGAACAGCAGCTTCACTCGCTGACCTACGCCTACCGCGACCGTCGCGCACGCAAGGGCGACTTCCGCAAGCTGTGGATCACGCGCATCAACGCTGCGGCCCGCGCGAACGACATCACCTACAACCGGTTCATCCAGGGCCTCAAGGCTGCAGGTGTCGAGGTCGACCGCAAGAACCTCGCGGAAATCGCCGTCTCCGACGCCGAGGCATTCGCCGGCCTGGTTGCCGTCGCGAAGGCTGCGCTGCCGGCCGACGTCAACGCTCCTGCTGCCTGAGCGCGACGCTGAACGAGTATCCAGCACCGGAACGGCCCGTGGACCCGCTCACCGAGCGCACCCCACGGGTCGTTTCTGCTGTCAAACTGCTCCGTGCCGCCGAACGGCGCAAAACCGGACGCTTCCTCGCGGAAGGTGAGAACTCGGTCACCGAGGCACTCGAGTCCGGAGTCGTCCACGACGTGTTCGTGACCGAAGCCGCTGCCGAGCGCTACCGAGACCTCGTCACCACCGCGCAGGGCCGCGGCATCCGCGTCGGCACCGTCACCGACCGTGCCGCCGAGCGATTGTCCGACACCGTCTCCCCGCCCGGAATCGTCGCGGTGTGCAACACCCTCGACGTGCCTCTCGGCTCGGCACTCGGCTCCGGGGCACGGCTACTCGCAATCCCGGTCGAGATGGGGGAGCCCGGCAACGCAGGAACCCTCATCCGTGTCGCCGACGCGGTCGGGGCCGACGCGGTGATCCTCGCGGGCCGCAGCGTCGACCCCCACAACGGGAAATGCGTGCGTTCATCCGCCGGCAGCGTGTTCCACCTGCCCGTCGTGCGGGAGCGCGACACCACTCGCGTTCTCGACGCCGTGACCGCCGGAGGCATCCGCATCCTCGCAACCGCGGCCGACGGTGAGGTCGACCTCGACGAGGCCGACGAACTGCTCGCCGGACCCACCGCCTGGCTGTTCGGCAGCGAGGCCCACGGACTCCCCCCCGAAGTGGC
The DNA here is from genome assembly GCF_036327795.1 of Rhodococcus artemisiae. Taxonomy (NCBI): domain Bacteria; kingdom Bacillati; phylum Actinomycetota; class Actinomycetes; order Mycobacteriales; family Nocardiaceae; genus Rhodococcus; species Rhodococcus artemisiae. The sequence continues at coordinate 261,362 of NZ_JAUTXY010000010.1, forward strand.
CGCCCGTGCCGACCACCGGATACGGATCCCGATCCGCGGTCGTGCCGAATCCCTCAACCTGGCGACCGCCGCCGCGATCTGCATGTACGCGAGTGCCCGGGTGCAGCACCGGTCCGCTACGCGCCTAACCTAGGATTTCTACGGTGCGGCCTCGCTGCACCGGCTTCACCCACCGACGAAGAACCGTTCGCCCGAAGAAGGAGTTGCACCGGTCGTGGCCAAGAAAGAGGGCGGCACCCCGCCGGAAGTCGATCCCCAAGCGCTGACCGAGGACGCACTCGCTGCGGCAGAGAAGGCAGCCCTCGAAGGATTCGGCGCGGCCCGCGACCTCGACGAACTCGCCCAGGCGAAGATCGCTCACCTCGGGGACAAGGCACCCATCTCGCTTGCGAAGCGTGCCCTCGGATCCCTACCAGGCCCCGAACGCGCCGACGCCGGAAAACGCGTCAACGTACACCGCACCGCAGTGCAGGCCGCCTTCGACGCGCGCCGCGAAGAACTGCAGGCGCAGCGCGACGCCGCCGTCCTCGTCGCCGAATCGATCGACGTGACCCTCCCCGCGACCCGCCGCGCGCTCGGCGCGCGGCACCCCATCACCATCATCTCCGAGCAGGTCTCCGACGTGTTCGTCGCGATGGGCTGGGAGATCGCCGAGGGGCCGGAAGTCGAAACCGAGCACTACAACTTCGATGCCCTGAACTTCCTGCCCGACCACCCGGCCCGGACGATGCAGGACACCTTCCATATCGCGCCCGAGGGCTCCCGACAGGTGCTGCGCACGCACACCTCGCCGGTGCAGGTCCGCACGATGCTCAGCCGCGACATCCCGATCTACGTGGTGTGCCCCGGCCGTACCTTCCGCACCGACGAACTCGATGCCACGCACACCCCGGTGTTCTCGCAGATCGAGGGACTCGCGGTCGACAAAGGCCTGACCATGGCGCATCTCAAGGGCACCCTCGACGCGTTCGCCCGTGCCCTGTTCGGCCCCGAGACCACGACCCGGATGCGGCCGAACTACTTCCCGTTCACCGAACCGTCCGCCGAAGTCGACGTGTGGTTCCCGAACAAGAAGGGAGGCGCAGGCTGGGTCGAATGGGGCGGCTGCGGCATGGTCAACCCCAACGTGCTCCGCGCGAGCGGCATCGATCCTGACGTGTACGGCGGATTCGCGTTCGGCATGGGCCTCGAACGCACACTGCAGTTCCGCAACGGCATCTCCGACATGCGCGACATCGTCGAAGGCGACATCCGCTTCACCCTGCCCTTCGGGGTGCAGGGCTGACGCCCTGACCCGTGCCCTTCGGGGTGCAGGGCTGACGCCCTGACCCGTTGACCGACGGGCGCCGACGCTCCGACCCGAGACCGACATCGAACGAGAAAGCTGAGCTCAAGTGCGAGTAGCGCAATCCTGGCTGGCGGAAATCCTGCAGCGCGCCACCCCCGAGTGGAACGTCACCCCGGAGGAACTCGACGCGGGCTTCGTGAGGGTCGGACTCGAGGTCGAGGACATCGAGACCCTCGAGCGCGTCGACCACCTCGTCGTCGGACGTGTCGAGGAGATCACCGAACTCGAGGGCTTCAAGAAGCCCATCCGGTTCTGCCAGGTCGATGTGGGAGAGGACGCGCCCCGCGGCATCGTGTGCGGTGCCCGCAACTTCACCGAAGGCGACCTCATCGTGGCGGCGCTGCCCGGTGCAGTGCTGCCCGGGGGCTTCGCCATCGCGGCGCGCAAGACGTACGGGCAGGTCTCCGACGGCATGATCTGCTCGGTCGCCGAACTCGGTATCGGCAAGGACCATTCCGGCATCCTCATCCTCGAACCCGGCTCCGGCGAGCCCGGCGACGACGCGAACGACCTGCTCGGGCTCGGCGACACCGTCATCGAACTCAACATCACCCCCGACCGCGGCTACTGCTTCTCGCTGCGCGGCCTGACCCGCGAGCTGGCGTGTGGTTTCGATCTCGAGTTCATCGACCCGGCGCAGGTCCCGTCCCTGCCGTCCGACGGCGGGGAGAGCTACCCGATCCGCCTCGAACCGGAGGCCGGCGCGACGCGATTCGCGGCGCGGAAGGTCACGGGTATCGACCCGACCGCGGTCACCCCCTGGTGGATGCAGCGTCGCCTGCACACGGCCGGGGTCCGCCCGATCTCACCGGCGGTCGACGTCACCAACTACGTGATGCTCGAATTGGGTCAGCCGCTGCACGCGTTCGACGCCGCCACCCTGCAGGGTGAGATCGTGATCCGTCGCGCCACAGTGGGGGAGAAGCTCGTCACCCTCGACGGTGTGGAACGCGACCTCGATCCCGAGGATGTCGTCATCACCGACGACAGCGGTGTCATCTCCCTGGCCGGAATCATGGGCGGCGCCACCACCGAGGTCGGCGACGGCACCACCGAGATCCTCCTCGAGGCCGCCACTTGGGATCCGCTCGCGGTGTTCCGCGGCAATCGCCGACACAAGCTCAGCAGCGAGGCCGGCAAGCGATTCGAGCGCACCGTCGATCCCGAGGTTGCGCTCGCGGCGCTCGATCGTGCGGCATCGCTGCTCACATCGATCGCCGGCGGGCGCGTCGAGCCGACCCTGACCGACATCTCGGTACCCACCGAGACCGTTTCGGTCCACATGGACATCGACCTGCCCGACCGCACCGCCGGTGTCACTTACGCGAACGGCACCGCCGCGCGTCGCCTCACACAGATCGGCTGCGCGGTCGAAGTAGGTGTCGGTGACGACGGGCACGGTCAGCTCGTCGTCACACCCCCGTCGTGGCGTCCGGATCTGCGCCAGCCCGCAGATCTGGTCGAGGAGGTCCTCCGTCTCGAGGGCCTGGAACAGATCCCCTCGGTCGTCCCGGCTGCGCCGGCCGGACGAGGACTGACCCCGAGTCAGCGTCGCCGGCGCTCGGTGGGCCGTGCGCTCGCCTCCGACGGCTACATCGAGGTCCTCGCCCCGGTGTTCCTGCCCGCCGGCGTGTTCGACACGTGGGCACTCGACGCCGACGACCCGCGCCGCACCACCACCAAGGTCCTCAACCCGCTCGAGGCGGATCGACCGGAGTTGGCGACGACGCTGCTGCCGGGACTGCTCGAAGTACTCTCCCGCAACATTTCGCGCGGACAGCGTGACGTCGCGCTCTTCTCGATTGCACAGGTCGTTCATCCCGGCTCCGAGACCACCTCGGTCGCGGCGCTGCCCGTCGACCGGCGCCCCACCGACGATGAGATCGCCCTCCTCGAGCGGTCTCTGCCCGAGCAGCCCGTGCACGTCGGCGGTGTCCTGTCGGGCCTGCGGGAACCTGCCGGCCCCTGGGGGCCGGGCCGGGCCGGGGAAGCGGCCGACGCGTTCGCCGCAGCCGAGACCATCGCCCGGGCCGCGGGTGTGCAGCTCGAGCGCCGCGCGGCGCAGTACCTGCCGTGGCACCCGGGCCGCTGCGCCGAGCTGTTGGTCGACGGTGTCGTCGTCGGACATGCCGGTGAGCTCCACCCGGCCGTCGTCGAACGCGCCGGACTGCCCGCGCGGACATGCGCGTTCGAACTGAACCTCGATGCGTTGCCGATCGTGGAGCTGCTGCCCGCCCCGGTCGTGTCGCCGTTCCCGGCGGTCCTGCAGGATGTCGCGGTGGTGGTGTCGGACGAGGTGCCTGCCGCACGCGTGGAAGCGGCCCTGCGTAGCGGTTGCGGCGAGTTGCTCGAGGACATCCGTCTGTTCGATGTCTTCACGGGTTCCCAGGTGGGCGAGGGGCGCAAGTCGCTCGCATTCGCGTTGCGGTTCCGTGCGTACGACCGCACCCTCACCGAGGACGAGGCGAGCGCTGCTCGCGACAGCGCCGTGGCTGCTGCCTCGGCCGCCGTGGGAGCGGAACTTCGGGCGTGACGCGGCAGCGGCAGGTGGATGCGCGACGTAGCCTGGGAAGATGAGCACGCATGAATCGCCTCCCGGGCGGGTACCGGATCCCGACAAGCCGGAGGAACCCGTACCGGACGTGACCCCCGCCGGACCTGACACGCCGTCGGTGCCCGACGTACCGCCCGGCCCATCGATACCCGACGTCCCACCGATCGATCCGGAGCCGACGCCCGATCCCGACATCACACCGACCGGGACTCGGGCGCCCACGATCGAGGAGATCACCGGATACACCGAAGGTGGGGTGCCGACCTTCGACTCGGTACGCGACAAGATCGAGCGCCGAGCGGGGACAGCGATCGGCATGGAGGAACTGGCCCACGAGAGTGCGACCGGTCGGACCCTCGACGAGAAGTACGAGGATCGGAAGAAGGCCGCGGCCGACAAACTCGACGAGATCCGGCGGTCACTGAAGAACACCTGAGCCCGCCCCCACCCCGGTGATGAAATAAGTTGCACAACGGTGCATAATCAACCGCATGGGTAACTCACCGGCATTCACAGCGACACCGCGGTCGCCTCTCCGGGTCGCGGTCGCGGGCGCCAGCGGCTACGCGGGCGGCGAGGTCCTGCGCCTGCTCCTCGCACACCCCGCCTATCTGGACGGCTCCCTTGTCATCGGCGCGCTCACTGCGGGCGGCAACGCCGGCGCCACCCTGCGCGAGTTCCATCCGCACCTGCACCCACTCGCGGAACGAGTGCTCGCGCCGACCGACCTCGACTCCCTCGCCGGTCACGACGTGGTCTTCCTCGGGCTGCCGCACGGACACTCCGCTGCACTCGCCGCACAGCTCCCCGACACCACCGTCGTGATCGACTGCGGCGCGGACTTCCGGCTCGAGGACGCCGACGACTGGCAGCGCTGGTACGGCACCGACCACGCCGGCACCTGGCCGTACGGACTACCGGAACTCACCGGAAAGCGGGAGCAACTCACCGGTGCCACCCGCATCGCGGTTCCCGGCTGCTACCCGACGTCCGCGACACTCGCGCTGGCGCCGGCCGTCGCAGCGGGGATCGTCGAGCCCACGGTCCAGATCGTCGCGGTCTCCGGCACCTCCGGCGCAGGCAAGTCCCCGCGGGTCGACCTACTCGGTTCCGAAGTGATGGGCTCGGCCCGCGCCTACGGCGTCGCAGGCGCACATCGGCACACCCCCGAGATCAAGCAGAACCTGTCCGCGCTCGCAGGCACACCCGTAACCGTCTCGTTCACCCCCGTGCTGGCGCCGATGCCCCGCGGGATCCTGGCGACGTGCACGGCACCGACCACCGCGTCGGCAGCAGAGGTGCGCGCCGTCTACGAGAAGGCCTACGCCGACGAACCGTTCGTGCATCTGCTTCCCGAGGGAGCGCTGCCTGCGACCGGCGCCGTAGTCGGATCAAATGCCGTGCAGATCGCCGTCACCGTCGACACCGACGCCGGACTGCTGATCGCAATCGCCGCGATCGACAACCTCACCAAGGGCACTGCGGGTGGTGCCGTCCAGTCCATGAACCTCGCCGTCGGTCTTGCCGAGACCGCAGGCCTGCCCACCGTGGGAGTGGCACCGTGACCGACAACACCGACAAGCACGCCGAGCACGTCTACGCCGACGCCGTCGAGATCGCCGGGGGCCGGCTGATCCGCACCCAGGGCGTGACCTCACCCGCCGGATTCCGGGGCGCCGGGATCCGGGCCGGTATCAAGGCCAGCGGCAACCCTGACCTCGCGCTCGTCGTCAACGAAGGCCCCGACCTCGCCGCCGCCGGTGTGTTCACCACCAACAAGGTCAAGGCCGCACCCGTCCTGTGGTCACAACAGGTGCTGGCTTCGAACGCCCTGCGTGCCGTGGTCCTCAACTCGGGGGGCGCCAACGCGTGCACCGGCCCCGGCGGTTTCCAGGACACCCACGCGACCGCTGAGGCCCTCGCTGCCGCGCTCAGCAACTGGGGCACCGACACCGGCGCCGGTGAGGTCGCCGTGTGTTCCACCGGCCTGATCGGTGACCGCCTGCCCATGGACAAGGTCCTCGCCGGTGTCGAGGAGATCGTCCACGAACTGGCCGGCGGAATCTCCGGCGGAACCGACGCCGCCTACGCGATCATGACTACAGACACCGTCCCCAAGCAGGTCGCGTTGCACCACGCCGACAAGTGGAACGTCGGCGGCATGGGCAAGGGAGCCGGCATGCTCGCCCCCGCCCTGGCCACGATGCTCGTCGTCCTCACCACCGACGCCGTCGCGACCGCCGAGCAACTCGACGAAGCGTTACGCGGCGCGACCCGCATGACGTTCGACCGGCTCGACATCGACGGTGCCACCAGTACCAACGACACGGTTCTGCTCCTCGCGTCCGGCGCCAGCGGCGTCACCCCGAACCAGGACGAACTCAACGCCGCCGTCCTCGCCGTGTGCGACGATCTCGCAGCGCAGATGATGGCCGACGCCGAGGGCGTCACCAAGCGCGTCACTGTCACGGTGCGCGGTGCCGCCTCCGAATCCCACGCACTGATCGGTGCCCGCACAGTTGCCCGCGACAGCCTCGTCAAGACCGCACTGTTCGGCTCCGACCCCAACTGGGGTCGCGTCCTCGCTGCGATCGGCATCGCCCCTATCGAGCTCGACCCCGACAAGATCTCGGTGACGTTCAACGGACGCCCGGTGTGCATCGACGGTGTCGGGGCACCCGGCGCCCGTGAGGTGGACCTGTCCGGTATCGACATCGCATTGGAGATCGACCTCGGTGTCGGCGACGCCGAAGTGTCCATCCGGACCACGGACCTCTCCCATGCCTACGTCGAAGAGAACTCGGCCTACTCGTCCTGATCGGGCGGCCCCACCCTCACCGGTCGATACAGGAGACCTCATGACCGACGACCTCATCGCGAGCCTGACCTCGCACCAGAAGGCGTTCGTACTCGCCGAAGCCCTGCCATGGCTGCAGAAGTTCCGCGACAAGATCGTCGTCGTCAAGTACGGCGGCAACGCCATGACCGACGACATCCTCAAAGCTGCATTCGCCGCCGACATGGCGTTCCTGCGCACGGTCGGCATCCACCCCGTCGTGGTGCACGGCGGTGGCCCTCAGATCAACGCCATGCTGAAGCGGCTCGGCATGGAAGGCGAGTTCCGTGGCGGCTTCCGCGTGACCACACCCGAGGTCATGGATGTCGTACGCATGGTGCTGTTCGGACAGGTCGGCCGCGAACTCGTCGGCCTGATCAACAGCCACGGGCCGTTCGCGGTCGGGATCTCCGGTGAAGACGCGCAACTGTTCACCGCAACCCGTCGCACCGTCGTCGTCGACGGAAGCGACACCGACATCGGACTCGTCGGTGACGTCACCACTGTCGACCCCGCCGCGGTGCTCGACCTCATCGCGGCGGGCCGCATCCCCGTGGTGTCGACGATCGCGCCCGACGCCGACGGCGTCGTGCACAACATCAACGCCGACACTGCCGCCGCAGCCCTCGCCGAGGCGCTCGGCGCGGAGAAACTCGTCGTCCTCACCGACGTCGAAGGTCTCTACACCGCCTGGCCCGACCGCAGCTCGCTCACCTCGTCGATCGACACTGCCGCGCTCGGGACTCTCCTGCCGTCACTCGACTCCGGCATGGTCCCCAAGATGGAGGCGTGCCTGCGCGCCGTGCAGGGCGGAGTTCCCACAGCGCACGTCATCGACGGACGCCAGCCGCATTCCGTGCTGCTCGAACTGTTCACCGAAGAAGGCATCGGCACCATGGTGGTGCCTGCCCCCGACAAGGAAGGCGCCGCATGACCGGCACGTCCGAGCTCCAGCAGCGCTGGTCAGGCTCATTGATGAACAACTACGGCGTACCCAAGGTTGCACTGGTCGCCGGTGACGGTGCCGTTCTCACCGACGCCGACGGCAAGCAGTATCTCGATCTGCTCGGCGGAATCGCGGTCAACAGCCTCGGTCACCGCCATCCGGCCATCATCGAGGCAGTAACCGGGCAGCTCAACCAGCTCGGTCATGTGTCGAACCTATATGCGTCGCAGCCGGTGCTCGACCTCGCCGAGCAACTCCTCGGACTCTGGGGGCACCCGGGCCGCGCGTTCTTCTGTAACTCCGGCACCGAAGCCAACGAAGCCGCGTTCAAGATCGCGCGGCTCACCGGTCGCCCCAAGATCATCGCCGCCGAGAAGGCATTCCATGGCCGCACCATGGGCGCCCTCGCGCTCACGGGCCAACCGGACAAGCGCGCACCGTTCGAACCGATGCCTGCCGGCGTCGAATTCGTCCCGTACGGCGACCTCGACGCGCTCACCGCTGCGATCGACGACACCACCGCCGCCGTGTTCCTCGAACCGATCATGGGCGAGTCCGGCGTCGTCGTGCCACCCGAGGGTTACCTTGCCGGCGCACGTCGCCTCACCTCCGAACACGGCGCCCTGCTCGTGCTCGACGAGGTGCAGACCGGCGTCGCCCGCACAGGTACCTACTTCGCGCACCAGGCAGCGGGCATCGTTCCCGACGTGATGACCCTCGCCAAGGGACTCGGCGGTGGCCTGCCCATCGGTGCGGTCCTCGCGACCGGGCCCGCCGCAGACCTGCTCACCCCCGGCAAGCACGGCACAACCTTCGGTGGCAATCCTGTGTGCGCGGCGGCCGCGCTCGCCGTGCTGCGCACCATCGACGAGCAGAACCTACTCGACCACGTCGATTCGGTGGGCAAGACCCTCTCTGCCGGAATCGAAGAACTCGGACACCCACTCGTGGAACACGTGCGCGGTTCGGGCCTGCTCCTCGGCGTCGTGCTCACCGACACGAAGGCCGCTGCCGTCGAAACCTGCGCTCGCGACGCAGGATTCCTGGTCAACGCCGCCGCACCCGACGTGATCCGGCTCGCACCTCCGCTCATCCTCACCGAGGAGCAGGCGAACGGGTTCGTCACTGCGCTTCCGGACATTCTCGACGCCGCATCCCGAGAAGGAGACCGGTGAGCATGGTCAGGCATTTCCTCCGCGACGACGACCTCACGCCGACGGAACAGAACGAAGTCCTCGAACTCGCCGCAGAGCTGAAGAAGAACCCGCTCTCGCGTCGCCCCCTCGAAGGCCCGTACAGCGTCGCTGTCCTGTTCGACAAGACGTCCACGCGGACTCGCTTCTCGTTCGATGCGGGTATTGCACAACTCGGCGGGCACGCGATCGTCGTCGATGCCGGCGCCACCCAGATCGGCAAGGGCGAAACCCTCGACGACACCGCGCGCATGTTCTCCCGCTTCACCAAAGCGGTGGTCTGGCGCACGTACGGACAGGACCGCGTCGAGACGCTCGCGGCCCACTCCGAGGTGCCCGTGGTCAACGCGCTCACCGACACGTTCCACCCCTGTCAGGTCCTCGCAGACCTGCAGACCATCCGCGAGAACAAGGGCAGCACCGCCGGCCTGAAGATGACGTACTTCGGTGACGGTGCCAACAACATGGCGCATTCGCTGATGCTCGGAGGCGTCACCGCCGGCATGCACATCACGATCGCGACTCCGGACGGGTTCGTACCGGACCCCGAGGTCGTCGAGGCCACCCGCGCTCGCGCCGAGCAGACCGGCGGAAGCATCACCATCATCGGCGACGCCCGGGCCGCTGCAGAGGGCGCCGACGTCCTCGTCACCGACACGTGGGTGTCCATGGGACAGGAGAACGACGGCCTCGACCGCGAGGCGGTGTTCCGGCCGTTCCAGCTGAACGACGAGATCGTCGCCTTGTCCGAATCCGATTCGATCGTGCTGCACTGCCTTCCTGCCTACCGCGGCAAGGAGATCACCGCCGAGGTCATCGACGGCCCCCGTGCGGTGGTGTGGGACGAGGCCGAGAACCGTCTGCACGCGCAGAAGGCTCTGCTCGTGTGGCTGCTCGAACAGAGTCGGAGCTGACGATGAGCACCGTGCACGGCCGAGACGACATTGCGGTGAGTGCCCCGACTCGAGCGGCCCGGCAGGCACGCATCATCGCGCTGCTGGCAACCTGCGCGGTGCGCAGTCATACCGAGCTCGCGACCCTGCTCGCCGATGAGGGCATCGAAGTCTCGACCGCCACGTTGTCCCGCGACCTCGAGGAGCTCGGAGCCGTCAAGCTCCGGGCGGCCGACGGGGGAGCGGGCGTGTATGTCGTCCCAGAAGACGGAAGTCCGGTACGCGGGGTCACCGGAGGCACCGACCGCCTGTCGAAACTCCTCGGTGAGCTTCTGGTCTCGACCGACTCGAGTGGCAACATCGCGGTGTTGCGGACGCCACCCGGGGCAGCGCACTATCTGGCCAGTGCACTCGATCGTGCATCATTACCGGAAGTGGTCGGGACGATTGCGGGAGACGACACCATCGCGGTGATCGCTCGGGAACCGACTACGGGAGCCGACCTGGCTACGAAAATCGAATCACTCGCCTGACCTACCACTGATAGACGTACGTCGAAAACAAGAAGGAGCACAATCACCATGGCCGATCGCGTCGTACTCGCCTACTCGGGCGGGCTGGACACCTCCGTTGCCATCAGCTGGATCGGCAAGGAGACCGGCAAGGAGGTCGTCGCCGTCGCCATCGACCTCGGCCAGGGCGGCGAGGACATGGAGGTCGTGCGTCAGCGCGCCCTCGACTGCGGTGCTGTCGAATCCGTCGTCGTCGACGCCAAGGACGAGTTCGCGACCGAATACTGCCTGCCCACCGTGCAGGCCAACGCCCTCTACATGGACCGGTATCCACTGGTCTCCGCGATCAGCCGCCCGCTGATCGTGAAGCACATCGTGCAGGCTGCCCGCGAGCACGGGGGCACCATCGTCTCCCACGGCTGCACCGGCAAGGGCAACGACCAGGTCCGCTTCGAGGTCGGCTTCGGCGCTCTCGCCCCCGATCTGCAGGTCATCGCGCCCGTCCGCGACTACGCCTGGACCCGCGAGAAGGCCATCGCGTTCGCCGGCGAGCACGGCCTGCCGATCAACGTGACGAAGAAGTCGCCGTTCTCCATCGATCAGAACGTGTGGGGACGTGCCGTCGAGACCGGCTTCCTCGAGGACCTGTGGAACGCTCCCACCAAGGACGTCTACGACTACACCGAGGACCCCACTCTCAACTGGCAGGCGCCCGACGAAGTCATCATCAGCTTCGAGGGTGGACGCCCCGTCGCCATCGACGGCAAGCACGTCACCGTGCTCGAAGCGATCCAGCAGCTCAACAAGCGCGCCGGCGCTCAGGGCGTGGGCCGCCTCGACATGGTCGAGGACCGCCTCGTCGGCATCAAGAGCCGCGAGATCTACGAGGCTCCCGGAGCCATCGCGCTGATCACCGCCCACCAGGAACTCGAGCACGTCACCCTGGAACGTGAGCTCGGCCGCTACAAGCGTCGCGTCGAAGAGCGCTGGAGTGAGCTGGTCTACGACGGCCTGTGGTTCTCTCCGCTCAAGTACGCGCTCGACGCCTTCGTCGAGAAGACCCAGGAACGGGTCACCGGCGACATCCGCATGGTCATGCACGGCGGGCACATCTCGGTCAACGGCCGCCGCAGCCCCGAGTCGCTGTACGACTTCAACCTGGCCACCTACGACGAGGGCGACAGTTTCGATCAGTCGAATGCCAAGGGCTTCGTGCAGATCCACGGCCTCTCCTCGAAGGTTGCGGCCAAGCGGGACCTGGGACTGTAAGCGATGACCGAAGCTCACGGCACCAACGAAGGTGCTCTGTGGGGCGGCAGGTTCGAATCCGGACCTGCCGCCGCCATGGCGGCTCTGAGCAAGTCCACGCACTTCGACTGGGTGCTCGCCCCGTACGACGTACGCGCGTCGCAGGCCCACGCGAAGATCCTCCATGGTGCGGGGCTGCTGACCGACGCCGATCTCGCGACGATGCTCGACGGTCTCGAACGACTCGCCGCGGACGTCGCGTCCGGCGCGTTCGCCCCGGCCGAATCCGACGAGGATGTGCACGGTGCCCTCGAACGCGCTCTCATCGAGCGGGTCGGCCCCGAGGTCGGAGGACGGTTGCGGGCGGGCCGGTCGCGCAACGACCAGGTCGCCACACTGTTTCGCATGTGGCTTCGCGATGCCGCACGGCGCATCGCCGACGGAGTACTCGACGTCGCCGACGCCATCGCCGGCCAGGCTGCGGCCCATCCGGACGCCATCATGCCCGGTAAGACGCACCTGCAGGCGGCGCAGCCCGTGCTCCTCGCGCATCACCTGCTTGCGCACGCGCATCCGCTGTTGCGCGACGTCGACCGCCTGCGCGACTTCGACAAGCGTGCGGCCGTGTCGCCGTACGGCTCGGGCGCACTCGCAGGGTCCTCGCTCGGACTCGACCCGGATGCGATCGCAGCGGATCTCGGATTCGACTCGGCCGCGAACAACTCGATCGATGCGACCAGTTCGCGCGACTTCGCAGCCGAGGCTGCGTTCGTGTTCGCGCAGATCGCTGTCGACCTGTCGCGCATGGCAGAGGAGGTGATCCTCTGGAGCACCCCAGAATTCGGTTACGTCACGCTCGCCGATGCGTGGTCCACCGGATCGTCGATCATGCCGCAGAAGAAGAACCCCGACGTCTCCGAACTCACCCGGGGCAAGGCCGGACGTCTGATCGGCAACCTCACCGGGCTGCTGGCCACGCTCAAGGCGCAGCCGCTCGCCTACAACCGCGATCTGCAGGAAGACAAGGAACCGGTCTTCGATTCGGTTGCGCAGCTCGAGTTGTTGCTGCCCGCGATCGCCGGGCTCATCGCGACACTTACGTTCCACACCGACCGTATGGCAGAACTCGCACCGGCCGGATTCACCCTCGCCACCGACATTGCCGAGTGGATGGTCCGTCAGGGCGTGCCGTTTCGTGTCGCACACGAAGCGGCCGGGGCGTGCGTTCGAGTCGCGGAAGGGCGCGGCGTCGGGCTCGACGAGCTGACCGACGACGAACTCGTCGCGATCGATCCCGCGCTCACGTCCCGGGTCCGCGAGGTGCTCACGGTCCAAGGATCGGTCGCCTCGCGGAACGCGCGTGGTGGCACGGCAGGGGTCCGGGTCGTCGAGCAACTCGACGGAGTACGCGAGGTAGTGCAGGACCTGCGTTCATGGGTGCGTTCCTGACAGAGTGACGAGTTCGGGACACGACACGCGCTGTCGGGGACACTCACCGGCGCGACACCGACAGTTGCCCGCCGTGTGGCAGGCTGAGAGCCGTCGACCGGGTGTGCCGGAACACCGGATGGAGGGGGCGGTAGGTGGAGCTGAGCGGTGACGCTGTGATCGGATCCCTGCGTCGTGTGGTCGCGACGGCGCAGAACGGTCTCGAAGTGGTGCGATTCGGCGGCCTGGAATCAGGGGCGACACCGTCCCCGTTCCAGGTCGTCGTCCGCACTCCGATGTACCGACTGCGGCGGTACTTCCCCGAATCCGACACCGCCGCCTCGGGAATCCCGATCGTGTTGGTGCCGCCGATGATGATGTCGGCCGACGTGTACGACGTCACCCCGGAGGCGGGCGCTGTCGGATTGCTGCACTCGATGGGCCTCGACCCCTGGGTCGTCGACTTCGGGTCCCCGGATCAGGAAGAGGGCGGGTGGAGGCGGACCCTCACCGATCACATCGTCGCCCTCGACGAGGTCGTCGATCGAGTTCACGACTACACCGGCCGTGCCGTCCATCTGTCGGGCTACTCGCAGGGCGGCATGTTCTGCTACCAAGCGGCGGCATATCGACGGAGCCGCGGCATCGCGAGCCTCGTGACGTTCGGCAGCCCCGTGGACACTCTGGCTGCGCTTCCCTTCGGTATACCTGACGCAGTTGCCGTCCGATCGGCCGATTTCCTCGCAGACCACGTGTTCAACCGCCTTGCGATCTCGGGCTGGATGGCGCGCGCGGGCTTCCAGTTCCTCGATCCGGTCAAGACCGTGCGCTCGCGTATCGACTTCCTCCTGCAACTGCACGATCGTGAGGCACTGCTGCCGCGAGAGCCTCAGCGCAGGTTCCTGGACACCGAAGGCTGGGTTGCGTGGTCCGGCCCGGCGGTGGCCGAACTACTACGACAGTTCATCGCACACAACCGGATGATGAGCGGCGGGTTCGTGATCAACGACCGCGCCGTCAGCCTCGCGGAGATCACCTGCCCGGTTCTCGCGTTCGTGGGCGAGGTCGACGACATCGGCCAGCCACTCGCCGTGCGCGGTATTCGCAAGGCTGCTCCACGTGCCGAGGTGTACGAATACTCACTGCGTGCGGGCCACTTCGGGCTGGTGGTGGGATCCGTTGCTGCACAACAGACATGGCCCGCGGTGAGTGAATGGGTGCAGTGGCGTGACGGTCAGGGGGACCGGCCGGTCGGCGTGGCACCGATGGAGACGCCGGATCCGCACGGTGAAGGTGAGACCGGTGTGACGATCGGCAATCGCATCACCCATACCGCGACGACCATCGCCGAGGTCGGCACCGAAGTCGTCGGGGGTCTTGCCGGACTCGCGGCCGGCGCGGTGCGTGGAGCCCGTGAACTGTCGGGCGAGGCGGTACGTGCCCTGCCGCGGCTCGCGCGGTTGGGACAGCTCCAATCGCATACGCGTGTCTCCGTGGGAAGTCTCCTCGCGGAACAGGCCCGCAAGGCGTCGCATCGCGATTGCTTCATCTACGACGACCGGGTGTACACGTACGAGGTCGTCGACACGAGGATCGACAACATTGTCCTCGGACTCATCGGCTGCGGCATCCGCCCTGCCATGCACGTCGGTGTCCTGATGGGAACCCGCCCGAGCGCGATGGCCGCGGTGGCGGCGGTGTCACGGCTCGGTGGCGTGTCGGTGATGCTGTCCGAGGGTCCCGATCTCGCCGAAGCCATCAGGCTCGGTGCTGTGGAGACGATCGTCGCCGACCCGGAGCACCTCGACCGCGCAACCGCAACCGGTCTTCCTGTGCTCGTCCTGGGCGGTGGAAACCTTCGTGAACTCGAATTCCCTCCGGGAGCCGAGGTGGTCGACCTCGAACGTGTCGACGTGTCGACGGTGGAGTTACCGGGCTGGTACGTCCCGAATCCCGGCCTCGCCCGCGAGCTGGCATTCGTGTTGTTCACCGGCAGTGGCGATACGCTCGAGATGAAGCGGATCACGAACCACAGGTGGGCACTGTCGGCCTTCGGAACCGCCACCGCGGCGTCGCTCGACCGCGGCGACACAATGTATTGCCTTGCACCTCTACATCATTCGTCCGGACTCCTCGTCGGGCTCGGAGGTGCGCTCGCGGGTGGCGCGCGGATCGCCTTGTCGCGGGAGCTGGACCCCACGCGCTTCCGCGACGAGATTCATCGGTACGGCGTGACAGTGGTGACCTATACATGGTCGATGCTGCGTTCGATCCTCGACAGCTCCTCATCGCATGCCGACGACATCCATCCCATCCGGCTGTTCCTCGGCTCCGGCATGACGCCCGGTCTGTGGCGACGCACCATGGAGCGCTTCGCACCTGCCCGAGTGCTCGAGTTCTACGCCTCGACCGAGGGCGACATCGTGCTCGCGAACGTCTCTGGGGCGAAGATCGGCTCGAAGGGGCGCCCGTTGCCGGGAAGCGCCGATGTCCGACTGGCTTCCTACGATCCGGTGTCCGGTCGACTCCTCGAAGACGATCGTGGATTCGTGCGGGAATGTGACCCTGACGAGGTCGGGCTGCTGCTCGGCCGACGGGGTCACTCCGCCGAGGCGATCACCGGTGTCATGCGCGGCCTTTTCGAACCGGGCGACGCCTGGGTGCCCACCGAGAATCTGTTCCGCCGCGATACCGACGGCGACTTCTGGCTCCTCGACAACAAGCGTTCCGTCACCGTGACACAACATGGTCCGGTCTATGCGCAGCCGGTCGTCGACGTCCTCGGCAGCCTTCCCCGGGTGGACCTCGCCGTGTCGTACGGCGTCACCGTCGGTCACCGTCACATCGCGGTGGCGGCGGTCACGCTCCGTGAGAATCGTGCGCCGACCGCCGCCGAGATCACCGTGGCGCTCGATGCTCTGCCGGTCGGTGAGCGTCCGGACCTGGTACATGTGGTCGCCGAGATCCCCCTCGGCCCTTCGTATCGCCCGATCACCGAGGTTCTGTGTGCGCGAGGGTTGCCTGCTCCCAGCGTTCGGACCTGGTATGCAGACCCGGCGACGGGAACGTACCGGCGGTTCACCAAGGCCGTGGCGACCAAGTGGAAGTCGGGCACGGACCGGACCGGTCCGGCGGCGCGGTAGCCTGGGCGCGTTCACCATCAGCTCGTCGAGAGGACATCCGTGGCCGTCGATCCCACACTGTTGAGCATCCTGGCCTGCCCACAGGACAAGGGGCCGCTTCTCCTCGTCGACGACACGGTTCTGTACAACCCCAGGCTGCGCCGCGCCTATCCCATCGAGAACGGAATCCCGGTTCTGCTCGTCGACGACGCGCGTGACGTCTCTGACGCCGAGCACGAGGACTTCGTCGCGCGCGGGGTCGCCGGATGGGCCGCGAGCTGATCTCGGATCGTCTCTCGGCACTCGATCCGGTTGCCGCGGCCCGCGCTTTGCTGGCTGCTCATATCAGCGTCGGTGAGGTGACGCTGCGTATCACCGAGGTCGAGGCGTACGGCGGACCTGAAGATGGCCCGTGGCCGGACCCGGCGGCACACTCGTACCGTGGTCCGACCGGCCGCAACCGGGTCATGTTCGGACCGGCCGGTCACCTGTACGTGTATCGCAGCTACGGCATCCACCACTGCGCGAATATCTCGGTCGGTCCCCCCGGCGTAGCCTCCGCGGTGCTGTTGCGCGGTGCCGAAGTGATCACCGGCGAATCGGCAGTGCGGACCCGGCGAACACCCGGGACCCCCGTGGAGAATCTCGCGCGCGGCCCCGGAAATCTTGCGGAAGCACTGGGTCTGACTCTCGACGACAACGGTCTCGACGTCTTCGCGCCGGACGCGCGGGTACCGGTCACCCTCTCCGATGCGAAATCACAGGTGGGGGCCGGTCCGAGAGTGGGGATCAGTGTCGCTGCCGACCGGCCGTGGCGGTTGTGGATCCCCGGTGGAATCGGTGTCTCCGTATACCGAAGGAGCCCACGCGCTCCGATGCCCTGAACCGTAATGGGATGATCGAACGGTGATTGAGCAAATTCTGGACGAACTGACCTGGCGCGGGCTCATTGCCCAATCGACCGATCTCGACGCACTCCGACGGGACCTCGATGCAGGTCCGATCACGCTCTATGCCGGATTCGACCCGACCGGGCCGAGTCTGCACGCAGGTCACCTCGTTCCGCTGCTCGCGCTCGAGCGTTTCCAGCGCGCAGGCCACCGGCCGATCGTGCTCGCCGGCGGTGCGACCGGCATGATCGGCGATCCGCGCGACGTGGGGGAGCGGACCATGCAGTCTGCCGACACTGTTGCCGATTGGTCAGAGCGCATTCGCGGCCAGCTCGAACGATTCGTCGACTTCGGCGACCCGGACACCGGCGCAGTCGTGGTGAACAACCTCGACTGGACGGGTCAGCTCAGTGTCGTCGATTTCCTGCGGGACATCGGTAAGCACTTCTCGGTCAACGTCATGCTCGCGCGCGACACTGTCAAACGCAGACTCGAGGGCGACGGTATCTCGTACACCGAGTTCAGTTACATGCTGCTGCAGGCCAACGACTACGTGGAACTTCGCCGCAAGTACGGGTGTGCGCTCCAGGTCGGTGGCTCCGATCAGTGGGGCAACATCATCGCCGGTGTCGAACTGAATCGACGCACAGACGGAGCCTCGGTACATGCCCTGACCGTTCCGCTCGTGACGTCCTCGGACGGCAAGAAGTTCGGGAAGTCGACCGGCGGTGGAAGCCTGTGGCTCGACCCGGAGATGACGAGCCCGTACGCGTGGTACCAGTACTTCGTCAACGCGGCGGACGCCGACGTGATCAAGTACCTGCGGTGGTTCACGTTCCTGTCGCGAGAGGAGCTGGCGGAGCTCGAAACCGCAACTGCCGAACGTCCGCACGCCCGCGAGGCACAGAAGCGTCTCGCAGCGGAGATGACCACCCTTGTCCACGGTGAAGCGAATACTCGTGCCGTCGAGCTCGCCAGCCTCGCGTTGTTCGGGCGCGGCGAACTCGCGGAGCTCGACGAAGGAACGCTCGCTGCAGCGTTGACCGAGGCGTCGGTTGCGGAGGTGCGGGCAGGCGATCCGAACACCATCGTCGACCTTCTCGTCGCGACGGAGCTGTGTGAGAGCAAGGGCGCGGCACGGCGGACAGTCAAGGAGGGTGGTGCGTCGGTCAACAATGTCCGCGTCTCGAGCGAGGATTGGACGCCGTCGGAGAATGATCTGCTCCACGGCCAGTGGATGGTCGTGCGTCGCGGTAAACGTAACTTCGCCGGAGTGCGCGTCATGAAGGACTGACACGAGGGTGACGCCACCGCTGCAGGGGTCTGACCAGGCGATTTGACGCTCCGTTGGCGGTGGCGTAACTTTGTTCTCGTTCGAGCGACAGGGACACCAACCCGAACCGAAAGGGTCGGGTATATGGTAGTGTTCAGGTCTGCAAGGATGATCACAGCGAGAATTCGAAGCGGGCTTTGTCCTGCAAGAGTGTCTGTGATAGGTTGGAGCGGTTGCCCCGGAGCGGTTCGGAAGTATTTTCGAACAGCGACGGTGTGTGCGTGTTCTTTGAGAACTCAACAGTGTGCCGATGAATGTCAGTGCCAATATTGTTTTGGTGCGACCCCCACATTTTTGTGGGTGGTTGTTTTGCTGATCATCACATTCTTCCGTCTGTGGTG
>NZ_JAUTXY010000011.1:0-247131 GCF_036327795.1 Rhodococcus artemisiae
CGGATTCAAGACGGCCTCGTTGGAGCCACATGCGGCTCAAGCCGGCATGACATGGGCTTCCTACCCGGCACTCCGCCGTGCTACACCGAAGAACTCATGATCTTCGAATACGTGATCACACCGGTATGACGCGTCAGAGACACGCAGCTATGACCGTGCCGAATAGCGAATCACATAGAGGAGCTATTCGACATCGGTATCCTACGCCCTCCATACAGTCCATGCGACGCGTGCATACATCACCCTGCGCCCACGAGCACACTGGGCCATGCGCGTACCGCATCGTCCACCGGTTATGAGCGTTGTGAACGCCCGCGCGTCGATGGCATTGCAGACCTGGCAGAGAGATCTGGTCTAGGGAGCGACCCTCCCCCAGCGCCCGGGATCGGCGCACTCGTTCGAGCTGGTCATGGTGAACATGGATCGCACGGCGGCTCGTTCCTTATTGATACGTAGCCAGAACAAATAGAGCTCCGCATGATTGGGTCCGCGCGGTGATAGCCCCCAACCTCACCTGCTCCGCTGCTACCCTTGCCGCCGACCCGCGGTTGAGGAGGGCGTTCGCCGGCACTGCCTGGCGGACCCTCGTGTCGGTTCCTGTCCGGATCGCGTACTCGGCTCGCCGGTTGACGTTGCACCTACCCCAGCGTTTGCCGTAGCGACCGCGTGGAACACCCTGTTCGACAAGGTGTTCGGCCGTCCCTACAGATGCTTCTTCGTCCGCCTACGACACGAGAGAACGGGCGACCACCTGAGCACACGCTTCGAATCAAGCCGCGCAACGAAAGTCACGACGACAGCATCAGATGATCGGTGCGTTGAGGCTGTTAACCGGTGTCGCCGCTGTGTACAGCGATTGGGGTACGAAAGAAGAGGCCGAGTAGGGCGGCCGCGGCGGCGAGCCCGCCGACTGCCGCGATCGCCGGAGCCCACCACCCATTCCAGACATCAATGCCGATCGCATGATCGAGCGACCACCGACCGGGACCTGTTGCAGCTAAGGCAACTCCGATTGTCGCGAGAACGACGTTGTATTCCCATCCGTTGCCAGTGACGAAGAATCCGTGACCACGGTGGACGGTGTAACTCGCCACCGCCATCAGTGCCACGAACGCAGCGCCAGCCAGAGGCGTGAACAACCCCAGCGCAAGAAGCAATCCTGCCCCCACTTCGGTACTTGCGGCAAGCAACGCCTGAACCTTCCCCGGCTTCATGCCGATGCTGTCGAACCAGCGGGCGGTTCCAGCGATCCTGCCCCCACCGAGGAACTTGTAGCACCCGTGTGCCGCCATTGTCGATCCGACGACCACACGTAGGAGTAGCAGGCCGGCATCAAGCTGAACATTGTACACTTGGCCACCTCGCGCTCTGTAGTGTGGGAAGTTGAATGCTGTTAGGGAAGTCGCTCGAAGATGGTTGCATTCGCGGTACCCCCTCCCTCGCACATCGTCTGAAGGCCATACCGACCGCCGGTCCGTTCGAGGTGATGGATCAGTGTGGTGGCCAGTCTGGCCCCTGAGCAACCGAGCGGGTGTCCGAGAGCGATCGCTCCACCCAGAGGATTGAGCCTGTCCATCCGGGCTCCAGTTTCGATCTGCCAGGCGAGAGGGACAGGAGCGAAGGCTTCGTTGACTTCGAAGGCGTCAATCTCGTCGATACTCAGCCCAGCGCGCTTCAGCGCCAATGCCGTCGCCGGAATCGGACCGGTAAGCATTTTCACTGGATCGTCACCGGTGACCACAGCGGTGTGGACGCGAGCGATGGGCGTGACCCCGAGTCTGCGGGCGTTTTCCGATGTCGTTACGAGCAGTCCCGCCGCACCGTCAGAGATCTGAGAGGCGTTACCCGCCGTAATCTTTCCATCCGCAACAAACGGTGCGGGAAGTTTGCCGAGCTTCTCCAATGTCGAACCCCGGCGTACGCCTTCGTCGGCCGAGATGTCGCCGTCAGGGGTTCGAACAGACACAATCTCATTGACAAACGCGCCAGAATCCTGTGCTGTCGCCGCCCGCTCGTGTGATTCGATGGAGTACTCGTCCAAACGAGTCCGGGACAAATTCCATTGGGTGGCTATCTTTTCGGCTCCCGCACCCTGGTTGAAGCGACCTTCGAATCCTGCTTCGCTGAGTTGATCCGCGTAGCGCTCGACAGCGGGTCCGCCCATTTCCCCTGTGCCGGGAACGACCGCTGCGGTCATCGGAACCGCTGACATGACTTCTACTCCGCCGGCGATTACGAGATCTGCTTGCCCTGACACCACAGCTGCGGCAGCGGTAGAGATGGCCTGTTGCGACGAACCACATTGGCGGTCGATGGTGAAACCGGGAACCGATTCCGGCCAACCAGCGGCGAGAACCGCCATCCTCCCGATGTTCCCCGACTGCTGCCCAAGACTGATCACGTTCCCCCAGTGGACATCGTCGATGATGGCCGGGTCGATGCCGGTACGGCGAACGAGCTCGTCCAGTACGAGGGCCGAGAGCGCGACAGCGTGCACATCTGCCAGGCCCCCGTTCCGCTTACCGATGGGGGTACGGACTGCTTCGATGATTACAGCGTCTCGCATACTGTTCACTTCCAATCGAGGGATCGAGGTCGGGATTTCCTACCGGGGCGCAAATCGTTGGGCGCCGTCCAGACGAACGACTTCGCCGTTCATGTAGCCGTTGGCCAACAAGAACAGCGCGAGGTCTGCAAACTCATCGGGTGTCCCGAGGCGCTTCGGGAAGGGCACGCTTGCCCTGAACTTCGCCAGCATCTCCTCCCCGACCGACTCCATGATCGGAGTACGCATCGTTCCTGGCGCGATCGTGTTGACTCGCACCCCTATTGAGCTGAGGTCTCGCGCTGCGGCAAGGGTGAGGCCCACCACTCCGGCTTTCGCCGCTGCGTACGCGGCTTGACCGATCTGTCCCTCGTAGGCCGCGATCGACGCGGTAGCGACCACTGCACCACGACAGCCGTCGTCGTCGGGTTTGTTCGTCGCCAGCTGAGCAGCCACCAAACGCAGTACGTTGTAGGTGCCGGTGAGGTAGATGTCCAAGGTCTTCGTGAAGCCGTCGAGACTGCCTGGGCTGCCGTCCCTGTTTACAACCTTCTCTGCGACTCCGAACCCGCCGTGCGCTATGACCGAGTATCGGAGAACTCCCAACCGCGTCGCGGCTTCAATTGCCGCGATCACGTCTGTTTCGCTCGTCACGTCGGTTTTCACGTAGACCGCCCGTTCCCCGAGTTCATCGGCGAGCGCGACAGCCTTGTCATCGGCCAGGTCCGCGATAACGACCGTGCATCCTTCCTCGTACAGGCGACGGACGACGGCTTCGCCGAGACCACCGGCGCCTCCGGTTACCAGTGCGACACTTTGCGACAACGACACAGCTACTCCGTTCTCGAGCGACAACATATGCCGCACGCTTATCGGCCCTGCCAGATCGGGGGGCGTTTTTCAGCGAAGGCTCTCGCGCCTTCGATGGCATCGGCGGATTCGAACACTGGGGCGAGGATCTCCCATTGGCGGGTAAATGCCTCCACGCCCGACCATCCACTGGACTGACAGATGACTTCCTTGGATGCCGTCACCGCAAGTGGACCGTTTTCAGTGATCCGTTCAGCCAGTTCGAGGGCACCAGAGAGCGCCTCGCCTTCCTCGGTGAGTCGATTGACGAACCCGAGTGCGTGTCCCCGCTCGGCAGTGAAACTATCGCCAGTGAGGGCCAACTCCATCGCTACCTGATACGGAATGCGTGTCGGAAGTCGAAGCAGACCGCCTCCGCCGGCAGCTAGGCCGCGCTTGACTTCGGGGATCCCGAAACGGGCGGTCCGGGATGCGACTACGAGGTCGCATGCCAGCACGAGCTCGGTACCACCCGCGAGTGCGAATCCTTCCACCGCCGCGATCACTGGTTTACGGGGCGGACCTTCGGTGAAACCGAGGCCGCGGCCGACGACGGTAATTTCCTCTCCTGCCAAGAACGCTTTGAGATCCATTCCTGCGCAGAAGTTCCCTCCCGAGCCGGTCACAACAGCTATGGACAACTCGGGCGATCGGTCGAGTTCCGTCATTGCATCCGCAAGGCCCCTGCTGACGGCGGCGTTCACCGCATTGCGCGTATCAGGCCGATTGATCGTGATCACCAGAACTCGATCTCGTCGCTCAATGAGTACTTCAGTGGACATCTGTCACCTTTTTGCGGGAAGTGGGCCTGATCCGCGAGGCCGACTCCACCCGGAGTCGAGCCGGACCGAAGGGGCTGGTGGGAATCGATGCAAGTGTACTATACATGTATAGGCAGTAATCGCGAGCATCATTGCTGCAGCTCCTACCGAACGACAAGAAGGTTAAGCTCATGCGCCGAAGTATCTTTGTGCCGGAACACGAGCAGTTCCGGCACACCGCACGGTCCTTCTTCGAGAAGGAGTGCGTCCCCCATACCGAGCGATGGGAGAAGTCCGGCCAAGTCGACCGTGACGTGTGGAAGAAGGCGGGCGCACACGGCTTGATCGGCTGGGAGATGCCCGAGGAGTTCGGGGGATTGGGCATCAAGGACTTTCGATTCAATGCGATTTTGAACGAAGAGTTTCACGCGACGGGGGCGGTCGGCCTAGGCCTCGGTGTGCAGAACGACATCGTCGCCGGATATTTCACCGAGCTGACCACCGACGAGCAGAAGAAGCGCTGGCTGCCCAAGTACGTAACGGGTGAGTACATCACCGCCATCGCCATGTCCGAACCCGGAGCCGGCTCTGATCTGGCGCGGATCGCAACCACTGCCCGGAAGGATGGCGACCACTACATCCTCAATGGTTCCAAGACGTTCATCAGCAACGGGATTCTGGCGGACTTGGTCCTGGTGGTTTGCCGGACCGATCCGCAGGCCGACAAGCCGCATCAGGGCATCTCCTTGCTCGTAGTCGAAGACGGTATGGAGGGGTTCAGCCGCGGTCGAAAGCTGGACAAGATCGGGCAGAAATCAGCCGATACTGCAGAGCTGTTCTTCCAGGACGTTCGGGTACCGGCTGAGAACCTGATCGGTGAGGAGAACCGCGGTTTCTATCACCTCATGCAGAATCTCCCCGCCGAACGACTCGGCATCGCCGTCCATGCCGTGGCCCAGGCTCGGCGCGCTCTCGCGCTAACTGTCGACTACGCGCACGAGCGTAAGGCGTTCGGCCAAGAGATCGGACACTTCCAGGTCAACAGACATGCCATCGCGGAGATGCGCACGAAAGTCGACGTTATGACGACCTATGTCGACCAGTGCATTCTTGCGGTGAACGCCGATGAGTTGACGGCAGAGGAGGCTGCGGGCGCTAAATGGTGGGCCACCGAGACACAGTGGGAGATCTTGGACCGTTGCCTGCAACTCCACGGCGGATACGGATACGTCAACGAGTACGAGATCGCACGCCTGTGGCGTGACGCACGGGTGCAACGCCTCTACGGGGGGACGAACGAGATCATGAAGGACCTGATCGGCCGATCGATGGGGTTCTGAACCCTGAAAAGGAGGATCCTTCGTGATGGAAAACAGCGCCCGTGAAGCATCGCCCGATGAAGAAGCTTCAACGGATCATGGCGCCCAGACAGACAGCTGGGCTCACCTCGGCGCGATGATGAAACGCGGTGGTTCCGATTACCCGAAACTCGTCGCGCAAATGCGGCGCGTTCAAGACTCCTTCGTGGCCGCGCACCTGCCGGCAGTACTCGTACCCGAGTTCGCGGAGCAGCTTGGAGAACTTGCCGATCGTCTCGCCGAATACGAGGTCGGGGAATCGGCAAGGCCGGCGGGGAGCAGGCTGGACCTACCGGGTCGAGGCCACCCATTTCTTCTGCCCCACATCGTCGACCAATGGTCCGACACTCGGGTCGAGGCCCGCGTGACGTTTACTCCGTTTCATCTCGGGGGAAACGGCGCGGCGCACGGGGGATCGCTCCCCTTGCTTTTCGATGAGGTCCTGGGTCGCCTCGCCAACAGTAGCGGCCGTAGCATTGCGCGCACCGCATACATTCACGTCAACTATCGACACATCACACCAGTCGGCAAACAACTTCGACTCGAGGCCACCCTCGATCGCGAAGAAGGACGTAAAAGGTACGCCTCAGGGCGCCTCCTGGATGGGGACGTTGTCGTGTCCGACGCCGAAGGCCTGTTCGTCGAGCTTCGACCTGGGCAACCCTGAAGGGAAGTGGCCCGTACCAACCATCAGGTCTGTCGTCTCGGTGCCGGTGCGGTAGAAACTCGTTCAACGAGCTCGGTATTCGGTGTTCGACGTAATTCGTACTCGCGTAGTTGCCGGCCGGCTACGTGCACGACACGGCCCGTAACGTCCGCGGCGGCAGGAGACGACAGGTACACGACTACTCGGGCTACGTGTTCGGGGCCGAGATCGCTGACGCCGCCATCCGGGTCATGGACTCGTCCGTATGAGCGCAGGTGTTCTGCGCTCATACGAGTGCGGGCGGCGGGCGAAATTGCGTTGACCGTAATTCGATGCTCGGCCACTTGCGATGCACTGGTCATCGTGATCGACCACAATGCCGCCTTGGCCGCAGAATATCCCAGTGATCCGCCTGACCGGGCGTCGAGGGCCACCTCCGAGACGGTATTGATTATTCGCCCGTATCCCTGGGACCGCATGTGGGGTATTGCTGCGCTCATCGTTCCCATCGCCGCCTTGACATGCACCGCCATCAGAGAATCGAACTCCCCCTCGTTGGGGCACTCGACGGTTCCGCCTCCGTGCGCGAAACCAGCGTTGTTGACAACAATATCGAGCCGCCCGAAGTGATCCAGCGCTGCCTCGACCGCCGCCCGACCGCCCGAGACTGACGCGATGTCATGCACATCGGCAATCGCAGTACCGCCCATCGCGCAGATTTCGGCGGCGACTCCAGCGGCCGGTTCACCGTCTCGTCCGGATCCGTTCAACGTCGTCCCGAGATCGTTAACAAGGACCTTCGCACCAGCCTGTGCCAGTGCGATGGCGTGGGCTCGGCCGAGGCCCCTGCCGCCACCTGTCACCAGCGCCACGCGTCCACTCAGTACGGGCACCGGTCCGCTTGCTCGAATCATGAGGTCCGTCCGCCTGTCCGTGTCGACCAACTCGCGGCGTTGGACCGCGTGCTGTTCCTTCGAAGTACGACTTTCGTGAGCCGAGAGGGTCTACCCTGTTATCCAGCCCACTTTACTTGTAAAGTAACGGTACCATCCGTCAGCAGCGGACAGGTCACACAACCCGGTCTGTCGCGCAGACTACAGGGGAGTCAACCCATGCGTTTGTCAGACAAAGTAGTGGTCATCACAGGTGGCGGTTCAGGATTGGGCCGCGAGTGCGCATTACTGTTCTCCGCCGAAGGCGCCAAGGTGGTCGTCACCGACCTGTCCTCCAAGCGGAGCGAGAAGGTTGCATCCGAGGTAATCGACGCCGGCGGTGAAGCGGTATGGATGAAGGCCGACGTACGAGTCGAAGAAGAAATGAATGCGGCGGTCGACCTTGCTGTTTCCACCTACGGGCGCCTCGACATCATGTTCGCCAATGCCGGGATCGGCGAGGTCGGTTTCGGCACTGTTGCTTTCGATGAACTCACGCTCGAGAACTGGCAGGCGGTCCAAGACACCAACCTGACCGGTGTATTTCTCACATCCAAAGCGGCGTTCAGGGCTATGAAGAAACAGGAATACGGCACTATCGTCGTCACCACGTCAGCTGCCAGCCTCGTGGCATACCCAGGTTTCGTGAGCTATACCGCGTCGAAACACGGTGCCAACGGCTTGGTGAAGGCACTGTCGTTCGATCTCGGCAAATACGGAATCCGCATCAACGCTTTGTGTCCCACCCACGGAATGTCCGCCAACCTTCCGCTTCCCCTCGAGGCGGAGGTCCTCGGAAAGTCGTACGAAGAAGTGACGGGCCCCTGGGTCAAGGACCACGCCGCCATGCCCCTGCGGTTGAACCGGCCCCCGAACCTGCGGGACAATGCCAATGTGGCGTTGTTCCTCGCTTCCGACGAGTCCGCGTACATGTCCGGTGTGTGCCTGCCCGCCACCGACGGCGGCACGCATGCCCGGGTCGCCATCAACTTTCCCGACACACCGGGAGTGTTGCCCAAGTAGCAGTGAAGGGTCGCGCAGGTGGAGAAGGAGTCCATCGGCTTCGGGTGTCTTCACCTGCGAGGTATTCGAATCCGAGATATCGACGCTCGGCCGCGCACCGGTCGAGGAGTTCCGTTGCAGCCCAATCGGACAGCATTATCTCGACTATCCATGATCTCAACTATTGAGGAGGCCGGGATGCGTACCGTGTGCGCGAATTTCTACCAGTACGCCGGTGAGGTTCCGGATAAAGTTGCGGTGATTGAGGCGAGTGGCGCGTCGGTCACGTACGGCGACCTCTATAGGGTTGCCAACCGTATCTCCCATGCTCTACGCGGCGAAGGTCTGCAGGTCGGCGACAAAGTCGCGCTGCTATCGTCCAACACAGCTGACTTCCTGGCGCTTCTCCTCGGAGCCGAGCAGGTCGGGATCAAGGTTGTGCCGGTGAACTATCACCTCACGGCGTCCGAGATCGCATACATTATCGACAGCAGCAGTAGTAAGTTACTTTTCGTCGAAGAACGGCATCTCTCAGCGGCAAGGCGCGCCCTATCGACGACCGCGCTGCCCCTTGATCGATGCATCACGCTGGGCTACCCCACCTCGGCAGGTCGCATGTTTGCCGACTTCATCGACCGGAGAAGCGAGGCGCCTCCGCCGGAACGAGTTCACGGGTCGGTGATGTTATACACCTCCGGAACAACAGGGAGACCCAAGGGGGTCCACTGGCCTGCCCACAAGGTGGACCCGGAAACCGCCGCGCAGTCGATCGATCCGATGATGGCATTGCGGGGGATGGAACACGATCTCGATGCCGTCAGCATAATTACCGGCCCTCTCTACCACGGGGCGCCACTCGGTTGGGGATTGCAGGCATTACATCACGGACACACCGTCGTGCTCATGGAGAAATGGGACAGTAGGAGCTTCCTCCAAAAAGTCCAGCATTACGGGGTCACCACAGCGCAAATGGCGCCCATACACTTCCATCGTCTGCTCCAGCTGTCGATCGCTGAACGGCGACGGTATGACACCGGTTCCCTGAAAGTCGTGTCCCACTCGGGAGCCGCTACCCCGATCCCAACCAAGCGCCGCATGCTGGAATGGCTGGGGCCGGTGCTGTTCGAGTATTACGCCTCTTCTGAGGGTTATGGCACGAGCATTACATCTGCTGACTGGCTCGAACACCCCGGAAGCGTCGGCCGTGCCGACGGCAATGGGGCGCATATGAAGATTCTCGACGACCTCCATAACCCATTGCCGGCCGGCGAGGTCGGGACGTTATGGATACAGAATCCGGGCGGACTGACCTCCGAGTACTTCGGTGATCCGGACAAGACCGCGGCTGCTCGCCTCGGGACATACTTCACCACAGGTGATATGGCCTACATCGATCAGGACGGATGGTTGTTCATCGTCGATCGACGGACCGACATGATCTTGTCGGGCGGGGTGAACATCTACCCCGCCGAGATCGAGGACGTGATGAGGGTCCACGCCGCCATCGATGACATAGCCGTGCTCGGCTTGCCCGACGACGAATGGGGTCAGCGCGTGCACGCCGTGGTCGTCCCGTCATCAACGGTCGAAGCCGGCGACGCGCTCGCTCGAGAAATCCTTTCGGCGACAGCGCATTCACTCGCAAAGTTCAAGATCCCCAAATCGCTGGAGTTTCGCGAATCGCTACCCTACTCGCCGACAGGCAAACTGCTACGACGAGTGCTGCGCGACGAACTCACGCACTGACACCAGCGCGGGACGGATGCTCGCTGTCCGACCACCTGCAGGCAGAAAGGTCCCTGCCCTCGCGCGATGTACAAAGGAAGTACGGCGCGGCGCGCCCCCACGTGCGCGCCGTGCTTCTTTCCTACTGCCTTGCCGCGCTCCGTGAACGTGCCCGACTCACAGCGTCCGCGTGCTCCGTCGACGCCATGCTGTCGAGTTCTCCGGTGAAGCCTGCCGCGAACGCACCCTCCAGATGTAACTCGACGTACGAGTTCAAGGCCTTCTTCGTGTCCTGGACCGCCTTGGCCGGCATCGCTGCCAGGCGGTGAGTGAGCGCGAGTGCCTCTGATTCGAGTTCACCGGATGCCACCACACGGCTGGCCAGCCCGAACTGAACCGCCTGTTCGGGCAGAATCCTCTCCCCGAGAAGCAGGTACTGCTTAGCCCGGGACAGTCCCACGGCCAACGGCCACGCCATGCCACCGTCACCGGGAACCAGTCCCATCTGCAGATGAGGATCTGCGAGAAAGCTGCGGTCCGACATCAACAGAATGTCCGACAGCACGGCCAGGCTGCACCCCAGGCCGACGGCAGGGCCATTGAGGGCGGCGACTACCGGCAGCGGGCACCGCACAATTCCCTCTACGATGCGCCGTCCTTCGCGCATCGTGCGCTCGCGTACCTCAGGGTTGTCGATGTTCTCCTGCATGTAGCCGAAGTCTCCGCCGGCACTGAACGCCCGCCCGCTTCCGGTCAGGAGCACCGCCCGAGCAGCCGGATCGGAGCCCAACTGATCCCACACTCGACTCAGCCCCAGGTGCAGCGCATGGTTGGCCGCGTTGAGCTCCAGTGGTCGGTTGAGCGTCACTATACGAACGCCGCCGTCGCTAACGACGTTCAGTTCGTCCGGCAAGTCGTATCGGAACTCAGTTTTCATGCCCTTATTCTTACATGTAAAGTTGATTGCAGCCAGGGGTGATGGACATTTGCTCGAGAGTGTCGCCCAGTTGCGCCGATACCGTGACGCAAAGAAAAGTATACATGTATAGTGACGCTGCCGGGATGGACCTACACGGGGAGCAAAGAGTGACTCCACGCATGCTTGAAGCGCGATATACCGCAGCCGGATGGTGGGACGGCAGTACGCTACCTTCGATTCTGGCGGACGCTCTCGTCGACTCTGGCGCACAGAAGTTCTGCGTTCACTCCACGCATCGACCATGGGAGGGCTCGCTCGCCGACATCGCGGCGACAGGGCGCCGACTCGCGGGTGGACTTCGCCGACTGGGCGTCCGCCCGGGAGATCGAGTGGCGTTCCAACTGCCCAACAGTGCCGAATCCACTGCCGCCTTCTACGGCCTCGCACTCCTTGGCGCAGTGCTCGTTCCGATCGACATCAGCCACGCAGGCAAAGACCTACAGTTCATCCTCAACGCCTGCGCTGCGCGCACCGTCCTGATTTCAGACAGGGTAGGCACCCGCGTTCCGCTCGATGAAGTGAATTCGATCCGCTCCCACCTGCCCTATCTGGACAACGTCATCGTGATAGGTGATGAGCCGGTTCCGCAAGGCGCCCTACGTTTCTGTGACATCATCGAGGGCGACGCGTTGACCGAGCCTGCGCGAGTCGATCCGGCCTCGCCCGCAGTCATCGGATGGACTTCCGGCACTACCGCGGAGCCGAAGGGAGTGATCCTCAGTCACCGTGCCCTTGCGGCCGAGATACGACTCCACATGGCTCCGTTTCTGGCGGCCCGCACCCGTCCTCTCGCCAGTACCTCACCGATCAGCCACGTCACGGGAATGCTTGTTTCGGTGTTGGTTCCCCCGGTCCTCGGACAGGAAGTGCATTTGCTCGATGGATGGGATCCCGCATATGTGCTGGATTTGATGGCGCGAGAGAGGCTTTCGGCGGGCACTGGAGCTCCCCTTTTTTTGGCCTCATTGCTCGATCATCCGAACTGCACTCCGGAACATCGGGCGTTGATCGAGATCTCACAGCTCGGTGGGGCGGCCGTTCCTCCTGATCTCATCAGACGCGCGGACGCGCTCGGAATCATCGCGACCCGTGGGTATGGATGCACAGAACACCCGAGTATCTCACTCGGGCGCCCGACGCAGACGCTCGAAGAGCGGGCCATGACCGACGGCATCCCCTGCCCTGGGGTCGAAGTGCGGATCGTTGATCATCGCGGTAGAGACCTTCCTGTGGGCGTACGAGGAGATATCCTCACCCGAGGGCCGGATCTGTTCTCCGGATACACTGACCCCGAGTTGACCGCTGATGCTTTCGATGCCGACGGATGGTTCCGCACCGGGGATATCGGCGTCATGGACGAACGCGGTTGTCTCAGCGTGGTGGGCCGGTCGAAGGACATCATCATTCGGTCTGGCATGAATATCAGTACGGCCGAGGTTGAAACGGCGCTGATCGGAATGGACGGGGTCAGTGATGTTGCCGTCGTCGCGGTACCCGACGCCCGAACAGGTGAGCGTGGATTGGCCTTTTTGCGTGTGGCTCCGGGAATCGTACCGCCGAATCTCGAACGGATCCGTTCCTATCTGGAGACTATCGGAATGGCCAAACATAAATGGCCGGAGTCTATCCGAGTGATGCGCGACGATTTTCCCCGAACTCCTGCTGGGAAGGTCCGCAAGAACGTCCTCCGAGAGTCCTTCGTCGATTGAACCCGAGTTAGACGATATGAGGGGCTGGGCTGGGACCTCACTCACATGTAACCGTGGGTTGCCGACAGGAAACGGGTCCTCGCCGGTAGAGCCACAAGATGTGGGAGGCCCCAGTAATGAATCAGCGTACGAGCGCGGGTGTCCCTGGCGGGACGCCCGTTCAGGGATGAAAATGATCTCGTGGTCGCCCGTCGACGCCGCGATACTCTAGTTCCTCGAGACTGTGTACGAGCGGGGCGCGGGGATCACGCCGTGGGCCCTTCAATGTTGCCATTCGATGACGAGCACGAGGATCAGATTCACTCTTCCTTTCCCTCCTGTGACCCCCACGGGCGACCACCCATGACAGGTCGGTATGCGCGCAGAACAGGAGCAGAAGATGCTCACCGAACCTCACGACGAGGAACAGATCATCGCCCGAGTCGCGGCACTCGACATCGGCAAGGCGGAGCTGGTGTGCTGTGTCCGCGTCCCAGGCAATGGCACATCCACTCGGCGACTGCAGGAGGTCACCACCCATGCCACGATGAGCCGGGCCCTGACCGAGCTCGCCAATCACCTGATCGACCTCGGCATCGAGCGAGTGGTGATGGAAGCCACCTCCGATTACTGGAAACCGGTGTTCTACCTGTTGGAGGCGCACGGACTCGACCCGTGGCTGGTCAACGCCCGAGACGTCAAGCACCTACCGGGTCGGCCGAAGACCGATGTCCTCGATTCGGTGTGGTTGTGCAAGGTCGCCGAACGGCAAATGCTGCGGCCGAGTTTCGTGCCCCCGCGCCCGATCCGGCAGTTGCGGGACCTGACCCGCTACCGCAGCACCCTGGTCGTCGCCCGCACGGCCGAGAAGAATCGGGTCGAAAAACTTCTCGAGGACGCCCTGTATCAAACTCTCCGTCGTCGCCTCCGACATCTTCGGAGTCTCCGGGCGGGACATGATGGACGCCCTGATCGCGGGACAGCACGACCCGAAGATGCTAGCGCAGAAGGCGCGGTCCCGGATGCGCACCAAGATCGACCTCCTCGAGGAGGCACTCAACGGGCACTTCGATGACCATCACGGTTTCCTGTTGGCTCGGATGCTGAACCGCATCGATACCCTTGATGCCGACATCGCCGCCGTCGACGAGCAGATCGAGGTGCATCTGGCGCCTTTCACGGCGGAGGCCGCCCTGCTCGATGAGATCCCGGGGGTCGGTGCGGTGATCGCCGCGACGATCATCGCCGAGGTCGGGGTCGACATGTCGAGGTTCCCCACCGCTGGACACCTGTGCTCCTGGGCGAAATTCTCCCCTGGTATCAACTCGTCGGCCGGAAAGACGACGGGCAACAGTTCCTCCGGGCATGGCAACGCATACCTTGCCGGAGCTCTCGGTGAGGCCGCAGTGATAACCCGGAAGACCGACACCTTCCTCGGTGCCCGCTACCGTCGGCTGGCGAAACGGGGAAAGAAACGTGCCATCGTCGCGGTCGGACGTTCCATTCTCGTCGTCGTCTGGCATCTGCTCTCCGACGAGCAGGCCACCTTCCGAGACCTCGGTGCCGATCACTACACCCGTCGCATCAACCCTGAGACCAAGAAACGCAATCACATTCGTGGGCTCGAGGCTCTGGGTTACACCGTCGCCTGCACCCCGGCAGCCTGATCCGAACCACCCCGATCGCAACCTCGTGAGACCACCTCACGTGGATAGCAGAGCACGTGTTCTGACCGCACGTCCCTCACCCCATTTTCGGATCAGTATCGGATTGGATGTGCACGCACGATCGGTGGTCGCCTGCGGCCTCGACGGCCACACCGGAGAACTGTTCGAACGCCGCTTGACACCCGACCACAACGAGATCCTCCACTGGATCCGCTCCCTGCCCGATCCAGTCGCCGTGACATACGAAGCCGGCCCCACCGGGTTCGGACTCGCACGGTCCCTGACAGCAGCCGACATCGAATGCCTCGTCGCGGCACCATCGAAACTGCAACGACCACCCGGCGACCTGATCAAGAACGACACACGTGATGCACAGCATCTGGCCCGACTACTGCACCTCGGGCAGATCGTCGACGTGGTCGTGCCCAGCATCGCACAAGAAGGCGCCCGTGATCTGGTGCGAGCCCGCGAGGACTGCCGCCGGGATTTGATGTCGGCCCGCCACCGGATATCGAAACTACTTCTGCGACAAGGTGTTGTCTACTACGACGGTCACGCATGGACGAAGGTGCACGACACCTGGCTCCGCGCCCAGCACTTTGAGATGCCCGGCCTGCAACTGGCATACGAGAGCGCCTACGACGCCATGCTCGCCGCGCTCGACCGACGGAACCGACTCGACGTCGCGATCGCGGCAATGGCCGCCGGCAGCGAGTACACCCCGGTCACCGTCCGGCTCGGTTGTCTGCGTGGAGTATCGACGCTGACCGCGTTCGGCCTGGCGGTGGAAATCGGCGACTGGCACCGTCTCACCGGCCGCTCGATCGGCTCCTACCTGGGATTGGTGCCCACCGAACACTCCTCCGGAGCGAGTAGGTCGCAGGGATCGATCACCAAGACCGGCAACGGCCATGCCCGCCGTCTGCTGATCGAGGCCGCCTGGCACCACCGGCCCCGGTATCGTCCCGGAGCGAATCTGCAGCACCGCTGGGACAAGGCCAGTCCCGCGGCCCGTGCCCGCGGACAATTAGCGAACCGGCGACTGCACGACCGGTGGGTCGGGTTCGATGCCCGTCGTAAGCGGCCCGCGGTGGCCAATACCGCAATCGCCCGGGAACTCGCCGGCTGGTGTTGGTCGCTGGCCGTGCTCGATCCTTGACAACCGGGGGGTGCCGTTCGCATCCGGCCGCGAGTGTGGTCGTCGACTCGGTCGGGCGGCAAGGTCGGTTCTCCTCGCTGTGCTGCGGGGACTCCACCTTGCGCCCTCTCGTCGCCGACGACCTGCGGGTAAGGACCGCGAACGGAGGGACCCCCGCGCACGTCCGGCGCATCACACGGTGGGTGACGGCAGCGCTTGGGAGTGATCCGCGTAATGTCCTATGAGCGATTCCAGACTCCTGTGTGGGATCATGCTCGATGTTAGACAGCGAGGCACTCCAGCCAAATAACCGTCCTGCGGTATCCAATCCGCGTATATCAGAGTTGACCACGCGTCGAAACCGACACGCTCGTCACCAACTGATGATCGACCGGACATACAGAGGCGGCGCCCCCTGTGATGACGGTCCCCGGGGCGCCGCCTCGCCCTGCCTCCTTGACAAACCTGCGTACATATCAGGACATTACTGACGGGTAAATTGACACCCGGCCCCATGGCCTGCGTATTCGCCATTCATGTCGCGTGAATTGGGGTACTACTCAGGTAACGTCCCGGCGGTGACATACGTGAGGAAAGCGCGGACCGCTCCGGACGCTGTCCGACCCGTCGGGTCCACGATCGGGATCCCCTGCTCCTGCTCGGTAAGGTCACCAGCACCCGCGACCCGCCGGCAGGCAGCACACGCCGCCAGCGGCCATCCACTCTACATGAGGTGATCCGCCCCCGCTCCGCACTGGCCGGTCCAGTCCGTCTCGACCGTCCGTACCGCGGTGTGAAGCACTGCAGGGCATCCGAGAAAGTCGGATCAGCCCATTGCGAGGCGGGCTGCTCCGGTGATGGGCCCGGGCGCGTTGCAGTAGCCGGTCCACGGCCCCGGAGACCGTTTCGGGAAACTCGAGCGGCACCAGATGCCCGGCGTCGGGGACGCTCTCGAGCTCGCTGTCCGGCAACGCCGCCGACTCGTCGTGCACCTCAAGTGTGGGCAGGAAATTCACGAGGGTCGGCACCGAGGTTTCCGAGAGCATCCGGTCGGCGAACGCGGCGATCCTGGGCTGACCACCGTCCCGAAGGACGCGGCGCGCAGGATCGGCGAGATGATCGCCGTGGCCGCCCCGCGGGCGAAGTGCACGAGGTTCGGCGCGGCGCGTCCCACGTATCGGAATCCGTCGATCACCGGGTTCGTCAGGTTGCGTCCGAGCCCGGTCCTGGTCAGCCCGGCTGCGGTGATGGCGAGCAGGCCGACCCCGACGATGCGCTCGTCGAACAGCTGGTGGGCCAGGGCCAGGGCGGTCATGCCGCCCATCGAGTGCCCGACCACCACGACCGGGCCGGTGGGGTCGACGGCGTCGATGACCTCGGCGAGGTCCCGACCGAGCCGGGCGATGGTGCAGGACTCGGAGGCGGGACGACCGGACTCGCCGTGGCCGCGCTGGTCGTAGAACACCATCCGCACATCCTTGCCCCGGTGCTCCTCAAGGTGGCGCATCTGCAGGTACCAGGACTGCATGCGCAGGCAATACCCATGGACGAAGACGACGGTGAGAGACGGATCCGCGGTCGGGTTTCCCTGACGGCCAAGGAGAGGCCGTCTTCGGTGACGACGGTGCGGGCCGGCAGCGCGAGCATCGCGTCGAAATCCTCATCGCCGTAGGCTTCGTGTGTGATACCTGTGCGGCCGCGCATTGCGTACCACCCCGCCGGCCGTAGCCAGGGTGGTCAGACTCGCCCCCAGGACCCTCGCACTGCTCCACAGCGTCCTCATCGCTGACCTCCGGCGCTGGTCATCGGCTCCGTGCGCATCGCTCGACAGTGCGCTGCGGCAAGGTATGGCTGTCCCGGTGCGGTAGTTCGGTGAGGTCCGGAGACAGGAGGCGGTCGAGCAGCACGATCGGCACGGCCAGCAACCATGACATGGGGGTGACAACCAGCTTGTCGATGATGGTGTTCATCGCAGGGCTCCTGTGCCGAAGGTGGGGTTGACGAGGTGAGGCTGTGAGACATGATCGGCGTCGAGGATCTCGTCGGAAAGTCCTCCGTGTCGGCAATCACGACCCGAGGAACCGACGTATCCGAACCGGTGCCGGCGCTGCCGTGCTCGACCACCGTCTACGGTCTCGACATCGAGTTGGGTACTAAAGATGCCCTAAGTCAGGCGCGACGATTTTCCCCGAACTCCTGCTGGGAAGGTCCGCAAGAACGTCCTCCGAGAGTCCTCCGTCGATTGGAGGCAGGGAGCAAAAGAAGGCACTCCTCGTGCCTTCCTTTGCTCTGACTGTCAGGCCATCAAGCTGGCCACGTACTTCTTGAGGTCATTGCGCAGCAGTTTGCCGGTGGCGGTATAGGGAAGCTGGTCTACGAAGACCACGTCATCGGGAGTCCGTGAGCCGCGAAGGCGCTGACGCACAAAGTCTCGCACTGCTTGTGCATCCGGGTCGACCCCCACGCCGGTCGTGACGACGGCAGCGACGATCCGCTCCCCCCACTCATCGTCAGGCCTGCCGAAGACTGCAGTTTCCCGTACGTTGGGATGCTCGACGAGGACGGCTTCGATCTCCGCGGGGGCGATGTTCTCGCCGCCGCGAATGATCGTGTCGTCGGATCGACCCTCGATGTACAGGTACTTGTCGGAATCGAAGTAGGCACGATCTTTGGTCGGAAACCATCCGTCAGGATCGAGCACGGAACCGAGTCCGACGTACTGTCCCGAGACCTGAGGGCCCCGGACCCACAGCTCTCCGACCTCGCCGTCGTCGACGGGGTCGCCACCCGGGTCACGAATAACTCCCTCGACACCTGGCACCAGGCGGCCGACCGAATCGAGGCGACGGCGCGACGCGCCGTCGCCGGTCACAGCGTCGCGATGGTCGTCAGGGCCCAGCACCGCGATGGTGGAGCTCGTTTCGGTCAGCCCGTACGCGTTGACGAATCCCACTCTTGGAAACTTCTTCAACGCGGCCTCGAGGACGGGGCGCGGCATCCTCGCTCCCCCATATGCAAGGGACCGTAGATATGGGAAGTCCACTGGTGAAGATTCCAGCTCCTCGACGATTCGCGCGAGCATGGTGGGGACAACCATCGCGTTGGTCACCTGCTCGTTCCGCACGAGCTCAATCCACGTGCCGGCGGAGAAATTTGGCAAGTACACCATCCGACGTCCCGCGTAGACGTTCGTCAAGACGGTCCCGATACCGGCGATGTGATAGGGCGGAACGCTGATCAGCGCAGCCTCGTCCTCAGAGGCAGAGCCGAATTCGACAGTCTGCAATACGTAGCTGACGAGATGATCGTGCTCGAGCAAGACCCCCTTCGGCTTGGAGGTGGTACCGCTCGTGAACAAGACGATTGCCGACGGATTTTCGCCGACGGTGGGGGTGGGGTCAGCGCTCATCGTCTCGGCGTACCACTGCTCGCTCGAATGCACGCTCGGCATCGTTTCCCGGACGGTGTCCACGTACGCCTCGTCGACGACCAACAACGGATCAGGAAGTTGGGTTAGTTGTTCCGTGAGCTGGGCCGGGGACAAGCGGTAGTTGAGCGGAGTAAGCGGAACACCGGCGAGCGCGGCGGCGAAGACCAGGAGCGGCACCACTTCGCTGTTGATTCCGACGAACGCAACCGAGCGTGCCCCGCCCGCTGCGATGATGGAGGCGCCTCCCTGAGCGGACCGTCGTGCTTGCGCATAGGTGATGTGGTTTCGCTCCGTGCCCAGGGCGATCCGGTCGCAGTAGGTGTCGGCTGCCATGTCGAGCAGCATTCCGATATTCACGAGATCTCCATTGGTCAGCTACCAGCTCGAGGCGGAGTACTTCTGTTTCGGTCGTTTCAGTGCCGTCCTGCGTGCCGCCGGATCGACTGCACTCAGCGAGCTTCATCGGCAGCGGTGCGTTCTGGAATTCGGAACAGCTCGGCGAAAGTGCCGCGCAAGACTCGGTCCTGAATCTCGGGGTCGACACCGTCGAACAATGTCCGCAATGTCTCCTGCGTATGCCCGTATGTTCCCTCGAGGTGCGGGTAGTCGTCACCCCAGCACACGTTGCGGTAATTGGTGCCCTCGATGATCTGGACGCCACTGATGTCATGCTGGAAGGAGGCGTACACCTGATGCCGAACGATCTCGCTCGGGAGACGATCGAGTTTGGGTCGCACGAACATGCCGTGCTGTCGATAGGCCTCGTCCATGCGGTCACCGATCGCAGGAACCCAGGCGGCGCCGCCTTCGGCAATGAGGATTTTGAGATCCGGATGGCGGTCGAGGGCACCGCCCGCGACCATCTGGGAGACCACTCGCATACCGGGGTAGGTGGTCTCCATGTAGTTGACGACTGCCCCGCCTGGCCCCCGATAGACGATGTTCTCCCCCCCGGTCCCGATGTGGAAAGCCAACACAGTGTTCAGCCGCTCTGCGGCAGCCCACAGTGGTTCCCACTTGTCCAGGCCCCATTCCTCGCCGGGACGTGTGCCGCACGGGAGGAATACGGTTTGAAATCCGAGGTCGGCGGCTCGCTCGAGTTCGGCCACCCCGTCGCTGACGTCGGCGATGGAGATGATTGCCGGAGTGAAGATGCGATCGTTCTTCTGCAGAATTTCTTCGTAAGCCCAGTCATTCCATGCTCGCGTCACTTCCCGGGCCAGTTCGGGGTCCTGGATCTCGACAGTCCAGAAGCCCATGGAGGGGAAGGCCAGCTGTGCCCACACACCCTCTTGGTCAAGGTCCTTCAGACGGATGTTCAGATCCCGGGCTCCTGGCGGCCGGATCGCGTCCATGAAGTCGTTGAGCTGCCGGTTGATCTGCTTACCGTCGATATAGAGAATCTCGTACTTCTCTCCCCGCTCCGACCGAGGTGCACGATCCGCGAGCCGCTTCGGGAGCCGCTGGGTCCAGAGATCGTCCGGCTCGAGGACGTGTGAGTCTGCCGAATTCGCCCAGATCTTCGTCATAGGTCTTTAGCCTCCTTGCGGTGAATCACGCCCGTGCGTGCGGGACCGCGGATTTCTTCCACGGCGATGAGGGAACTGTGGCCGGAACCACACTTCACCTTACACGTACAGCTATGCTTGTCCATACGCGGTCCTTACACGTAAAGCACGGTGTAATTCGTGCCCCGATCGACAAGGATGACCATGGTCAGTACCAACCCAGAGCCCGAACGAGGCCTCGACGAATTCGTGGCAGCGGTCAGAGAATTTCTGCACTCGAATGCGCAACCTCGGACCGAACAGAACGCGGTTCCATGGGGCAGTGGCGACGACAGCGTCAACTACTTCCCCAACAAGTCTGCAGAGGAGGAGCGCAAAGCGGTCGAGGCGGCCAAGGCGTGGCAACGGATCCGCTACGACAACGGGTGGGGGTGGATCACCGGCCCCAAACGATATGGAGGTCGGGAACTTACATCGATTCACCAGATGACGTACAGCGCCGTCGAATCCGAGTACGACGTCCCGGATACCTCGCAGTTGTCCGTGGTAGGTCTGGGCATGGTCGGTCCCACGATCCTCGCCCATGCCCAGCAGCACATCAGCGAAAAGTACCTTCCTGCTCTCTACCGTGGTGACATCATCGCGTGCCAACTGTTCAGCGAGCCGGCTGCGGGCTCGGACCTCGCGGCGGTCGAGACCAAAGCCGTCCGGGATGGTGACGAGTGGATCCTCAGCGGTCAGAAAGTATGGACGTCGGCTGCGCAGCACAGTGACATCGGCGAGGTGCTGTGTCGCACTGATCCGCACGCCCCGAAGCACCACGGCATCACCGCCTTCGTCGTGGACATGTCCGCGCCTGGAGTCGAAGTGCGTCCACTTCGCCAGATGACCGGTGGGGCGGAGTTCAACGAGGTCTTCCTGTCCGAGGTCCGGGTGCCCGATGATCACAGACTTGGTGAGGTCAACGGCGGCTGGAAGGTCGCCCTGACAACCCTGATGAATGAACGTGACGTTGTCGGTGGCACCAGCAGCGGTCCTGAACGCGCCCTCACCGCGGAGCGCCTTTCCGCACTCATGAGGGCCACTTGGACATGGGACGATCGAGCGCTGCGTCGAGACTTGAGCGAGCTCCTCGCGGAGACGATGGCTGTCGCATGTCTCAACGACGTCGCGGCTCGTACGATCGAGACAGGTCACTCTCCGGGACCAGAACGTTCGGTCGCCAAGCTCATGCACGGCCGCAACCTCACGCGCGCCGCGCATTTCGTCTCCGATGTGCTCGGCCCCCGCATCATCGCCGACACCGGTGAGTGGGGCACGTTCGCGTGGGCGGATTTGCTGCTTGCAACGCCTGCGATGCGGATCCTCGGCGGTACCGAGGAGATCATGAAGAACATTCTTGCCGAGCAGGTTCTTGGTCTTCCGAAGGATCCTGCGATCGACAGCAAGTCACCGTTCAACCAGACCCGCCGTTCGACGACCAGCACGGGAGCAACACGATGATCTATCTTTCACCCGAGCTCGAGGATCTTCGGAGTTCTGTCCGCAAGTTTCTCGACACCCGTGTTCCCGAATCGGTGGTCCGTGACCTGATGGAAACGAGCAGGGCTGCCGATGCCGACATCTGGTCCCAGATGGCCACACAACTCGGGCTGCAGGGGCTGTCGATTCCGGAACGCTTCGGTGGCGACGGATACGGTTTCGTCGAGTTGTCGGTTGTTCTCGAGGAGATGGGAAGAGCCCTGCTTCCGTCCCCGTTCTTCGCGACCGTGGTGCTCGGCGCCCAGGCCTTGCTCGCATCAGGGGACGAAGAGGCGTGCCATGACTATCTACCCGCGATTGCGAATGGCACCCTGTGCACGTCCTTGGCTGTTGCCGAACAGTCCGGCGCATGGGATGCAGCTCTGGTGCGCACCCGCGCTACTGGCGACGGCCACGGCAATTGGGTGCTCGACGGGACCAAAGCCTGGGTGCCCAATGCGGAGTCGGCCGCAATGCTGCTCGTCATCGGACGGACCACCGCAGGCCCCACCCTGTTCGCGGTCGAATCGGACGCGCTTGGCGTGGAGATCGAACCGATGGACGTCCTCGACGGAAGCCGCCCCCTGGCGAAATTGACTCTTGCCGGTACACCTGCGCGTCTGATCGGCAGGGAAGGCGCCGCCGGGCGCGTCATCGCCCGCGTCCTCGACCTTGCCTGCGTTGCGCTCGCTGCCGAACAGGTCGGGGCGTCGCAACGGTGCCTCGAACTGAGCGTCGACTACGCGCAACAGAGGTTTCAGTTCGGTCGGCCGATCGGATCCTTCCAGGCCGTGAAACACATGTGCGCGGAGATGTTCGTGCAGATCGAGTTGGCGAAGGCAAGTGCGGCCGAGGCTGCACGGGTAGCCGAACACAATTCCACCGAGTCCAGCGTCGCTGCAGCAGCTGCACACATCACCTGTTCGGCCGCATCCATGTTCGTTGCGAAGGAGACAATTCAGGTGCACGGCGGTGTGGGATTCACCTGGGAGCACCCAGCGCACCTGTACTTCAGGCGCGCCAAGGCCTCCCAGATGCTTTTCGGTGGTCCTGCCCTGTCTCATGAGCGATTCCTGGAGCGGCTCGGGATATAGCCGGATGACTTCGGTGCGGGGCCGGATGCGGCCACCGGCCCCGCACCGAAGTGTCTGATTCCTATCCAGAGACAATGCAGTCGGCTGCGAGGTTGCCGATGTTGAGGATCCGATTGAGCCCTGCCCGCGTCTGTTCGTAACCAGTATCGGGGTATCCGTTGGTCAGGAAAGCGAAGGAAAGGCCCGTTTCCGGGTCGGCGAAGGCCACCTGGCTCGGGGCTCCGCCGTGTCCGAACGTCGATGGGCTGCCGGTCACGGGTAGAAATGCGCGCTGGATACCGTCGTCGCCGGCGACCGCCACGAACAACGCGACGTTCCCCGGGACGCTTCGTGTCCCCCCTCGTTCTCCCTCGACGGGCAGAGTCACGCGGATCTTCAATGCGTCCTCGACAACGTCCCGTCGCCACAGCGAAGACCCCATCAACGCCTGATACCACAGTGTGAGATCCGCTGCGTTGGACACGATCGAATGGCTGGGCTCGCCGGCGGCAAGTACCTCGGGCCGAGCCAAATACCACGGACCCCAGGGTGATATCTCTGCTTGATTGTCAGGTTCCACGCCTACCAGCGTGAAGGGAGCAACGTTGGATTGGGCAGCCACCGAAGGCCCGATCTCGATGCTGTCCAATCCCAACGGTCCCGTGAGTTCGGTGCGGAGGTACTCGTCGATCGGATGCCCGGTCAAACGCTCGCACAATTCCGCCACCACCCAAGCCGCCGATGTGAGGTGGAACTCCAACCGCGTGCCGGGTTCGTACGTGAGCCTCCATTTCGAGAAGGCTTCGAGGCGGCGGGACCGCTCGCACATCTGCGGGTACGCCAAGGGCGCGAGTGGGAATCCTCCAACGTGTGTCAACGTCTGTTCCACCGTCACGGCGTCTTTTCCGTTGGTAGCGAATTCCGGAATGTAGGAGGCGACCGTTCGGCTGACGTCGAGCAGTCCGTCGCTGATCAGCTTCCACACCACTCCGGCCACGATCGGCCGTCCCGCAGACTGCAGGACGTAACGAGTGGACGGATCGGCGTCACCCCATGTCTCGAACGCGATGAGCTCTCCATCGAGTGCCACGGCGGTCTGCACCGACGGCAGTGCGCCGGTCTCCACCTCCAGTTTTATTCGACGCAGCAGTACATCGAGGCGTGCAGAATCCACGGTTGAACGGGTCACGTTAATCTCCGAGTCGTATTGTTCTCCGAGGTGGGCGCCGCCAAGTCGACGGCCAGCTAGTATACGTGTAAAGTATGCGCCAGACAGGCGGGAGGCAACAACACGAGGGGACAGCATGACCAGTCGCACGCGCACCAAGATGACCGGAAGTGCACCCAAGACTAAACGGCCCAAAGTGACCGAGTCGAACGGGGAACAGCGGGTCCCCCTGGATCGAAAGCTCATCGCCTCCAAGGCAATGGAACTGCTCCAGGAGGTCGGCGCCGAGAAGCTGACCATGCGCGCACTCGCCGGTCGGCTCAACGTCTCCGCGATGGCGCTGTATCACCACGTCGAAGACAAGGATGAACTCCTGCGTCTGGTGGGTGACGACATCCTCGGCAACATCGAGCTACCTGGCCCCGAGAGTGCACCATGGCGTGAGCTGTTCACCCTCGCAGTGCAATCGTCTGTCGATGCCCTTCTGAGCCTTCCTGGACTTGGCGCGGTGCTGCTCACCAGCAAGCTGTTGCCCAATGCCCGCAACCTTGTCCTGTACAGCATCCGCCAGTTCGAGCGCGCCGGCCTCACACACGCCGAAGCGCAGACGGCGTACGCCGGGGTTCACCAACTAGTTCTCGGCAGGCTGTTCGTGGAAGAGAGCAAGAACTTCATCCCTCGCAGCGGGCCGGCGGGCGACAACGAAATCTCCCGATACATCGCTACCCTCCGCGATCGGCAGAGTTTCGAAATCGCGTTGTCAGCGTTACTCGACCGGTATTCGTCTGACGTCTGAGCACGCCTGGTTACCGCTCGAACCCAGTGTCCCAGTAGGGGCTGATTTCCTCAGGTCAGGCCCAGTGTGACGGCACGTTCGAGATGTCGTGCATGATGACGAAATCCGGCGGCGATGTTGTCCCATCCGGCGATGCGGAGCAAGCTGACAACAAGTTTTCGGCAGGTGGCTATGATCCGCGGCTCTCGGCCGGCGCGGACCTGCGACAAGCTCCTCACTGTAAGGACGGCGCGCAGTGCAGCCAGTTCTCGATTCCCCAATGTCCCCGCACGCAGGCGGCCAGTACCGCTGGCGAGGGCGGCCACATGATCTGCGGAGCTGATCAGGTAGACCACCTCGACTGCCTTCTTGCGGTTCTTCCCGGTAGCAGTGCGGCGCAGTTGTCCGGCCTGCTCAGCACGGGGAGCGCGACCCAGTCTGGGATTGCGGCGAGCTTGATCGTGCGGGTCGCTCGCCAGCACCTCCCCGTGGTTCGTTACGGTATGCCCTTCCAGGGCAACACTGTCAGCTTTGCGCACAGAATGGGCATGTTCTTCACGATGAACTCATAGTCGCCGCCGCCCTGGCAGATCAGGATGGCGGTGTCCGTTTTGGGTGTGCACCGCATCCGGTGTCACCACC
Organism: Rhodococcus artemisiae; assembly: GCF_036327795.1. Classification (NCBI taxonomy): domain Bacteria; kingdom Bacillati; phylum Actinomycetota; class Actinomycetes; order Mycobacteriales; family Nocardiaceae; genus Rhodococcus; species Rhodococcus artemisiae. Next base: position 25,408 of record NZ_JAUTXY010000011.1, read on the forward strand.
GCACCCTCGAAATCGGACCTGGTCACAAACGTTCTGGCGTAAGGGATCTCGTTGCTCTCTGTGTCCACGCAGACCTGCCCGAGCACGGCGCCGACACCCTGGTCGAACGCGGCCACCAGATGCGGGGCCGCCCCTGGTCCGCTCGGTGTCGGGCCCTCGGACGGTCTTGCCGTCGAGGGCGATCACCCGCCGATGCCCAGCGAGGAACGTGCGCGTCCACATCCATGCGCCCAGGGCTTGATCGAGGGCGCCGCCGACCGTGGCGGTGACCACGGGCGCGAGCACGCCTGCCAACCGGTAGCGCATCCCGCGCCGATCTCGTGGATCGGGAACCGCCTCGAGGACCGACAACAGGCACCCGCGGCGCGTCGAATTCATGACAGCGGAACAACGTGTGGGAGGAAATCCCACGGGTGTGACCTCAGTGTTCGCGCGGATGGTGTCTCGCAACCACCACCCAAGCCTGTAACCCTCAGATCACCAGCCCCAGCACCGCAACTCCCCAAGCCACAGCCCTGCCGTCCGACCTTTCTTTCCGTGGCCCTGCGCTCGAACCTCGGCTGGCCGAACCAGGGTTCGAGCGGGCCTTTCGAATCGAACGCTGAGACCGACCCTTGCTCGGCGAGCGACTGAAGGCTCGCGGCCTCCGCAAGGATCCAACGCGCGTTCTGGCGTCGCCGACATTCGTACATCGACATACCCTCCGCACCATGATCGCCTGAGCGCACTCACCAAATACCACAAGGATTCGACGTTTTCTCCGGTCAAGTCCCGTGAGGTGGCGTCCGTCGCGCACGTCGATCTTGCCCTCGACGACAGACTTGTCCCAAAACTGACGTGTCGCGGTACTTGTCGAAACCGCAGAGTAGGGCAGATTACCCTACTCCCACGACAAGCTTCAGTTGGGTTCCGTTGTGCGAGTCCGCGCCACCGCTCCTAGCATCGACGATGCCCTCCGGTTTCCATCGTCGGGGGTGGAACCGGGCCATACCGATTCTGCCGAGCATCGAGATCGCACACGCTGCGGGTACGTCGGGTATTCAGCCGCACAAGAGTTCGATTGCTTTCCGCGGCGAGGGCGACCGGTGGGTCCATGGGGGCTTACGCGGTGCGCTGCAAGAACGGAGGCGGACGCGATCTGATCAAGGTGCGACGTATACCGCCGTGTCGTACTTCGCCGCGGAGCCATTGTTGAGAAGCATCTCGATGGTCGCTCGTCCGAAGCCGAGCTCTTCGAGAATGTCGATCGTGTGCTCGCCGAGGAGGGGCGGCGGTTGATTCAAGCGAAGATCCAGATCACCGAATGACCAGTACGCGCCCAGCTGGTCGAGCCTTCCATATTGCTTGTGCTGTGTGTGCACGGCCAGTCGGGCTTCCTGGTTGGCCTGGTCGTCGAAGAAGGCGGCCTCGTAGTCTAGGCGAACGACCTCTGCGGGGACGCCGGCGGAATTGAGCCGTTCGGTGGTCTCGAGTTGCCTACTAACAGCGAAAGCACCTTCGAGGAGGCTGTCGTCGTCGACTTCCATGATCTTGCGAAGGGCTTCCTTCTTCTCGACACCCACTGCCGCGACGGCGACCCAACCGTCTTGTGTCTGGTAGATGCCGTAGCCCGGCTCGATGAGGCGTTGCTCGTGGTCAAGGCTGGGTGTGGGCGCGAAGGTGCCGTCCGCGAGGATCATCGTTTCGCTGTTGATGGTTGCTGCCGCGCCGAGCAGTGAGGTCGTCACCAGGCTCCCCTTGCCGGTCTTTTCCCGTTCGTAGACGGCCAGTAGGGTCGCGACGAGTGAGGCGAGTGCCGTCTGGAAGTCCATCGGAGCGACGCGAGTCCACATCGGCGGGTTGCCTTCGCCTGCACCCTCCATCATGAAGCCGGATGTCGCTTGTGCAATGGGGTCGTAACCAGGCCAGTCTGCTCGTGGTCCCTTCGCGCCGTAGGAACTGACGTGGCAGTACACGAGGTCCGGGTTGATCTTGCGCAATGTCGGTTCGTCGATTCCCAGGGTGCGCGCGGCTGGGGCACGCAGGTTGTGGTGGACGACGTCGGCCCACTGGACGAGCTTCTCGAGGACCTGCCGTGATTCGGGCTTGGACAGGTCGATCGCGATCGACCTCTTGCCTCGCTGGCATCCGATGAACATCAGCTCAGATACCCGCATCCGGTCGCCGGTGACTGCCTCGACCTTGATGACGTTGGCACCCATGTCGGCCATGAGGGCAGGCGCGAACGGTCCCGCGAGGAACATCCCGAAGTCGAGGACGTTCAGTCCCTCAAGTGGCCGATGTGGATATACCTCTGCTTTCGATTCGACGCCGGCGTCAGACACCCAGGCCTGATCCTGGTGCTGACCCAATGTGGGTGCCGGACAACGTACTTCGCATTCTGGCTCGGTACGAAACGGGCTGGCCGCCTGACGGACCTTGCCCCATACCGGATCAGTGACTTCGACGACCTGGCCGTTCACTTCAACCTGGGGGTTCCGCAATATGTTGCCCAGCTCGTTCACCAGGTCGGCCGGAACATCACCCTCCCAGAATGCTTTCAGCCATTCACTGGCCGGTCGGCGGAGGAACATGCGCCTCCAGAGGTCCTGCTCCTCAGCAGTGGGCATCTGCTGGAAGGGCACGACGACGTACGGCTCCCCCATCTCAGCAATGGTTTCGATCACCAAGGGGTTCTCCATGAACCCACCGAGCGTCTGGATCCATTTGCCGTCACCGCACTCGAAGAGCGTGACCGCGGGAAACGCCTGCCCCTTGGGCAACGGGATTTTGATCTTCAGGAAATCGGAGGGATATTCTTCCCGGTTCCAGATCGCTGCCATCGCTGCCAGCATGCCCTGCTGAAGACTGGTATGCGCGGGCCCCGACTTTCCCGTACGAATTCGTACGAGTAGACGAGCCATGATCCCGGCGGCGGCAAGATACGCGGCTGTCCAACTGGCAAGCGGCATCCGCAGATGGATGGGGCCGGCACGGTGTCCGAGTTGCTCGTCCATGGCGCCGGTACGTGCCTGAACCAGCGCCTCGTATCCCGGCCTTTCCGCATCGGAATGGTTGCCCGCGTAGCCGGTGACCGCACTGACGATCAGACCCGGGAAACGCGTTGCCATCGTCTCGTCGTCCAACCCCTTGGCGCGGGCTCGCTCCGGCGAGAAGTTGTGCACGAGCACATCGGCGTCTGCGAGCAGACCGTCGAATTCACTGCGTCCGGTCGGCGTACCGAGGTCGAGTACCTTGCTGCGCTTGCTGCGGTTCCAGTTGGCGAAGCCGGGAGCATGGTGTTCCCGTGTCGGATCCCCTCCGGGCCGCTCGATCTTGAGTACGTCGGCGCCCGCCTCGGCGAGCAATCGCGTGGCCACAGGGCCCGCCAAGCCTGAAGTCAGGTCGATGATTCTCACGCCGTCCAAGATTGGTCTTGCCATGGTGTGTCCTCTCCAGGGCCACGGTGTGTGACCCGATCACCAGGATCTATACACGTATAGTAAGGGGGTCAGGCATGCTTTGGTCAAGAGTGGGAAAAGAAGGTTCGATCCCGCCGCGCACCGAACTGGTTATCCGTGCAAATGTTTCGGGTTCCTCGGAGCGGCGACACTACGCCGGTCCGAGGCAACCTGAAACACATGTCACACCCATCCACCTCGGGCGGTTACTGCGCTGCCGGACTCGCGATCGTCTTCGCCTGCAGGTACTCCCGGAATCCCGCTTCACCGTGTTCGACACCGTCGCCGCTGATTCCATATCCGCCGAACGGGGAGTCGGGGGAGAGATAGAACGAGTTGTTGATGTTGACGGTGCCGGCCTTCAGGCGGTTCGCCACATTCCAGGCCCTCTGCGGGTCGGTCGACTGCACGTAGCCCGACAGTCCGTACCTGCTGTTGTTTGCGACCCGAACAGCCTCGTCGTCGTCACCCTCATAACGGATAACCGTCAACACGGGGCCGAACACCTCCGTCTGGGCGATCTCGGAGTTCTCGTCCGCGTCGGCAACGACGGTAGGCAGGTACCAGAATCCCTTTCCACCGCGATCACCTCGTTTGCCGCCGGTCAGGATTCGGGCGCCATCCTTCTCTGCGCGATCCACCAGGCCCTCGATCCGCTCCAGCTGCTCGGCACGAATGATGGGGCCCACCAACGTGTTGGGGTCATTGGGGTCACCCCACGGGAGGCCGCCGACGACCGCCTCGAGCCGCTGCAGGACCTCGTCGTAGACGTCGGCGTGGACGACCATACGGGTTGCAAGGGCACACCCCTGACCGCTGTTCGACATGCACATCACCGAACCGAGCATGCAGGCCATGTCGAGATCGGCGTCCGGCAGGATCACGTTTGCGGACTTTCCACCCAGCTCCAAGACTGAATGCCGAATCCCTACCGCCGCATTTTGTGCGATCCGCTGGCCGACAGCGGGTGAGCCGGTGAAGTGGAACAGGTCGACACGCGGATCCGTGGTCAGCGCCTCGCCTGCGATCGCCTTGTCTGCCGAGCTGATTGTGTTGATGATCCCAGGCGGAATGTCGGTCATTTCCTGCGCGACTTTGGCGATGAGCGCGGCCGCGAGTGGAGTGTCGGGCGCACTCTTGAGGACGACCGCATTACCGGTGGCGAGAGAGTGCCCGATTTTCCAGATGTTCGTCATGAACGGGGCATTCCACGGAGTGATCGCCCCGACGACACCGTACGGTTCGTACCGGATCCTGCGCAGACTCTGCATACCCAACAGCTCGTACGCAGGTAGATCCTCTTCCCACTTCCACGTGGTGATCAGATTGTTGAAGTAGGACATATCCTCGATCATCGCGTCGACGTGCGTCAGCGTCGCGGAAATCGGCGTTCCCGCCTCCGCGACCGCAATCGACTTCGCGGTCGAAGCTTCTTTGCGGAGACCGGACTGCAACTGCTCGAGGCACTTTCGGCGGAACTCGTGATCCGTGGCCCAGGATGTCGTGTCGGCAGCGTTCCTGGCGGCGGCGACGGCAGCAGCAACATCCTCGGGCTGCGCATCGGAGGCCTCCCCCACAACGGACTCGTCCGCCGGGTTGTACACCTCGTACCGGCCCCCCGCGACCGCGTCGCGGAACTCGCCGTTGATGAACAATCGTCCCTCGTACTCGCTTGTGCTCATTTCACTCCCTAATCCGACCGGCTAGCCGGGGTGTCCGTACCGTCGTCGACATAATGAGATCTGCGCCACACTGACGCTGTACATGTATAGCAGCACAGCGCCGCGTTCTTCAATCCCACCCAGAACGCAGCCAAAGGCGACCAGCCTTGACGCGGAGGGGGAGGTACGCGACACTACCTTTACATGTAAAGGAAGGTAGATGGATGACTTCTATCCCAATCGCCGAGGGCCTCTTTCGTGAGAGTGACGACGGCGCCTACTTGATCGGTGGGCGATGCCGCTCGTGCGATGCCGTGTCGTTTCCCACGCGTACCACGTGCGGGCGCTGCCAGCACGACGACATTGCCGAAGAGCGGCTGCCACGCACAGGGACCGTGTGGACCTGGACATCCCAGTCGTTCCTTCCGAAGGCTCCCTATATCGGGCCCGGAACGGATTCGGACTTCGAAGGCTTTGTGGTCGGCTACGTCGACCTCCCCGGCGCCTGCATCGTGCAAGCCCGACTGGACGTGCCCGTGGCAGAGGCCTCGGAACGCGTAGCAATCGGCACCACGGTCGATCTGGTGACCCTTCCGTTCTGCACAAACTCTGACGGAGCCACTGTCACCACGTACGCGTTCCGTCCCAGCTCACAGGAAGGTGCAACCGCATGAACGACGACATGTTGGCCATCGTCGGGATCGGCATCTATCCCTTCGGTCGCTCGGAGCTGACGGCCCAGCAGATGGCGGTCGTCGCGATAAAGCAGGCGCTCAGTAACGCCGAGGTAAGCTGGCGCGACATCGAACTCGCCGTCGGCGGCAGCCTTGATGGCGGCCAGGCCGATGTCATGGTCGGTGAGCTCGGTCCGACCGGACTTCCCTTCATCAACGTGCTCAATGGATGCGCCACCGGCGCGGCCAGCCTGATCACTGCGGGCAGCATGATTTCCTCCGGCATCGGGGAACTCGGACTGGTCGTCGGCTTCGACAAGCATCCTCGCGGCGCATTCAGCGCACCCGATGTCACCGCATGGGGTGTGGGCAGTTGGTACGGCGAGTCGGGAATGTTCGTCAATCCGCAGTTCTTCGGAATGAAGATCCAGCGCTATATGCACGAACATCAGATCACCGAGGAGACTTTGGCGAAGGTTGCTGCGAAAGCGTTCGCGAACGGTTCCCTCAACCCGAATGCCTGGCGCCGCAAGGCAATTTCCGAAGAGGAAATCTTGTCCTCACGATTGATCAACTATCCGTTGCGCCAGTTCATGGTGTGCTCCCCCAGCGAGGGTGCAGTCGCACTCGTAGTGTGCCACCCCCACGTGGCCGACAAGTACACCGACACCCCCATCTACGTGCGGGCGGCGACTCTCCGTAGCCGCCAGTACGGTTCATTCGAGCTGTTCCAAACTTCACTACCTCATGATCTTCCCCCCACCCCGTCCCAGCTTGCCTCTCGCGCCGCATTTGAATACTCCGGGCTGACACCAGAAGATATCGACCTCTGGCAGTTGCAGGACACCGAAAGTGGCGCAGAAGTCATGCACATGGCCGAGGTAGGTCTGTGCGAACATGGTGCGCAGAACGACCTGGTCGCAGCAGGAGCCACCGCGATCACCGGAGCCCAGCCCGTGAATACCGACGGCGGCCTCTTGGCGAACGGAGAGCCGGTCGGCGCCTCCGGGTTGCGAATGGTGTACGAGGCGAGTCTTCAGCTACGCGGAGACGCCGGTGAACGGCAAGTAGCGGATACCGCCAAAAATGCGCTCACGCACGTCTACGGCGCACCGGGGATCAGCGCGTGCACGATCCTCAGCACCGAGAGCGCGAGACGATGACCCTCGTGCCCACCATAGGTTCCTCATTTGCCGATTCGCTCGATGCTGCGGCGCAGGAGCTGGCGGTTCTTCGCCGTCCGGCTCGGAATCTCGACGAGCAGTTGGCGTCTTCCGCGACGATGATGCGATGGTTGCACCACGGTGGGTGGACGCGGCTGGGGTGGCCGGAGGAAGTCGGTGGTAGTGGCGGATCACCGACCCTGCGTGGGCAGGTCTACGACGATCTCGCCGGCCGCGGCTACGCGATACCGGACCACATGTTCGTCCTCGAGGTGGTCGGTCCCGCGGTGGTCCGTCACGCCCCAGCGCTCGCCGCTGAGGTCCTTCCCGCCGCGCTGCGCGGTGACGAGCTCTGGTCTCAGGGCTTTTCCGAACCGGAGGCGGGCAGCGACCTCGCTTCTCTGCGCACCCGCGCGGTCGAGACAGACGATGGTTTCACGATAACCGGGCAAAAGATTTGGACTTCCTACGGTGCGCGTGCGGACAAGATCGTGCTTCTCGCCCGCACGGGCACGAGCGAAAGCCGGCATCGTGGTCTGACGATGCTGTTGGTCGATCTCGATCAACCGGGTATCGAACGTCGCCCCATCGCTCTTGCAAGTGGCCGAGAGGAGCTTTCCGAGATCTTCTTCACCGATGTGCACGTCGGCCGCGACCGCCTGATCGGTGCTGTAAACGGTGGGTGGGCGGTCGCAATGGATCTTCTGCAATACGAGCGCGGGATGTATGCGTGGATGCGGATGGCCTCCACGACCGAGCGCCTACGGGAAATCCTGGACGAGGCCTCCCCCGAAGTCGACGGCCCGATCGCACACGAAGCTGTGGGGCGTGCCTACCTGGCGCTGGCGGCACTACGTGCACGCACGGCGATCACCCTACGACGACTCGCGGTCGGAGAGGTCGTCGGACCGGAAACGAGCATCGACAAAGTTCTACTCGCGACGGCGGAACAAACCGTCCTCGACACCGCGCGTGAGCTGGTGGGTACCGACTTCATACTCGGCGACGGCCTTCGCGACACCCACTGGCGTGAGGAATGGTGGTATTCGCGTGCCGCCTCCATTTACGGGGGAGCCGCTGAGGTGCAGCGCACAATCATCGCCGACCGGCTACTCGGCCTACCCAAGGAGACCATCAGTGGACGCTAACACCCTCGCACTCTTGCGCGAATCGTTGCGTTCCCTGCTCGAATCCGACTCCACGAATGTGGTTGCCGGCCTCGATGATCTCGGCTGGGATGACGTAGTCGTCGAAGACGAGGCGGCGGCGACACAATTGCTGTTCACCGAACAGGGCCGCGCCGCGACTGCCTCGCGCGCTCTGGATTTCGTGATCGCACGTGCTATGTATGGCGACGATCATGCGATCGCGGCTACCGCACCGATCGTCTACCCGCTCAACAGCACCATCCCGATGTCCCGCGCCGACTCGAGTACCTTGGTCGTCGACGGCGTACTGCTCGCCGACGCACCAGGTGAGGCCGATCTGCTCGTGCCGGTGTGCGGTCCCAACGGTGTCGTCCTGGCAACAGTCGAAGTCGGCTCCAATCTCGTACGCCGCAATGTCGAAGGATTTGACCCGGCAGCCCGACTCGTTCACATCAGCGGCAGAATCGACAGCGGCTATACCCTCGTCGAGACTTCCGCCACCTGGGAAGAAATCCGCAGCGCAGCCCACCGAGCATTAGCGTCGGAACTGATAGGCGCCGGCCGGGCCATGCTCGAACTCGCCGTCCTGCAAATCAGCGAACGAGTGCAGTTCAACCGACCGATAGGAGCGAATCAGTCCCCACGTCATCGCCTGGCCGAAGCACACGTCGCTTTGTCGGCCGCGCAGAATCTGGTCGACCAGGCATGGACGGTAGGTACACCGTGGGCTTCAGCGGCGGCCAAAGCCTTCGCCGGTTCCGCAGTAGATGTGACCTCCCGCGCCTGTCTCCAGGCCTGCGGAGCGATCGGCTTGACGTTCGAACACAGACTCAGCACTTACGTCAGGCGATGCACCGTCCTCGACGCATTGTTGGGAGGATGGCGTGAACAGTCCAGGAAACTCGGTGCCGAGCTCCTACGCACCCGGTCCGTGCCGACGGTCGCCGGCCTGTGACCGCCATGCCCGACAACGACTCGCAGCAACAACAGGCACGATTCGAGATCGTCGACGAGCATGTTGCCCGGATAGTTCTGAACCGGCCCGAACGGCTAGGTGCCTACACCCCCACCATGTGTGAAGAACTACTGGACGCCGTCCGCCGGTACCGACTCGACGACAACCTGCGGGCGCTCATCCTCACCGGCACCGGCAGAGGATTCTGCACCGGCGGTGACGTCTCCCCCGACGCCGGTTTCGCCACCGACCTCGCCAGCCAGGTGGGGCGCGCACGGGAGCTGCGGGAGCATTCTCACGCGTTCGTCACCGCGCTGCACAAACTCGACAAGCCAGTCGTATGCGCAATCAACGGCATCGCTGTCAACGGTGGACTCACCTTCGCGCTTGCGTGCGACCTTCGCATCGCCTCGGCCAGTGCACGATTAGGTGACACAAGCGGACGTGCCGGACTCTTACCGGATGAGGGCGGCGCATGGCTGCTGCCCCGCACGATCGGATATGACAAGGCCTATCGAATGGTCGCCTACTCTGAAATATACGATGCTCGCACTGCCCTGGACGTCGGACTCGTCACTGAGGTGGTGCCAGATGCCGAACTCAAGGAACGCAGCCTCACACTGGCTCGACAGTTGACCGAGAAGGCGCCCTTGGCGCTTCGAGCGGTCAAGTTCATGATGCGCCGCGCAATGGAGAGCTCACTGGAGTCCTCACTCGGTGATGCGCAACAGGCAGTGCTGTGGGTAGGACCCAGCGCTGATGCGACAGAAGGGAAGACGGCCTTCCTGGAACACCGCTCTCCGCGATTCTCCGGAAGATAGCACCCGATGCGCGCGCCAGATCGCAGGTATGGTCCGAGTAACCCGGGCAGCGAGTAGGCGATCATGGTTGCAGATCGTGATTTCCTGGCGCAATTGAACAAGTCGGTATGGGCAGCCCGGCGTTGAGCCACCGATTCCGGTCTGGGTCGATGGTGATGCAGTGATGGAGCCAGCGATGGTAGGTCTCCGAGCAGGGCCTCGTCGGACAGACTCGCCTGGACGAATGCCCACTCAGTGGCCGATGGCCAGTTACACCGCTCTACCTTCCCGTTGGGCAGCGGACGATGAGGACGGGTGACGCGTGCGTGACTTTAGACCGAGCGCCGCTACTAGGGCAGCGCGAGCGGCAGCACGGCCCGTTGAGTTCCTAAAGGCGTTAATCGGCTCCGGAGGTCGAGGTGTGCGTGTCGGACAGACCGGTCGGGGCGAGCTGTGCGCGCCGGCCGGCCGGCACCGCGATCATGCCCGCGCTGAGTCAGTGGCGCTACGGAGGTCGCCGGGTGTTATCGGGCTTTCTGGGCGGCCAGCTGCTCGAGGGTCGAAATGAAGTGTGCAGACTGCTGGCCCTGGCTACGACCAGCGCGCGCCGCGGGGGGACGAGTGGCCGAAGACGGGCAGCAGTACTGCTGAGTCTTCCAGGTTTGCCAACTCCTCGACCAGGCTTCCACCCATCAGGTAGGTACCCGGCTCGGGTGATGGGCACAGGACAATCACCTCGTCGTGACCTCGGGCAAGGAGGGCGTTGGCCGTACTGCGGACTCCCCCGTCCATGTACCGGCGTCCATTGATGGCGACGGTTGGCCATAGGCCGGGGACAGCGCAGCTGGCAGCGACTGCGTCGACAAGCGGCACCTTATCGTCTCGTTCGAAGACCACCACCTCACCGGAGATGGCATCGGTTGCGGTGATGGCGAGTCGGCGGTCCGGCCAGACATGCGCTGGCAAACGTGCCTCGATGACCTCGCGACGCACTCGCGCGCTGACCGTGTCGGCTCCCATCGCCAGAGCGCCGATCCGGCGTAGTCGCTCAATCGGCGGTTTGTCGGCATCTGCACCGAAGGTATCTACCAGCAGCGCCATGTCTACTTGAGGTTCGATTTCACTGGTGGATTCCGCAATCTGGCTCGCGAAGAGATCCGGCAGACTCGCGCCGCCGGCGACTTGCGCGGCCACGGTGGCGCCTGCTGAGGTTCCCAGTATCAGGTCGCTGGCGAGTAGGTACGTTGCTGCAGCACTGGACGCTTCTTGCACGCCCAGCAAGAATCCCACCTCCCATGCGATGCCACCGACGCCCCCTCCGGCAAGGACGAGTGCTCGCGACATGCTTCCGCTCCTCTGGTTGTTGAAGCATATGAGGCCCACCGATGTATGGGCCGAAACGTTTGTGCGGTGTTGATCTTCTTCACCGCGGTGCTGGGAGTGCTGGCCCCGAAGCGGCTGGCGCCGGCGCTACCCGGCCTCACGCGCATTCTGGGTACGCTCGGTGAGCGCGACATCGACGACGTCACCGCGTTGTTGCCGGCCGGCATGTCCGCGGCCACCATCGACCGACGACTGGCACCCGAATGCAGCAAGCACGTCCGACGCGGCCGCTTGCATACCAATCCGGCACCGTGCTGACCACGCGGACCCTGATCCGCACCTGGGCGCAAAGGGATGCTTGCGTGCCTGATTCGTGAGATCAACCTAGTCGGCCACGAGGGCGGCAACGCGGTCGGTGAACACGTTCGCACACTCACCGGCACTGATATCGCCATCTCATCTCCGGGACAACTCGTGCCCAACAACGTCATCGATGGATGGTCGCGCGTTGGAAGAGATCGCGACGATCCTTCCGTTTTCACTGCTCGGGGTCGACCGGACAACGGCAGCGAGTTCATTAATCACCAGCTGTTCGGAAATCGCTGTCTCCAGACCGGTGATCGCCAGCGATCCGCAGTCGGATTCCCTACTGGTGGACATCTCATACCGACTTGCGATCGAACGATTTCACCTCAGGAATGCCGAAACCCGGCTAGCTAGTCGGAGGAGGGCAACCGCTTCGGCTCTTTAATTGTCAAGGGCCTTCCGTCGACTTCCAGCGTGCCGGCGCCGGCTTTGGTCGCCAGCACTTCGAGACCGATTTCCGAGTCCTCGTACCGCTTTCCCACCGCAACACCGCCAACGGCCGCTCTGGCATGGCGAGCTTGATTCCCGCTGGCGGGCTGGTCGGCCATGGGTTCGCCGCCGCAGAGCAGTGTCACCTCGACCTTCGGTGCAGCGATGACGATGACCTGAGCCTCGCACACGACGCTGTACAGGCGGGCCCCAATTTTTAATGACATTTGATCCGATTCCTTCCGACCGCAAGCTTCACAGATGCGGCTCAGGTTCACCGCGACAGTTGACTATACGCGTACAGCCCGGCCGGTGGAACCCCCGACGGAACCCGCTTGGAGAGTTTCGTTCCCGCATGTCAGCGGACCTACCGAGGAGCCTTGCCAACCAAAAGCAGCCCTGCTACTTTACATGTAAAGTAGCGATTCGCTGAGTCATCCCCGCGACGGCGACAGCAGGCCAACGCGAAGTGACGTCGAAAGACCAGGCGAGGCCACCGTCCCGCCCGTTACCCGCAACAGGCCAGAAAGGACCCATGGCATGGCCATTATCGAAAACACCGTCGGTGAACTCCCGTACCAACTCACCGACTTCGACCAGCACTCCTATGAGGCCGAAGACTGCTTCACCCGACACCTCCCCAAGAACAAGATCGACATCGCCGTCCGCCCCATCCGCTCGGCCAGCGGGCGCAAAGTCCTGCTCGCCAACGACCGGATCGTCACCGCCCTCGAGAACGACCTCGATCAGGCCTACGTCCCAGGGTCATTGGTCGAGATGCTCAAGCAGCGAGCATCCGGAGACGCTTCGGATGCCGATCGCTTCTACGAGCCGATGCAGAAGGAATACCTCGATCGCGACGCCCGTCTCGTCCAACTCACCGAGCAGCAGATCGAAAAGTCCATTATGTACCCCGGCGGCTGGGCACTGATGGCCGAGCAGTACCTGAAAGGTGTCGACCCCCTCTACGACAACCTGGAATCGTTCAACAAGTGGATCAACGAAGACTGGGGCTTCGCCTACCAGGACCGAATCTATGCTCCGGCCATGCTGTCGATGCGGGACCTCGACCGAGCCTGCGAGGAACTCGACCGCGTCCTCGAGGCCGGCGCACGCTTCATCACACTTCCCGCAGGACCCGCCTACGGACGTTCTCCGGGCGACCCGTACTTCGACCCGTTCTGGGCGAGAATCAACGAGGCGAAAGCTGTCGTCTGCTATCACATCGCAGAGTTCCACTACCAGGACAATGTGGCTTCACAGTGGGGTTGGGGACTGGTGCCGCCGTTCCAGTTCTCCGCGTGGCAGTGGCAGAATACATATGGGGAACGTCCCATCACCGACACTCTGTCCGCGCTGATCTTCGACAACCTCTTCGGCCGCTTTCCCAACATCAAGGTCCTCGTCAGCGAGTTCGGTGCTGAATGGGTGCCGCACTTCATCCGGCACATGGACAAGAGCCGCGGGATGGCCCGCAACGGCCAATGGCTCGGCGGCCAGCTCACCGAGCGCCCGAGCACGATCTTCAAGAAGCACGTGCGGGTCGTTCCCTACCCCGAGGACGACACGGTCTCGATGATCGAGAACCTCGGGTCCGACGAAACGCTCCTCATGGGTTCGGACTGGCCGCACGCCGAGGGATTGCGGGAGCCGGCCGACTTCTACAACCGTGTCGAAGGACTCGGGGAAGAGAAGCGGCGATTGTTCCTACGGGAGAACGGCATCAAGTTGATTGCGGGGCAATAGAGTCGTCCCGGTCTGATCGGGCGGTGGAGATCGCTATTCTCCACCGCCCGACGGATGACCCCGGCGCAACCGAACGGAAAGCGGGATGTGTGGAGATGCCATCATGACGCAGAAGAATGTAAACGACGACGATCTCGTCGCGCTGTTTCCGGGTGAGCCGATCACTCACGACAACGCCGAACACTACCGCGGTCGCCTGAATCGGGAATTGCTGGTCAACCGCTGCGATAACTGTGGGTCGTGGCACCAGCCACCGAAACCGATCTGTCCGGAATGCTGGTCGACCTCGATCACTCCGACACCAGTGGACGGGGCAGGAACCATCTTCTTGGCGATCTTCCTCCACCAGGGCCCGCTTGCCGATGGGGTGGACTACAGCACCCCCCATCCCGTGGTCACGGTAGATCTTACTTCTCAACCGGGAGTCCGGTTCACCTCTACCGTCGTCGGATCGCCGAACGAAGACATTACCATCGGTGCACCCGTCGTTCTCGATTGGATCACCCGCGGTGAAGTACCGTTTCCGGTCTTTCGCCTGGCCATGGAGGACCAAACACTATGATCGACAGCCGAAATCCCATGAAAGACCGCGTCGCGATTGCGGGTGCCTCCACGACAGGGTTCCAGGCACGCAACTCCCGCCGAAGTCAGACCTCGCTTGCCGCAGAGGCGTGCGTCCGCGTTATGCGACAATGCGGTCTCCAAGCATCCGATATCGACGGTATTTGTGGCAGCTCGCCCAGCGCCGCGACAATGCAGTCCACGCTGGGGATACCCGAGATCACCTGGTCTGGGAACCCGGTCATTCCCATCGTCGATCACATCGCGGTAGCTGCGGCAGCCGTCCACAGCGGCCTCTGCAACACCGTTCTCGTGTACCACGCGGCGTATCGGCTCCCATGGAACACCGCGTCCTCGCTGAAGGATCCGTTCCGTCGGATCGCGACCCCTGGACTTTCCGATCCACGACCGGGTCCGGAGTCGATGGCCTCGAGTATCGGCTACACCGGCTGGGCTGCCCGCTACATTCACGAATACAAGGTGCCCAAAGAACACTTCGGCCTGGTTGCGATCAATGATCGGAGCAATGCGGCACTGAATCCTGCTGCCGCGATGCAGCACCCGATGACGATGGACGACTACCTCTCGGCGCGAATGATCAGGTGGCCGCTGTCCTTGCTCGATATGGACGTTCCGGTCGACGGTGGTGACGCTTTCATAGTCACTACCGCGGAACGGGCGAAGGACATGCCGCTCCCCCCGGTTCTCATCCAAGCGGCCGCTCTCGGCCAGGTCCGTCACAACGAAGAGGACCAGACAACGAGTCTGCGATGCCACGGTCAGCAGGTGGTCGTCGAGGCGCTGAAGGCCAAGAGCGACTTCTGGATCGAGGACATCGACGTCTACTTTCCGTACGACGGATTCACCCCCATCGCGTTGAACTGGATCGAGAACGTCGGCTGGTGTGGGCCCGGCGAGGCCGGTTCCTTCCTGGAAGCGAACTGGGATCAGGCCCGCTCCCGCGTCCTCATCGACGGTCGCATCCCGGTCAATTCCCACGGAGGCTCGCTGTCCGAGGGCGGTACCCAGGCGTCGGGTCACATCCGCGAGGCGGTGCATCAACTGCAGGGACTCGCCGGCGAGCGTCAGGTCCCACACGCGCGGCGAGCGCTCGTGACAGCAGGCGGCTTCTTCTTCAACGCACAAGGTCTCACCTTGCACCGAACATGACGCTCGGGGGCGCCTTGCGGACAGACGCTTGCAATCGAAGAGCTACACGACGTCGAGAAGGACCGAATGAGCAACACCAACGACGAGGTAGATATCGTTCCCGAATACGACACTGCGCTGGCGATGTTCGTGGGATCCGTTACCGCTGCACCAGACGCGCCGATGATTCGGTACTTCGACACCGTCTTGACCTGGAGTGAGGTCGATCGGCACACCGATGCTCTTGCTGCAGCCCTCGTCGAGGGCGGCCTTCGCTCGGGTGAGCGGGTGGTGCTGTACCTGCAGAACGTGCCGCAGTACGTCCTTGCGCTGGTTGCGGCGTGGAAGGCGAATGCGATCGCTGTTTCAGCGAACCCCATGCTGAAAGCTCGTGAGCTGCGCCGAATCCTTGATGATTCCGGAGCGACAGTACTGATCTGCCTCGAAGAGCTCTACTCACAATTCGGAGTCGAGGCAGTGCAGGGATCGACCGTACAGCGCATTATCACGACCAGCGAGCGAGACTTTCAGACTCGCAATGATTCCCGGCTATTCGCGGCGAGCGCACATACCTCACCCACAGATACCGAAGATCTGATGTCCATACTGTCGCAGTACACCGGGCAACAGCCTCCCCCTGCGTTGCTGACCGGGAGCGATACCGCGGTCATCACCTACACATCGGGTACGACCGGGGCGCCCAAGGGGGCCACGAACACTCATCGCAATGTCGTCTTGGGCGGCCAGACCTATCGTGACTGGTTCCAGTTGTCCTCGGGCGAAGGCATTCTGGGCATCGCACCACTTTTCCATGTCACCGGGCTCTCGGGACATATCGCGGCAGCATTCTCCGCCCGCATGTCACTGATTCTGACATACCGTTTCGAGTCCGGAGTAGTGCTCGATGCGATCCGCGAGCATCGCCCGACCTTCACTGTCGGCGCAATCACCGTTTTCATTGCGCTTGCGAATGACGCTCAAGTGAGCAAGGAAGACCTCGCCTCGTTACGGACTATCGCTTCGGGTGGAGCGCCGATACCCCACTCCGTAGTCGATGAGTTCTTCGCGAAGTTCGGCACATACATCCACAACGCCTACGGCATGACCGAGACCACTTCACCAACGCATTCTGTCCCACTCGGTGCGGTGGCTCCCACGGATCCACATTCTGGTGTGTTGTCGGTCGGCAAACCTGTGTACGGCACCACGGTGTGGGTGATTGACGAAACCGGTGCGGAGGTCGGGACGGGGCAGATCGGCGAGATTGTCGTTGCAGGCGCGCGCGTTGTACCCGGCTACTGGAATAAGCCCGACGAAACCGCAGCAGCCTTCGACCACGGACGGCTGCGCACCGGTGATGTCGGATTCGTCCACGACGACGGATGGCTCTTTCTCGTCGACCGCAAGAAGGACGTCATCGTCGCGAGCGGGTACAAGGTGTGGCCTCGGGAAGTAGAGGAGGTTCTCTACTCGCATCCCGCGGTCAGGGAAGCAGCAGTCATCGGTGTCCCCGATGAGTATCGCGGGGAATCGGTCAAAGCGTTCGTCACACTCAAAAATGACATTCCTGTTCTCACTGACGAACTCATTGCGTTCGCCAAAGAACGGCTGGCAGCGTACAAGTACCCACGATCAATCGAGATCGTCGATGCATTGCCAATGACAGCTACCGGAAAAATCCTTCGACGCGACCTTCGCCAGGACTCGGGGAGGCCGAAGTGATCAGATTGATCGATTGTCGGCCACACCGGAGATCCGCCGACACATCACTGCCGCGAGATGCCGAGACCAGCACGGTTGCTCCGGTAACTCACCACCTTGGCACCCGCATCAGCGTCGTCGTGCGTACGCCATTAGGCCAGACGCACGACTGCTCGCGGCCATTCATTTTTCGACGTAGGAGGAATTCCCGTGGCAATCCGCACTTCAGACAACTATCGCAAAGGGCTGTCGGACGGACGACGCGTCTTTTACCGTGGTCGCACGGTCAAAGATGTCGTGAGCGAGCCTGAACTGTCCCTCGCCGTGGAGCATTCGGCAATCTGTTATGATATCGCGACGGACCGTACTGACCTTGCGGTGACCGAGATCGATGGCGAGGCGGTAAGTACATTCTATGTCGCGCCCTCTACCGCCGAGGACCTGGTCCGTCGAGGAGCTTTGATCGAGGAGGTTTCTCGCCGCGGTGGAGGCACCATCGTGCTCAAAGAAGTCGGCAGCGACGCGTTGTTTGCTTTGCTACGTGCTACGGAAGGCGAAGGCCTCGACAACGCCCGCGCCTTCTATGATCGTGTGTGCCGCGAAGACTTGGCTTTGGCGGTAGCGCAGACGGACGTGAAGGGAAACCGTTCGCTCGGGCCCGGTGAACAGGCGGATCCGGACTTGTATCTGCGCATCGTCGACGAGGACGCTGAGTCGATCACCGTACGCGGAGCCAAGTGCCACACTTCGTTCTCGGCCAACGCCGACGAACTGATCGTCCTGCCCACTCGCGCGCTCAGCTCGGACGACGCGGACTATGCAGTCTCGTTCGCTATTCCGATCGACACTCCAGGGCTGAATCTGTACGTCTCACCGTATGCCGCCGGAGAACGGAACAGGTTTGAATTTCCTTTGTCCACCAGGCACAAGCTGCTCGAATCGCTGACGGTATTCGACGACGTGCGGGTACCCAAAGACCGGGTCTTCTTGAACCGTCGGCCGGAACTGGCCGGCCCTCTGGCCCTCGCGTTTGTCGATTACCACCGGTTCACTGCCATCAACTACAAACTGCCGCTACTCGATATCGTGGTGGGCGCCGCTTCGTTGGTTGCCGAGGCCAACGGTATTAGCAAGGCAGGCCACGTCAAGACCAAACTCACCGAGCTGATCACTTGGAGTGAAACCGTCCGTGGCTTGGCGGAACTTTCGGCAATTCGGTCCCGCCCAGGCGAACACGGTGTGCAACAGCCGGACCCGCTTGCTGTAAACATGGCAAAGTACCACTTCGCGCACGGTTTCCACAATGCTACCGCGATTTTGATGGATCTTTCCGGGGGCTTGCTTGCGACCGGTCCGGGTGGGGACGACTGGGATAATCCCGAGATCCGTCCGGTTCTCGAAAAGTACTACACAGCAGCGGTTCCCGCGGAGAAGAGACTCCGGATCCTCAATTTCATCGCGGATTTAACAGCCCGCGATTATGGCGGTTACCAAGCGGTGCTGGCCACTCACGCCGAAGGCTCTCTTGAGGCGGAAAAGCTGCAGATCAGCCGCTCCTTCGATCCAACGCGGGCCCGCGACTACGTTGGCGTGCTCGCTGGAATCGACACGCTCTGACCTATCGAGCCGTCCCCGCTTGCCGAGCACCCATGAAACATGGACATCGCCGCCGCAAGGGGGGAACTTGCGTGAGTGGTCGCGGGTAGGAGTATTGGGGTGAGGGCCGCGTCACTGCGCGGGTCGCCATAGCGATCAGCGCAGTGACGCGGCGGGCTCCGTATCTCACACGGGATATCCAGCCGTTCCGCTGGCCCGGCAGTGGCTAGATGTAGCACTGAGATTCGATGGGGTACCCCGGGTCCGAGATCGTTGGCTTCGGTGCGCAGCCGACACATATAGACGGCGCCTCTCTGCGTCAAGACAAGCCCTCAGATCCGGATCGTTACGGTGGCACGTTTCATCCCGTCTGGAAAAACATCGACCCCGGCGCGCATGCCATCCCCGCCCCGGCGCGGCCGCTGCTGGTCGCTGCCCGCACCTTTCAGGCTGTGCGCGGCGCCGAGCCGCACCGTGCATTGTTCCGCGGCGGTCTCGGCGGCACGGGCAGCTTTGCGCGGGAATCCGCCGAGGCCTGCGGGCTGGCACTCCCGCCGCGGCATCAGCGGGACGCGCAGCGGCTGTCCACGGTCACGGCGCACCTGTATGCCGGCCCGGACCTGCGGTAGCGGCCGAGAGAAAACCTTCTTCATCGAACCCCGCGGCGGTCGTGGCAGCTCAGGTCAGGCAGGGCCTCCCGCGACAACGTCCACGCACCACTCTCGGTCAGGTTTCGCGGTGCACATACCCCCAGTTCAGCGACCGGAACAGTGCCCGTACGCTGCTGACATTTCGTGCGGCCTACCGCTGACATCGAGCATCGTGCCCGAGGGCGTCCGGACACTGCGACGACGACGAGACATTGGTGGGTTCGGGGCTGACCCAACGAGCCGTTCGGGGTCGGTCCTGGACGGAATAATTCGAAGCAGCAGGAATCACGTCGCGGTTGGTCGGGATCGTGTGCTGAATCAGGTAGCGGTGGCTCGGCACGGTGAATGCCACGACCCAAGTACCTGTGCTGTCGCTTGCCAGGGTGATGGGCTCTGTCGCAGATTCCGTGAAGGATGTTGATGCTCAGGCGAGGTGAGTGTTGGAGAGGTCTGAGGTCGAGATATCGGTGAGTTTCGCCCAGGTGCCGATGGTGCCGGCGAGGCGAGTGCACCGTAGAGCACGTGCAGGCCGCCCTGACTGGCGATGACGGCGTCATATTTGGCGAATGCGCGGCGCTTGTGGGCCAGGGGCGAGCAGGTCGGCGTCGGCGCGTTCTCCGGTCCAGTGGCGGTCGATGGTGTGGCGTCGAGCAGTTCGGCAACTGCAGCATCGTCGCATGTGCGCCACCCGGCCCATCCCGCCGGCCCCGCTGACCGGACGAGTTCAATTGGGGTGCAGAACCCGTTTTCTCAGCAGATCCAGGCCGGCTCGGCCATACATTTGCCTCTTCAGCGCCTTGATTCGTGTCACTGCGCCCTCGGTAGGACCATTGCTGAACGGCAGAGTGAGCCCAGCGGTCACGGCGGTGAGGTCGTGTTCGACGCCGGTGGTGAACGAGTGCAGCGCGGGCAGATCATCGGCGCGGACACAATCGATCCAGTCCGGCAGGCGGTCGCCGCGCCGGTCACGCATCATGACGGCGAACGCGCCGACATGGCGGCGGACCGCAGCCAGCTCGGGACATGCGTCCAGGATCCGGGTGAGTTTTCCGGCGTCGTCGGCGGGCAGGTTGTCGGGGTCGCGCATGATCCACCCGACCACGGTCCGGATCTTCGGCACCACGGGTTTCACCACGACCGGGCGGGCCGGTTTCCGGCCGGTCCGGTAGGGCTGCAGGAATCGATAGACGGTGCGCTCACTGCCGCGATACCCCAGCCGACGCAGCTCGGAGGTCAACGCGGGGATGTCGGTGCAACCGGCGTTCCATCGCGTGAGCAGGTGCGCAACGAACTCGTCGAGCAGCATCACCCGCGTCGTCGCGGCGGCGATGACATCGTTCGGACTTGCTGCGGCCACGTAGCGTCTCGCTGTCTTGCGGTCGATGCCGAGTTCTGCCGCGATGGTGCGTAACCCCTTGCCCTCGGCATGTAATCGGCGGACGGCATCGAACCGTTCGCGGGCGTGTTCGCGAAGCCGAACATGCCCATCGTCGGGTCCTGGCACGGATTCGGTCCGCGACGCTGGTGCGGCAGGAGTAGCCTCGCTCACCGTGACGGTCTGATTCTCGGCAACCGCCGCGGCCAGGCATTCCCGGTGGGCGACGACCGTTTTCTCTACGGCTTGGCCGAGGTTGTGCCACAGATGCCAGCGGTCCGCGCAGTGAACGGCCTGTGGTGCGCCGCGTCGCGCGCCTTCGGCATAGGCGCCGGCACGGTCGCGGGTGATGACCTCGATCTGCGGGTGCGCGGACAGCCACGCGGATAGTGGGTCGGCGTCCCTGCCGGCCAGCACGTCGATCGGCCGGTGGGTTGCCATGTCCAGCAAGACGGTGGCATACCGCTGTCCCCGGCGGATCGCGAAATCGTCGACACCGAGCACGGTTATCGGGCCGATCGGCGGATCCGGTAGCCCGCGGAGCAGCCGCAGCAGTGTGTCCCGGCTGGTCGGCAGCCCCAGCAGCCGCGCCAGCCGTGTTCCGGCGCGACCGGCCAGCGCCGATCCGATCGCAGCCAGCATTGACGTCAACTGGTCCGTCCGCCTCGACCGCGTCCGCGTCACACCCTCGACCTGCTCGGCGAATGTCTGTGCCGCACAGCCAGTATTCGGGCAGAAGAATCGTCGTACCGACAGCCGCACTACGACAGGTCGTCCCGCAACTGCAGCATCGGTCAACCGCCGCCGATAGCGGGAGTGCACTCGCGCAGAATCGGTTTTGCAACGAGGACACCGCGCTGACTCGGCAGCGACGGCAGCTTCGATGACGACGGTGGAGTCGTCGCTACCGACATCGCTGATCAGCAGGTCAGCCAAATGCGGAAACAATTTCCGAACAAGATCATCAGCGCACGCCCGCCACCATTACCCCTCCGCGCCGAGCCCGTGCGGCAACACGCCGAACAGCGGCATCACGGAATCTGCGACAGAGCCCATCTACCTGGCAAGAATCAGGTCAGAGTGGTCCCATTCTCATGGCAGGCGACACCTGTACGACACAAGGTCTCGATAGCTGATCGGATCCGTAAGGATATGTCTTCCTCGCCGGTGAGGTCCTGTTGTCGGAACCCGGGGCGGGGTCCGCGTTCCAGCCCCACCGTCGGGTCGGTCCCACACTGATCAGGCGCTGAGCAACGTGGTTGGGCCCCGATCCCCGATGTAAATTCTCGCTTTGAAGATGAACTGGTCACCGGGGCCCCGCAGCGCTGGCGGCAGCAAGTTGCTCGATGAAGAAAGATCCGACGTAAAGAGTCGTCCCCGCTCCAATCATCGCTGGCATGCGACCAGTAGCAGGAAGTCGCGTTTCGGTAAAGCGCAGGGCTGGTGTGTAATACGGACCAACGGTTCCACCACATCGCAATGTGGCCGAGCGACTCCACACGTAGGCCGTTGCGACGGCCGAGTGAACCTGCCGATGTGTGGGGGCTCACCTGCGTGCGCCGTCCGGTCGGCGCGCGCGAGCAGTTACCCTGAAATGGTCAGATACCTGAAGTCGTATGGGCCCCACGTTGTAGCGTAATCCGTGTCGGCACTGAAGTTTCCGACCCTATCGCTCATCACCCACGGATAGGTGACCCACGTCATCGGCACACCCCACGCCTCCTCCACCAGGTAGTCGTTGAGCTCGACAGCACTGGCCTCTCGCTCCTCAGCGCTGCGACGTGTATCCGTAGCGTCTGCGAACAACTGATCGTAATCCGGCGTCGTACCCGCCGGATTCTGCGTGGCACCCGACCTCGTCACCATTCCACCGGCGAAGCCGAGGCCATACGACGTGAAGTTCAGGTACGCAGGCGAACCACCTCCCGCAAACGTAGTGATCCCCTCGATGCCGTCCAATACCTGAGGCTCGAAGCGAATCCCGGCCTGCCCGAACTGTTCCTTCAGCACATCGGCCACGCCTGGTGTCGTGGCATTGGAGATGATGACCTCACCTAAGTCGATACCGACGGGGTAACCGGCCTCGGCCAGCAACGCTTTGGCCTTGGCTGGATCGTACGCATAACGACCTTCCAAACCGGAATCGAATGCCGGCAAACCGTCACGCGAGTACTGCCAACGTGCATCCGAACCCGGGTACAGCGCCTCGGTGATCGCTTCACGATCGATCGCGTAGTTGAGTGCCTGCCGAACCCGCACATCAGTGAGCGGCCCGATGTCTCGATTCAACATCAACTCGGTTCCGATACCCATCGGCACCGGAACGGTGTTCAGCCCTCGACGGCCCTCGACGGAAGCGATGGTTCCGGGCTGGAACTGCCCAATATCGATCTGCCCGCCAGCGACGGCATTCGTGTACGCCTGGAAGTCCGCTATTGCTGTGTGCTCGATCCGCGCGACCTGCGCAGCATCCTTGTCCCAGTAGTCATCTCGATCACGTACCAGGACCAGTTTCTCACCAGGCGCCCAGCTCTCCACGCTGTAGGCGCCGGAGCCGTTGGTCTCCGTACCCGGATCGCCGTTGGCGATGAGATCCGGATGCATGATGAACCCTGACATGCCCGCCAGCTGATAGGGCATCAGGTTGGTCGGCGACACCAGGTGCAGTGTTACCTCGTACGGTCCGTTCGCCTGCACCTCGGTCACCGGCGCCATAGATCGTTTGACTACCGGAGAGTCCAATGTTCGCGCCCGGTCGAGGTTGACTTTGACCACTTGCGCACCGAGCTGAGTCCCGTCGCGGAATGTAGCGTCCTCGCGCAACTGCAAGCTCAGCTGTCGTCCATCAGTGCTGTACTCCCAGGAGTCGACCAACATCCCTTCCACTTCCCCGGCGGAATTGATCGTGAACAGTCTATCGTAGATCGAATTAAGCCCGAACAGGAACGATGCGACCTCGCTCGTGGCCATGTGCGGGTCGAGACTGGTGATGCCCTGGGTCCAGCCGGCCCGCAGCGTCGCGGATGTGTCGACTTCACGGTCAGTGCCGGGACTATCACCGCTCGAAGCGCAACCGGTGCCCATCACCCCCACTGCAGCTACCACTGCCAATACCAAACACCAACGTCGTCGGACCATTATATGCCCTTTCATACCGACCGAGTCCGGCCGAGCGAGATGTAAAGATGGCAGACAGCCAGCGCGCGCCTTTGCTTCGAGGTCGAACTTCCGATCACCAAGCACTCGACGGGCGCGAGACGATACGACTGTTCGCGTCAAGGGTCCACGATCGGTTCCGAACCCGGTTGTGGGAAGTATTCACGTTGGCAGACCGCAGTGTGAACGTGCTCTGGCCAAGGTTTTCTCGGCGGTGCCGCATATCGTCCTGCATGCTGTGGAAGAAGTTGTCTGATAGGCGGTTTCACTACCGGATGGTAACGCCCGCATCGACCTTCAATTGTGTTCCGGTGATGTATCGCGCCTCGTCGGAGACAAGAAACAGGACCGCGTTACTTACATCGGCAGGTGCCACCATGTCGACGGGTAGAGCGTTCTGATAGATCGCTCCGAGTTGTTGGTGTGTGGTCGATAGTAGTTCGTGGAGCCTTGGCGCCTGGATTCCGGTTGGCACGCCGGTCGGATGCACGGTGTTGACTCGGATGGAGTGCTCCGCGAGTTCATTCGCCAGGGCTTGACTGAGTCCGACGACTCCGTGTTTGGACGCGGTGTAGGGCGTGGTCAACGGGCTTCCCTTGATCCCGGCGGCGGAGCTGATGTTGACGAGACTGCCGCCGCCTTGTTCGATCAGGTGCGGAATCGCAGCCGCACACGTGTTCCAGGTGCCGATAAGGTTGATGTCGAGGACCACGCGCCAATCGTTTTCGGTAACGGTGTTCCACATTCCGGCCGTCAGGACACCCGCGTTTGCCACTGCGGCGTCGAGGTGACCCAGCGTCGCGACGCCGTCATTGACGAAGTCTCGCAACCGTTCCGCGTCACGAACATCGACTGCGGCGGATACGACCCGACGGCCGAGCGCTTTCACACTGTCGACTGTTTCCGAGAGGTCATCGGCGCTACCCATAGGATACTCCACGCCGTCCACCGGCCCACAAATGTCCACGAGAATGAGGTCGGCGCCCTCTTCTGCGAGTCGTACTGCGTGACTTCTGCCCATTCCGCGTGCAGCGCCAGTCACCAATACCACCTTGCCGGTTACCCGGCCAGTGCTGTCTACATACATGTGCTGTGGGCTCTCAGCGGGCTACGGCGGAGGTGATCGCGGGCGAGCCGGTCACGGTCGGGATCCATGCAGCGATGCGATCCCACAGGCTCGCGCGGTTGCCCGCGAAATTGTGGCAGTGTGCGGAGCCGTCGATCAGATGCAGCGTCACATCAGCAGAGGAGCGATAATTGCCTGGCTCGGCGTGCGGGTCGGGTGACACGTCGAGTACCGCCCCGAGTCCGATGAACACCGGAACATCAAGCAAATTGGCGAACTTGGCGACGTAGCCGGGGGTGGTGACTTCAGATGCCGCGCGGACGGGGACCACGGACTCGGCCGCGTCGTCGGCGGCGATAACGTCGTCAGGGACATCCGGGGCGTGGAAGATCGACCGAAGGCGTGATCGTGGGACGATGCAAGAGTTCGCCTCAGGCGGGACAACGTTGTGCTCGCGGAATATACGTTCGCTCTCGGTGATGCGGTCCTCGAGCTCGGAGGCGTCGTTCGTTTCGTCGTGAACGTTGGCGATATCGACTCCATAGCCGAGCAGGGCCACCGCGGCGTAGGGACGTGCCTCTGCTTGCACGATTGTGGTCAGGCAGGCTCCCATGGAGTGGCCGACACCGATCAACGGGATGTCGAGAGGGGGCAGGTGTTCGCTGAGCGTGCCGGCCTCGACTCGTTCCTTCACCTGGTGTGCGACGGCGGCATCCCCGCGGGCAAGAAGGTCCAGGCCGACGGGCCCGGTATTCGTCGGGTCGCTGCTGTCCCCTACACCGAGATGGTCCAATGCGAGGACGGCGAATCCACGGCCTGCGAGATGTTCGGCGAAACTGTATCCGCTCCGCCCGGGGACCTCAAGATGCCAGTAATGCCAATCGTAGGTGCCTCCGGCGAGACAGAGCAATACCGCTGGTGCGCTCGCGGGGTGTTCCGGCAGGAAGAGCCGCGCAGCCTGGGTGAGTGACTCCCTCGAACCTACGGCTTCCGTCACGTCGAATGTGAGCACAGTCGGGGCGGTGAGATGGATGGTCTCGGGCATGTCAGCTTGTCTCCTTCGATATGTTTCATAGTGATCTACGACACCGTTCGTCCGACTATGGCAGGTCCTGCACGACGGGTCCATTGCGTAATTTGCGTGCTCAGACAGCGTCGAGCGCAACGCGCCCGCCCGACAGCTATTGCACTTGGTGAGCTATCTGACCAGAATGGAGTGATGGAACTCCACCAGCTTCGGTGCTTCATGGCGGTCGCACACTATGGGCACTTCACTCTGGCCGCCGAGAGTCTCCACCTGACCGCGTCGCCGGTCAGCCGTACTGTGAAAGCACTGGAGTCCGAGCTCGGGGTCGATCTGTTCGTTCGGCGTCACCGTTCGGTGGGCCTGACGGATGCTGGCGAACGTCTGGTAGAGAAGGTCGGGAGCATTCTCGATCAGGTCGAGGAGTTGAGTGCGATTGCCGCCGAGGCCGCCCCCGGGGCGAACGAGATTTCTCTGGGCGGCACCCATATGTCTCCACCCGGTGTGCTGGACGAGGTTGCCAGACAGATCGAGGCCTACCATTCTGGCAGATCCGTGCGCATCACCCTCGCTGAGCCATCGGAGCTGCGCGACCTTCTCCACGACGGGCGGATCGAGATCGCGGTTGCGCACCTGCCGATACGACCAGGGGTGGCGTTTCGGCCGCTGGCAACCTACGACCTACATCTGGCGATGCGCGCGGACGATCCGCTGGCCCTCCGCTTGGCGATCGGGTGGGACGACCTGCAGGGCAGAACCGTCACGATCGCGGCCTCGACTCCGTATCCGTCCGCGCTCAACGACATTCGTCGTCACCTCGAGAACGTCGGTGTCCACCGTTTCGAGGAGGTCGGCAGCACAGACGTCAGTTTCCTCGCCAATCGTATCCGTTGCCGCGGCGGTGTGATTCCGACCCTCTCGCCGAGCGTCGGAGGACCATGGAAGGTCTTCGACGATCCGGCCTATTCCGTTGTCCCGATCAAAGATTCCGAACTGCGATTCACTCTCGCACTCGCATGGAACCCCGCCCGGCTGCACACGGATCCCTCCTTCGGTGCGCTGGTGGACAGCATCACCCTGCCTGTGCACAGCCCCGCACAGCCGTCACTCCCGTCGTCTACTTCCGGTGGGGGGCGACTACGGAAGTAGACGACAGGACGGAGCTGAATCTCGGGGGGTGTCCCTAATGACTGTTGAACGTCCGGTCGTCAGCAGATGCCTAGGGTGTCCCTGGCCCGTTGAGGTCTCGCCATAGATAGGTGCCGGTCGACCGGACGTTCTCCTGGCGATCTCATCGCGGATCGGGATCGGTTGCGAGAATCTTGACGGGAGGTTGGCGTGTCGTGAAGGCGAATGGGGGCCGGGGGAGAGATGTTGCTGTGCGTGGTTCCATGCCTCGTCTCCACGGTTGATTTCTCGCCTGTCCCGAGCCGCTCGAGCTCTTGCAGAGACTGGAATCGTGCGGATGTCGGGAACACGAACTGCTCATCGGAGGGAAGGCCATCAGAGCCTCGTCATTAGCCCCAGTACCGTTTACTTACGGAGACGGCACGGAGTCGCCCAAGTGGACGAGCGGTCTGCGGTCTATTCGGGACGCGTTCCGATGATGCGGGTGCTTGACGTGGAAGACGGACATCTTGCGTTTGACCACGCGGGGGTTGGCGCGGGGACGTCGAGGAGGTAGACGTTCGTGAAGGATCTCCGTGGTGACGCGGCGGTGCGCATCATTCTGGGTTCGAGGGGAAAACCCGGGTGGCTCGCGGTAGTGCGACGAGCGGCCCGGAGGCTGCGAGTGAACGACAACCGGTCGGGGTCGTATCCGGATTCGTTTGCCGCCGTGTGCATCAGGGTGCGGATGGCGTAGTGCACGCAGAGGTGGCCGTAGACCTCCTGGATCACCCCGTCCGGGGTTTTCGACCGCAGCACCACACCACACCCTCACCAACCTCGGTGACCGGACGCCGCTGCAGTCCTGGGACGACGATCCGACCCCGATCCACGACGTCGACGAGACCCGATTGTGGATGTTCACGCTCGAAGACGACCGCCGCCACCGCACGATCACCACCAAGGGGATCGCGTTCGGCCGCGACCGCCACTACATCGCGGACTGGATGGTCGGACTGGTCGGCGCCGGCGTGCGGATCCGGTACATGCCGCACCACACCGGCGAGATCGAGGTGTTCGACGCCGACACCGGCACCCATCTGGGCACCGCGGTAATCGCCGATGCCGCCTCTGCCGAGGACCGTGCCCGGGTGTTGCAGGCCCGCGCCCGCAAAGCGCGCCAGTTGCGGTCGGATCTGGCCGCGGCCGAACGGGAGCGACGTCCGGTATGCGGCGTCGACGGTGCCGGAACCCGCGCAGCGGCTCGATGCGATGACCGCGGCCGAGGCCGCCGCGGTACTGGCCGCCGCGGTACTGGCCGCCGAACACGACGGCGACATGGCGCGATGGCGCGACCGGATCTGATTCCGCTGGGCCCACCACCGGCGAACTGGCGACTGCCGGTCGACCCGAACGACCGTGCCGAACTCAACCGAAACGAGGACCACCGGTGACAGACACACCCCGCAACCCGGGACCGGATGTCGACGGCGCCCAGGCCGATCACTTCCTCGGACTGCCCGGGGCGCACATCGTGGCCACCGACGCGCTGATGTTGACCCGCGACAACATCGCCGACGTCATCGACGCCAAGGCGATGATGTGCGTGCACGGCGACGCCGGGGTGGGAAAGACGTTCTCGGTCAACGCTTCGCTGCGCGATCTCGCCGCGGACACGGTGTGCCGGGTGCAGTTCCGGGCACGGCCCACCCCGCGCGATATCCGGCACACCCTCTTCGACGCGCTCGGTGTCGTCCGAGTACCGCCACTGCGCCCCATCGAGTTCGACCAGACACTCAAAAGCGTGCTGGCCGAAAGGTTCCGGGTCCTGGTCTGCGACGAGGCGCAGTGGATGTCGCGGGAATGTTTCGAATACTGGCGGCACCTGTGGGACGACCGGCGCACCGACATCGCGATCGTATTCGTCGGCGGCGGCGACTGCTACCACGTGCTCTCCCGCGAACCGATGCTCTCGAGCCGGGTGTACGTGTGGCAGGAATTCCGTCGCATGACCCCCGAACAGATACTGCGGGTGATCCCGGCGTTCCACCCGGTGTGGGAGCACACCGATCCGGACATCCTGTCCTTCGCCGACGCGAACGCCGGGCACGGAAACTTCCGGTCCTGGGCCAAGCTCACCGCGCATACCGTCCGCGCACTCCAACGCCTCGACCGCGACCGGATCGACCGTGAGGTGCTGGGCTCGGTGTTCGCGAAGATGTCCGGCCGCAGCGGGTGACGCGACATCCCTCGCCCACCGCCGGCCCGGCGGGACACAGAGACCCTGCCGACGACACCTGTGCGCCGGTCACCGTGCTGCTTGACCGGGACGACGACGCACACGTCACCCACGCCCTGCTGCGGGCCCACGACCCTGCGTCCGCGGTGGTGACCCTGCACCCCACCCCCGGGATGTCGACCGCGGTCATGCTGGCCCACGACCTGCTGCTCGCGCTGGGGCACTCGCTCGATCGAGCGGGGGCAGCAGGAGCGACCGGCCCGGACTCGGCGTGGCGGGCGGTGACCGCATGGATCCACGGCGACGGCATCCGGCACCTGATCGTGCTGCGCGCCCATCGCCTGTCGAACGCTCAGCACACCCGGCTGCTTCGGCTACGCCACGACACCGGGCTGCACCTCGTGCTCGTCTGGCACTGCCGCGACCCGCTCACCTCCCGCCTCGAGATGCCGGCCGGGGTGCGTCACCACATCACCGACGACCTGACCGCCGTCACAGACCGTCTCGCTCCCCCGCGACGCGACACCCGCCCGCCGACGGACACGACGGAACTGCCCGCCGTGCCCGACAGCGACTGCGCTACTTTCCTCCTCGACGCGGCCGCCGTACTCTCGCGCGCCGACTACACCCGCGTCGCTGCCATCTACCACCAGGCTGCCGAGACGACCGGTCGACGGTTGACCACCTGCGGCCGGGCTCCCGATCTGGCGCAGCGGATGCTCCGCTACCTTCCGGCGCCGCGCTCCCACCTACGCACGCTCTACGGGACGATTCCCCAAAGTCGGGCCCGCCGTTGGCATGCCACCGTCGGCTTGTGCCGTTTCCTCGGTGACCTGGTGGTCGACAGCCCCGGCCGCACCCACACCCTCATCCGGCTCTGCGGTGCCCAGGCTGCGTTCGAGCGGCACGGTCTCGAGCTGGCGTTGCCGCCGAACCTGAACCACATGGTCGGGGTGGGGCTGACCACTACCCCGATCACCGAGCAGGTCATCGCCCGGATCCGGGCCCGCGTCGCGAACCCGGCGCACGCCGCCGCGCTGGCCACCGTGCTGTTCACCGGCGCCGCCTATCGGGAGCTGACGTTTCTGCCGCGGTGCGCCGTCACCGGGGACACCATCATCTTCACCGGCACCCGCGGTGCCGGTCACCCGGCCGACCTGGTCGTGTGGGCGATCCCACCACCGGCGAGACCGTTGCTGCACGCCGCCGTCGTCTTCCAGGAAACCCGCGCCGGACCCGCTGATCGGTTGTTCGCCGACGCGATCGGCAGGAACGGCAGACTGCACCACACCGCCCGCATGTGCGGGCTGATGCTGCCGGCCCTGCACCCGTGGCGCGACGGCTGGCTCCGCAGCACCGCCGTCCTCAACCTTGCTGGGATGTCCTCGACGCCCGTGACCTGATCCCGCCCCGGTCGGCCTGCTCGGACCGGCGGAGAAGACAGCAACGTGCTTTCTCGCCGAGACGAGATGCATCCTGCTCGCTCACAAATCCCAGGTCCGCCGCACATCCCGGATCCGGCTCGAACTGCGGACCCCACTGACATCGAGTGGGAAAACCTACTGACAGGGGATGGGAAAAGCCCAGCTCACCGAACTGACATCCCGGTGGGAAGTCTCAGTGGAGCACGCACTGGCATCCGACGTCGTCCCTTGAGTGGCAGAGCGACCAAAAATACGACAAATCCGGCGTTTTTCGTGACCTGGGGGTTTTGTCACTCACGGTTCGTGCGGGGTGACCGACGAAAAATGACATTTAACGCACCATCCCCGCCAAAACTGCAGTCGGGCAGCGTGTTACCGTGAACTTCCTTTCGAATTCGCAGCGCCGGCGCCGGCGCTCTGGATGTGGAGGGCGTGGCCGCCCGACAGCGCGGCGTGTACATGGCGTCGATCGCTTCCGCCAACCTAAGGGCCTATCGTCATATCCACGGTGTGCGGGGTTCGATCCGCCACAGCCCAACTCGAGCCCGAGTGTGCCCCGACTGAGTCCGAACGAGCCGAACGATCAGTGCTGCCGCTCCCCCTGCACCACGACGTCGGGACCTCCCGAGCGGCCGGCTTCGCTGGATGTCATCGCACCCACAGCCTTCACCACTGTCGTGTAATCGCCGTCAGTGACCCAGCTCGTCGAGACACCGGACACCGGACTCGATCCGCACCGTATCGTCCACGGGTCGGAGAAGATCGAGTACGGCCGCCCGATCGTCGCTGGTGACGAGCTGAGCACGACGCTGACGATCACCGACGTCGCCGAGCGTGCCGGCAGCTCCATCCTGACCGCGATCTGCGAGATCCGCGACGACAGTGGCGACCTCGTCGTCACCATCACCTCGTCGCTGCTCCACCGAGGAGATGACGCATGACCTACGCGAGCTCGCACTTCAGCGACCTCGAGCGCGGAGCCGTCGTCGCGAAGGCCGACGTGACGGTGACCCGCGATGACCTGGTCCGCTCTGCGGGCGCGTCGGTCGATCCGAACCCGATCCACTTCAACGATGCCGCTGCAGCGCAGGCGGGACTGCCTGGTGTCTTCGCGCACGGGATGCTCACTGCGACTCTCGGCCTGGAATCGGTGGTGGACTGGGTCGGCGACCCGACCGCGGTCGTGTCGTATGGGAGTCGGTTTACGCGTCCGGTCGTCGTCGATCAGCATCTGAAGTTTTCATCCTGATCTGTCCGAGCAGCGACGTACCTATCGATGCACCGGCCTGCGCCTGAGTTGTCAGCAGGCTCACACCCGCACCGACCGGAACGCCGATCCGAATCGGGCCGCCGCATCCTTCCAGGTTCGCCAGCGGCGAGATGTTTTCTCCCGCAACACCGGGGGTGGACGGCGGTGGTGCAGCTGATACCGCCCCGGTGCCGGTAAAAGACACTGCAGCGGCCGCCGCGACGCCGGCGACTATCTGAAAGGCACGGCGCACAGAGGTATTGAGTTTGCACATGGAAATCCTTTGTCTCAGTTGATGAACCGGATGCGCCGGACACTACGTTCGGCCTTCACCACGCCATCAGATCGACAATCGGCAAGAACAACCTGCAGCGCTTTCCCGCCGCGGTATGGCACACTGGGCGACCGGTAGCAGCCACCTACGACCAGGAAGGACACTCGAATGCACACCAACTCGTACCCGCAGCGCATGTCGCATCCGACGATCCAGCTCCTGGACCGGCTCGCCGAACACTCCGGCACGACCGCCGGATTCTGCGTCTGCTGACGCCCCTCCTCTCGGGGCGTGCGCGCCCCGACCTCCAGTCACCCCATGGCGACTTCCTGGCCTGCCTCGGCCGTAACGGGACGATCACACCTCGAGAACCCGCCACTCCCCTTGTGAGAGAACGAGGTTGTCGATTGTCATGCGCCGCCCACCCACCGCCGTTACCGCCCGTACTTGGATGAACACCCGTGTAAGGGTTCTCAACGCCACCTACGAGGACTTCGATGTCATACCGGCCGCCAGGGCGGTGGTGCTGCTCACCGAGGACCTCGCGATCACCCTGGTCGAACATACTCCGCGGTTCGTAGTGCGTTCGCAGCACGTGGCGATCCCGCTGCCGCGCACCATCCAACTGCTCGAGTACGTCCATACGCCACCGCGACCGGTCGTCGACGACGACACCCGCGCGAGCTTCAAGATTGTGCTTGCACGTGATCACCACCGGTGCGCGTACTGCGGCGATGCGGGCGCTACGACGGTAGACCATGTCTACCCACGTAGCCGCGGCGGCGGAGACAACTACGGCAATCTCGTCGCGGCGTGTGCGGACTGTAACGGCCGCAAGGCGGACCGCACCCCAGAGGAAGCCGGCATGCCGCTTCTCTGGGTTCCCCGCGCACCCCGAACCGACCACAAGCGCCAGCACGCCATCTGGCGCGAGCTGACACTGAGCAACTGAGACGCCTTGGGGAGCCGTATGCCGATGACAACCAGGATGACCTTGGCCGACCTGCTCGCTGCTCTCCGAGGCCCCGCAGACTGTGAGTTCGCCGTCTGCCGCGACGACGCGGTCGATGTCGGACAGACCGGGGTGTGGGGTGGGCGCGAGTTCAGCCGCGGCGGGACGATTCGCTGAACACAAGTCGGGACCCACACCAGAATTGGTGTGGGTCCCGCTGATTACATGTTCAGTCAGGCTGCGACAGGCACGGCGGCCGGATCCGCGGCCGGTGCCGCACCGAACCCGGCGAGGGCGTCACCCACCGCTGTGGTGAGTGTCGTGTCGTGTCGCCCGAATTCGATCGAAGCAGCGCACCACCGGCGCCCCGGTTTCCTGACCGCAGGCGTGCGGACCCGAACGGGTGAACGCGCCTATTTGCGGCCGGCCTGCCACTGCATGCCCCATCCGTACTGACGGTCGAGGTCGGACTGGCTGCCGTTGACGTACTCGACGAGACGCTGCACGGTCACACCCTGCCCGGTGCTCTGCAGCATCGCGATGGCGCAGATGCGGGCACCGTTGTTCGGCGAATCGAGGCGCACCTCGATCTCCGGTCCCGACGGCTGGGTGAGGGTGACGACGCCGTCGACGGCAGCCCAGTTGGCAGCGCCCTCGTAGATCATGGCGAAGATCAGCACCCGCTTGAACAGCTCGGGTCGTTCGAGGTTGATGTGCATGTTCTCGCCGCCTTGAGCGGAACCGGTGCGATCGTCGCCGTCGAGGTGAATGTACGGCGGCGTGTTCAGCGACCCGAAGCTGTTTCCGAGCGCCTGGATGACACCCTTCGAGCCGTCGGTCAGCTCGTACAGGCACCCGAGGTCCAGGTCGACTCCGCCGGCAGCGCCGGTGAGCTTGGCGAGGAATCCCTTCTTCTGTTCACCGCGCGACCAGTTGAGATTCACGCGGGTCACGCCCTGGCCCGATCCGCCCTTGCTGAGGCTGACGGTGGGGGATTCCTTGGTGAGGTTGATCTTGTTGAGGTTGACTCCCGCGGATCCCTGCTCGGGCTTCTTGTTGTAGTCGATGGCCATGTGTGTGCCCCTTTCGATAGGTGTATCCCGGATATGCGGATGGGAGCCTCCGGACCGAGAACAAGGTCGAAGGCTCCCATCGGTCGAGCTCGATCAGGCGGCTACTTCCGCCTTGGCTTCCTTGCGGTTGCGGTAGATGCTCGATGCGAAGGCCGCACCGATCAGCGCGATGCCGACCAGGCCGGTGATGACCTCGGGGACGTGCGTGCCGATCGAGTACAGCAGGATCAGTGCGAGCGCACCGATCGCCCAGTGGGCGCCGTGCTCGAGGTACACGTAGTCGGCCAGCGTGCCCTTGCGCACCAGGAAGATGGTGATAGAACGCACGAACATGGCGCCGATGAAACCGAGGCCGAGCGCGATGATGATCGGGTCGGACGTGATCGCGAAGGCGCCGATGACACCGTCGAACGAGAACGACGCGTCGAGGACCTCGAGGTAGAGGAAGAGGAAGAACCCGGCCTTACCGGTGGCCTTCGCGAGACCACTCGGTCCACCGGTCGGCTCCTCGCCTTCCTCCGGCATGTGGAACATCTCGCCGAGACCGTTGACCGCGATGTACGTGATCATGCCGAGCGCGCCGGCGATCATCACGGTCGACACCTTGCCGTCCGGGGCGATCACCGTGGCGGTGATGAGCAGCAGAACGATCGCGATGACGACCTCGAGCTGGTCGAGCTTGCCGGCCTTCGCCAGCGGACGCTCGAGCCATTCCAGCCACTTGATCTCACGCTCTTCGAGGATGAAGTGGAGGAACAGCATCAGCAGGAACATGCCACCGAACGCCGCAATCTGCGGATGAGCGTCGGTGATCAAGGTTTCGTAGCTCGGATCCCCGTTGGAGAAGTAGGCGGCGCCGTCCGGCGGTGGGTTCAGTGCCAGGTCCAGTGCAGCGACCGGGCCGAGACCCGACGCAACCCACACGATGAGCAGGGGGAACACCAGGCGCATACCGAACACGGCGATGAGGATGCCGATGGTGAGGAAGATCTTCTGCCAGAACTCGCTCATCCGCTGCAGCACGGTCGCGTTGATGACCGCGTTGTCGAACGAGAGCGACACCTCGAGGATACCGAGGATCACGCAGAGGAAGAGGGCTTGGGGGCCGCCGTAGAGGAAGGCGACGACCAAGGAGACGACGGTGACGGCGAAAGACGCACCGAATATTCGCAGAACCACGAAGCGTGGCCTTTCTTCTCGAAGTCAGGGCTATGCAGGGTGGTTACTGCAAGTTCGACAGACGCGGATCCGGTCCCGGCAATTTCAGGCCCCGGGACCGGATCCGATCAGACAGTCCTAGACGTTGACACCGTAGTCGCGGGCGATGCCCGACAGGCCCGAGGCGTAGCCCTGACCGATCGCGCGGAACTTCCACTCTGCACCGTTGCGGTAGAGCTCACCGAAGACCATCGCGGTCTCGGTGGATGCGTCCTCGCTGAGGTCGTAGCGGGCCAGCTCGTTGCCGTTGGCGCGGTCGACGACGCGGATGTACGCGTTGCGGACCTGCCCGAACGACTGGCTGCGTGCGTCGCCGTCGTAGATCGACACGGGGAAGAAGATGGATTCGATGTTCGCCGGGACGGCAGCCAGGTCGACGTTGATGACCTCGTCGTCGCCGTCGCCCTCACCCGTGCGGTTGTCACCGGTGTGCTCGATGGAGCCGTCGGGCGTCTTCATGTTGTTGAAGAAGACGAAGTGCTGGTCGGAGACGACCTTCTTGTCGGCACCCGTAGCGATCGCACTCGCGTCGAGGTCGAAGTCGGTGCCGGTGGTGGTGCGCACATCCCAGCCCAGGCCGACGGCCACTGCGGTCAGGTTCGGGGCTTCCTTCGTCAGGGAGACGTTTCCACCCTTGGTCAAGCTGACGCCCATGCGGGGTCCTTTCGATCGGTCGTCGACGCACCGGGGGGGTACGTTCGGTTTTTCGCGCGCGTTCCACCACAGTAATGGGTGGGAATGAAGTACGCTCCTGTCCACTATGCCCACTGTTGCGGCCCGCGGTGGCGAACACGGGACGACCAGTACCATTCGGTCTTGTGGCGAGCCGATGGACGCGCCGCCTCTTCGGCGGCGGGCACTCCGAAGACCCCGCGGCTCGTCGTGCCCATGACGCGATGGTGGCCGCGTTCCTCGACATGGATCGACGTCAGTCGGTCGCCGAGGCGGGCGTTGCCGAATCTCACGAGCTCGCTCCCGAGCGGAATCTGCTCCGACAGTGGGAGCCGATCCGGCAGACCTGCTATCACGCAGCCGAGGGGTATCTGCGGCTCGCACACACCGAACCCGACCAGGAATTGGCATCCACTGCCGACTACGAACAGGCCATTCGCCGAATAGGCGACGCAACAAGAATTCTCGATGAATTCTACGAGAACAACCGTGGGCACCTCGAACACATGTCCGCGCTCGCCCAGACGGTTCCTCAACTCGCACATCGAGTTCGGGCCGATGCCCACGTTGCGCTCGAAGCACTGCAGGCTCCCGAACGTGCGCCGTTCGCGCATTATCGCTCGGTCCGCGCCGCCGTCGAATCGCTCGAGGCTGCGCTACGTTCCCTGGACTCCGCTCGCGGCACCGGCGCCCTGCGCACGGACGCGCACACGGTCGAGGAAGCCACGAAGGTTCTGCGGCAGGCCCTGACCGACGCACCCGGGCGCCAGAGTGAAGCGCGCAACACCGTGGCGTCGGTCACCACCCGGCTCAACGCGGTGCGCACCCGAACAGAGGGCCTTCCCCCAGCTTTTTCGGCTTTGCTGCGTGAATTCAACGCCGCAAGCTCGGCCGACCTGTCCGGCAACGCACAACAGGCCGAAGTACTCCTCGAACGCGCCGGTGCACGCCTCGACGAAGCGCGCCGAGCCGTGGACAACGCCCGGCCCGAACTCGCACTCGATCTCGCCACGGAAGTCCGCATCGATCTCGCCGCCGCCGAGGAACTGGTCGATTCCGTCACCGAACGACTGGCAACATTGCGCGCCGTCCGGAAGAATCCGGAGGCCAAGGTCGACGAAGTACGGTTCCGGCTGCGTGACGCGCAGCTCCTTGCCGTACAACGTGATCTGACTGCAGAGTGGGGGTCGGTTCTCGATGCCCAACTGGACCGAATCGACAGAGCCGTCGACGCGCTCACCGGAGTCCACCCGGACTACTGGGCCTACGTGCGCGATCTCGATGCGGTATCGGATTTCATCGCCGGGGTGGTGGATCGAATGAGAGGACGGGCCGACGGCCAATGACGGGGGCAACCTACACGAGGACGCAGACCATGCGTCATTTCCGGCACCTGGATCGAACCACGCTCGACAGGTTGTTCTTCCAGGTGCCGCAACCGTTCGGTGACGGCGATGACCGCGGTCGCCTCGCGGTCGCATTGGGTGCCACGCTGTACGTGCCCGCAACACGCGGCGACCTGACCGCGACGATCCTGCGCCGGGCCGGCGAGGGCGTCACGTCGATGGTCCTCGATCTCGAAGACGCTGTCGCCGACGACGAAGTCGAGCAGGGCCTGAGCAACGCCGTCGCCACCCTCGACGAGCTCGCAGCGCAGGGCGACGCCCCGATGCTCCTGTTCGTCCGAGTCCGAACCCCCGACGGCATCAACCGCATCGCGGGCGCCCTCGGCGAAGGTGTGCGGGTCCTCACCGGGTTCGTGCTGCCCAAGTTCACCTCCGGCTTCGGCCGCGAATTCCTCGACGCGGTGACCCGGGCATCCGAGCTGCTCCGCAAACACCTGTACGCGATGCCGGTCATCGAATCCACCTCCGTTGTGCACCGCGAGACCCGCGACGAAGAACTGCGTGCCATCTCGCAGCTCCTCGCCGAATATCGACCCCATGTACTGGCCGTGCGGGTCGGCGCGACCGATATGTGCGCGACCTTCGGCATCCGACGCGACCGCGACCTGACCATCTACGACGTGCGCGTCGTCGTCGACGTGATCGCCACCATCGTCAACTACCTCGGCCGCACCGACGGCACCGGATTCGTCATCACCGGCCCGGTCTGGGAGTACTTCGCCGACCACGAACGCATGTTCCGTCCGATGCTGCGCGCCACCCCGTTCGAAGAGCACGACGCCGTGCTGTTCCGGCAGCAACTCGTCAGCCGCGACCTGGACGGGCTGTTACGCGAGATCGCACTCGACCGCGCCAACGGCATCCAGGGCAAGACCGTGATCCACCCGTCGCACGTCGCCGCAGTGCATGCGCT
The DNA here is from genome assembly GCF_036327795.1 of Rhodococcus artemisiae. Classification (NCBI taxonomy): domain Bacteria; kingdom Bacillati; phylum Actinomycetota; class Actinomycetes; order Mycobacteriales; family Nocardiaceae; genus Rhodococcus; species Rhodococcus artemisiae. The sequence goes on from NZ_JAUTXY010000011.1 coordinate 63,918, forward strand.
GTCCGCGGTGACCCACGAGGAGTACCACGATGCCGTCGACATTCTCGATGCCGACACCGGCGGGGTGCGGGCGTCCGAGTACGGCAACAAGATGAACGAACGCCGACCACACCGCACGTGGGCACAACAGACCCTGGTGCGCGCGTCGGTGTTCGGGGTCACCAACAAGGGAGTCTCGTTCGTGGACCTGCTGACCGCTCTGGTGATCCGGTGACCAACACGCTGCAGCCCATGTGGGCAACAGAGGAATTCGGGCTGGCCCTGCACCACGACACCACGTCGACGGGGTACACCGTGCCAGAGCTTGTCGAGCCCGGCCTGCGCCGCAATCCGCGGCGCGCGCATCTACTGGTCTCGACCGTACTCGGCAAACACCTGCCCACCGACCCCGCGACGGTGCTGGCCGCGGGCCACCGGCTCGGGCAGCTCGTCGCGGAAACACTCGGACCGGACGTCGCCGACGCGGTGGTGCTCGGGTTCGCCGAGACGGCAACGGGACTGGGACATTGCGTCGCCGATACGATCGGGGCCGCCTGCTACCTACATTCCACGCGGCGGCACGTACCCGGCGCCGACGTCTTCGCCGGCTTCGAAGAAGGCCACTCGCACGCGACGTCGCACCTGTTGCAACCCACATCGCCCGAACTCTTCGCGAACCCGGCGCCGCTGGTGCTCGTGGACGACGAGATCTCCACCGGCGCCACAGCGCTCGATGCGATCCGGGCCGTGCATCGCCAGCAGACGCGGGCGCACTACGTCGTGGCGTCCCTGGTCGATATGCGCTCGGACGAGCATCGACTCCTCACTGCCACTGCCGCCACCGAACTCGGTGCCCGCATCGATCACGTGAGTCTTGCCGGTGGACACACCGAGATCCCCGACGGGCTGACTGCGCGCGTGACAGCGCTCCCGGATCCGGAACTGAATCCGTTTTCGCCGCAACGAGGAGAAGCCCGCTTCGTGTCGTTGCTGTGGCCGGGCCATGTTCCCGACGGCGGACGCCACGGGGTACTGCACTGCGACGTCGCGGGATTCGATGCCGCCGTCGAAGCCGCCGCCGACGCACTTGCGGGTGTACGCGACGCCACGCGTCCGGCCATCGTGATCGGCCACGAAGAGTTGATGTACCTACCGCTGCGGCTCGCGAACGCACTCGCCTCGCGCGGAACACCGACGCGGTTCCAGACGACGACCCGATCCCCGGCGTATGTCCTCGACGTTCCCGGATATCCCCTCCGGCGTGGATTCACCTTTGCGGCACCGGAATACATCGCGTCCGATCTCGAGCCGGAGGCACCCCGATTCCTGTACAACGCACAGTGGACCGGCGCCGGCTCGCGACCGGAACTGATCCTGGTGATCGACAGCCCGGCCGACACCGACCGCTTGCGTGCGCCCGGCGGCGTGCTCGACGTGCTCACGGCCGCGGGTGAGGACGTGCTCGTTGCCGTCGTGCCGTCCACGGACCCGCTGACACTGCGCGAGTCCAGGGCAGGCCGCCCCAGGGAGGAAAACAAGTGACCACACCGTTGACCGGACCCGATTTCGGGTCGTACGCAGCCGACGAAGTGCGCTGGCTCCTCAAAGACCTGTCGCACCTTGACCTCGAAGGCGGCATCGCCGAGCGCGAGGCCCGGATCCAGGCCGGCCTCGCCCACTACGCCGAGTCGCTCCCCGTCGAATACCAACCCGACGCCGCCTATCGGGAACTGTTCGACAAGGCCCTCGCCACTACCGCACCCCGCCTCGCGCAGGCCGTCGGCACCGTCACCGAACTGCTGCTTGCCGAACGCGGAACCGATCTCACGCTCGTATCGCTGGCCCGGGCCGGTACCCCGATCGGGGTCCTGATCCGACGCTGGGCTCAGCAACACCACGACCTCGATCTCCCACACTACGCGGTCTCGATCGTGCGCGGACGTGGAATCGACAGGGCAGCACTCGATTACATAACGGAACATCACGACCCGAAATCCGTGGTGTTCGTCGACGGCTGGACAGGCAAGGGCGCCATCGCACGGGAACTCGCGGCAGCGCTCGCCGAGTACGGCGCCTCCGGCGGCCCCACCCTGTCGAACGATCTCGCAGTACTCGCCGACCCCGGACACTGCGTACGCACGTTCGGCACCCGCGACGATTTTCTCATCGCGTCGGCCTGCCTGAACTCGACCGTGTCCGGTCTCGTGTCGCGCACCGTGCTCAACGACGACTTCATCGCACCGGGCGAGTTCCACGGCGCCAAGTTCTACGCCGAACTCGCCGGCGACGACGTCTCCGGAGTCCTCCTCGACACCGTGACCGCCGAGTTCGGGGATCGCGGGGCCGCCGTTGCACAGGCGCGGACGATCCTCGATTCCGACCGCGAACCCACTTGGGCCGGTTGGGAATCAGTGGAGAAGATCCGCGCCCAGTTCGGTATCTCGAGCGTCAACTTCGTCAAGCCCGGCGTCGGTGAAACCACACGTGTGCTCCTGCGTCGCGTGCCGTGGAAGGTACTCGTGCGCGACATCCATGCGGACGAACACGCCCACATCCGGATGCTTGCTGCGGCTCGGGATGTACCCGTCGTGGAAGTACCCGACCTCGCCTATTCGTGCATGGGCCTGATCAAGGACATGCCGTGACGAACACACCGAGGACGAACACCCCGAGCTCACCGGCCACCGCACTCATCGCCACCGATCTCGACCGCACGATGATCTACTCGCGCGGCGCGATGGGGGAGACCCGGTTCGCCGCGGGTGGGCTCCTGTGCGTCGAGTATTACGAGGGCGAGCCGTTGTCGTACGTGTCGGAGTCCGCGGCAATCAGGTTGCGCGACCTCGTCTCTGTGCTCCCCGTGGTACCCACCACCACCCGCACACCTGCCCAGTTCAACCGGATCGATCTCCCCGGCGGACCGTGGCCCTATGCGATCACAAGCAACGGGGGCGCGATCCTCGTCGACGGTGAAGCCGATGCGAGCTGGCGGCGCGGCATCGACGACGCGGTGCGTGCGTCCTCCGCGAGCCTCGACGACGTGACCACCGAGCTGCGGCGACGCATCTCGGACCAGTGGGTGTCGAAATTCCGGATCGCCGAGGACCTGTTCTGCTATCTCGTCGTCGATGTCGCCTCGCAGCCGCGCGGTTTCATGAGCGACTGGAGCGCGTGGTGCACCGCGCACGGCTGGAACGCCTCACAGCAGGGCCGCAAGATCTACACGATGCCCGATCCGGTGTGCAAGAGCCGGGCGGTCGCCGAGGTACACCGACGGCTCATCTGCGCGGGACTGCTCGCCCCGGGCTCCCCGGTATTCGCAGCCGGCGACGGCGCGCTCGACGCCGAGATGCTGGCCTCCGCCGACGCAGCCATCCGCCCGCGACACGGCGAACTCGAGTCCCTCGGCTGGCAGCATCCGACGCTCACGATCACGGAACAGCAGGGCGTCGCCGCGGGTGAAGAAATTCTCGACTGGTTCACCCGATCGGCCTCCGTGCCGGTGGCTTCGTAAAGTGATCCCAACCGTCCACCTACCGCCGACACAGTGAGGACCTCGATTTGTCCAGCTCGCTCGCCAAAGGCCAGAACGGCCCCCTCAGCGTGAACGACGTCGTCGTTTCCCTGGAACTGACGACACCGGCAGACCTGTCTGCGCTGTTGGTCAAGGCCGACGGCAAGGTCCGATCCGACGCCGACTTCGTGTTCTTCAATCAGCCCACCGGTCCCGGCGTCAACCTGGTGCCGGGCGCACCCGGGCAGGCCGCGTCGCTGGCAGTGTCGCTGGGTGCGGTGCCGGCCGACATCGAGCAGGTCCGCGCAGTCATCACCCTCGACGACGCGTCGAGCAACTTCGGGCGCTTCGCTCCGCCCACGGCGCGGGTGTCCGACACGAACGGCACCGTGCTGTACGAGTACCGGATCGAGGGTCTGAGCAGCGAATCCATCGTGATCGCCCTCGAGTTGTACCGCCGCCAGGGGTCGTGGAAGGTCCGCGCCGTGGGGCAGGGGTACGCGGGTGGGTTCGCGGCTCTCGTGACCGATCACGGCGTCTCCGTCGACGATGCGCCCGCACCGGCTGCTCCCGCCACACCGCCGGTCCCGGCTCAACCCGTTGCTCCGCCGCCGCCCGCGCAACCCTTCAACCAGGCGCCCCCGCAGCAGCAGTTCAACCAGGCACCTCCGCAGCAGCAGTTCAACCAGGCACCTCCGCAGCAGCAGTTCAACCAGGCACCTCCGCAGCAGCAGTTCAACCAGGCGCCTCCCGCGCCTGCGGGCCCTCCCGAGGTGAGCCTGACGAAGAGCCGTCCCGTCAGCCTGGTCAAGGGCCAGAAGGTCACGCTCCGCAAGGACGGCGGCGTCGCGCTGACGTTCCTGCGGATGGGCCTCGGCTGGGATCCCATCGAGAAGCGGGGGCTGTTCGGCAACCGCGCACCGAACATCGACCTCGATGCGTCGGCGGTGATGTTCGCCGACCAGAACATCGTCGATGTCGCCTACTACGGGCAGCTCACGTCGAAAGACGGGTCGATCCAGCACCAGGGCGACAACCTGACCGGTGAGGGCGCAGGTGATGACGAAGTGGTCCTCGTCGACCTCACTCGCATTCCCCCACACATCAACACGGTGATGTTCATCGTCACCTCCTACAAGGGTCATACGTTCGAGCAGGTCCAGAATGCGTTCTGCCGCCTCGTCGACGGCACCACCAACGACGAGCTCGCCCGCTACACGCTGCAAGGCGGAATGCCGTTCACCGGCATGGTCATGGCGAAGGTGTACCGCCAGGGCAGCGAATGGAAACTGCAGGCCATCGGTGAAGGAATCCAGGCCAAGCACCCGGGCGAGGCTGCGCCGCAGCTCGGTCGCTTCCTGGTGTCGTAACCGTGAACGGAGTGTTCTCTCCGGGGCAGAACGCTCCGCTGACAGCCCGGACCGTCCGCTTCACGGTCTCGGCCGCCGCGCCGGTCGACCTGTGTGCGTTCGTGGTCGACGACCGCCTGCGGGTCGCATCGTCGGGCGACGTGGTGTTCTACAACCAGCCCCGGACGCAGGGCGTTCGACTCGACGGCGACGCGATCGTCGTCGAGGTGGACGCTCTGCCCGCAGGCGCTCGCGTGCTGTGCGCGACGGGCACGGCTTCGCCCGTCGCTGTCTCCACGACGCTGACAGATCCTTCGGGTGCGTCGCTCGCCTCGTTCGCGGTGGACCCGTGCGGAGGCGAGACGGCACTGTTGTGCTGGGAGCTCTACCCGCACAATGGAAACTGGAAATTTCGGGCGCTCGGCCAGGGGTACGCAGGTGGCCTCGGCGAGATGTTCATCGCACACGGCGTCGAAGTCGACGATGGCGCCGCGCCGGTGAAGCAACCGTCGCAACCTCAACCGCAACCCTCCGCCGTACCGAGCGGTGTTACACCGTCGTTCGAGTGGTTGTGGAAGATCTTCGAAGACGCCGCACGCTCCGCAGCGGCCTACATCTCGGCTCACGAGTACGCACAGCACCGCCTCGACGACGAACTCTCCGCAGCCGTAGCCGATCCCGCGACCCGCACCGGTGCCGCAGCCGAGGCCGCACGCGCTCGGGCACACCAACGGTGCGAAGAACTGGGCGCTGCCGCGGAGCAGCGATATCGGGACGACTCGGCGCAGCTCACCGACGAACTGCGTGTCCTCGATGGCACGCTGCCCGCATCGATGGCGACGTGGGCATCGCCGTCCTGGACCACGATCCGCACACCGAGCGACGGAATCCGGGTGGGCGAACTCTCGGCTCCGGACCGCGGACCTCTGCGTGTGCCGTTGTGTGTGCCGTTGCCACTGCACCGGCCACTGTGGATCGACGGTGACGACTCGGCGACACAGCAGGTCGTCACGGCACTGGCACTACGCCTGCTCGCTGCACAATCCGGATCGCGCATCGACATCGTCGACCCCGCGGGTACGCTCGCCGAGCTCCGGCAGTTGACCACCCCGGTGTTCGCAGGTCCGCCTGTGCTCGACATCGGTGGTGTCGCTGCAAAGCTGAAGGGCCTGGCCGACAGCGCAGACCTTACGTCACTGGCATTGTCCACCGACCCTGCCGCGGCGCACCTGGAGCCGCGTGTCCTCGTGCTCGCCGGCGTGCCCCACGGGTACAGCAGCGACGATCTCGTGCAGGTATTCCGACTCACCCAACTTCCCGGTGCGCAGCACATCTCGATCGTGATCGCAGGCGCAGCCGACACGGTGGTCGATGAGCCGGCTCTGCAGATCCTGTTCGAGCAATCCCAGCATCTGCCGACGACCGACGCAGGGCATTTCTCCGACCCGTGGACGAGGAACGACTGGACCTTCACGCCCGACACAATTCCCGCCGACGCCGTCCTACTGCAGCGTGTGGTCGCCACGCTCGGGGCAGTCTGACCACTCCACCGGCAGATTCGGTCTCCTGTCACCCGCACGCAACCTGCTGTACCGCGGTGCGCAGTACGTGCGGCGTTGACTGACTTCATGACCGAGACGTTCCGGATCGCAGAGTATCCCCGCCCCACCCACACGCTCGTCCAGATCAGCGACACGCACTTCACCGCGGGGTCCGCCCCGCTGCACGGGGTGGTGGACTGCGAGCAGAAACTGGCGGACGTCCTCGACACCGTCACCGCCACAGGAGTTCCGGTCGATGCGCTGCTCCTGACAGGTGATCTGACGGACGCCGGTGCCCCCGGGGCGTATCGGCGTCTGCGCAAGCTGGTGGAGCCCGCCGCCGCTGCTCTCGGCGCACCGGTCCTGTGGGCGATGGGCAACCACGACGACCGGGCCGCGTTCCGTGAGAACCTCCTCGATCAGGCACCCACGACCGAGCCTATCGATATCGTCCACGACGTGAACGGCCTGCGCGTGATATGCCTGGATTCGAGCATCCCCGGCGAGTCTCGTGGCGAGGTGACCGCCGAGCAGGCACAGTGGCTCGCCGGCGAGCTTTCGTCTCCCGCCGAGCACGGCACCCTCCTCGTGATCCACCATCCGCCGCTTCCCGTCACATCCGAACGCGCCGTGTTGTGGGAATTGTGCGAGCAGTGGCGGCTCGCCGATGCGGTCCGCGGCACGGATGTGCGGACCATCGTGTCGGGCCACCTGCATTACACAGTGTCCGGCATGTTCGCCGGGATCCCGGTGTCCACCGCAACTTCTGTCGCGTATGCGGGCGACCTGTCTGCACCTGCAGACGCTCAGCGCGGCGCTGACGGCGGTGGCGGGTACAACCTGATCCAGATCTACGATGAGACCGTCGTCCACACCGCGGTCCCACTGCTGGGGACGTTCGCAACGGTCGGGCCGGTGTTCACCCGCAATGACATTGCGTCCGAATTGGGGCGCAAGGGTGTGCACATCCGCGAGCGCGCATCTACCTAGAACACGACCCCGAAGTCTCGGATCTTGCGGTAGATCGTCGCGCGCGACATCCCCAGAGATCGTGCGGCAGCAGCTTTGTCGCCACCATGCAGTGCCAGTGCATCCACAACTGCGTCTCGTTCGAGCGCCTCGAGCTGGGTGAGGGTGCGGCGCGTCGTCGCGTGGCACTCGGGCGGTAGGTCCTGCGGTTCGATCACCCCTGATCGTCGTCGACGTCCAATCTCGTCGAGGACCGTCCGCAGGTGCGCGATGTTGCCACGCCACGACATCCTCATCAACTGATTCGACGCCGCCGTGGACATCGACACCTTCCCCTCGGCGGCTATCCCGAGGAAGTGTGTCACCAGCTCGGGGATGTCCTCGAGATGGTGGCGCAATGGAGGCACGATGATGGTCTTGGGGAACAACCGCAGGATCGGGTGGGTATCCGATACGCCGTGTGACACGTGCATCGACAGTACGACCCACGGCTCGTCGGACGGAGAGTCCAAACGGACGGTCTGGAGCAGTTCGCTCAACGCACTGAGGTCATCGTTCCTCAGGACGTGTGCGTGCACTACGGCGACGTCGGACCCCACGTCGAGTGCGGTCGCAACCTGTTCCAACAGTTCGACGGCATCGAGTGTCGCAGCGTCGAGCACCGCGAAGTCGTGACCATCGCGCACATGGGTGTGCGCGGCGCGAAGCAGTGCGGTCTTGCCTACACCTGGCTCACCGTCGAGGACGAGCCATTCGCGGCGTGTACACACGTCGACGACGCCGCGCACAGTATGTCTCCACTGGGCGCTCGAACCGACGATCGAATGCAGGGCAAGAGGCCGACCCACGTCGAGGGTATGGGCCTTCGCGACTTGTTCCCGAACCCGGACGATCCCGCCGGCGAGACGCCCCGCAACGAAGGTCGGCTGGTAGGACAGCCGCGCCGTGATACCGCTCGGGAGGTCCGCGAGAGTGGTGAATGCTTCTGTCCTGCCCCGGGAGTCACGGGTGCGGTCGATGATCGCAGCTTGATCTCGGGAATCGAATTTCTGCTGAGTCCGAGCGTTCATCATGAGGACTTCGTCGCCGACCGCAATGACCGGCCGACTCGAGCGCTGGCACGCCGCGTGATAATCACGCAGCAGCGCGCGGTCCAGCTCGTCCGTTTCAGCGAGAATTCTGTCCTTGATCCTTGATGCTGCGAGCTTCGCGAACGACAACAGCAGCGTGTTCGTATTGCGCTCCAGAGTGGTCAGGTCGACGACCCCGAGGAGGGTTCCGGTAACCGGATGGGTCACCAAAGCCCCTGCACAGGAGAACTTCCGGAGGAGTCCGTTGTAGTGTTCGTCGCCACGGATGAGCAGCGGTGCGCCGACTTCGAGAGCGGTACCGATACCGTTGGTGCCCACTTCCGATTCGGCGTACCGGAATCCCGGTGCGAGATCGACGCAGTCGAGCGTGACCGCCAGCTCACGATCCCCCGTATAGCGCTGGAGCACCGTCCCGGTCGCATCTGTGAGGATCAGCGAGACCGGTTCACTCTCGATCTCGGCGGCCATCTCTGCAAGCACCGGGCGCGCAGCGCGTGCGAGGACGGTATCCGCGGGCAATTTCTCGATGTAGGCCGCATTCGGCCGATCCATGTCGACGTTCGCCTCCCGCGAGCGCGACCAGGACACGCGCAACCAGTTGCGGACCTGACGGCCGTCCACCGGGCGGGTGGCCAGGTGGTTCTGAGCAGGAACTTCACGCGCGCCGGCCACGGACAGGTCGTCCGGGACGGCACCCCGATCGTATGCACTCACCGAGGGTCTCCGGGTCGTCGCAATGCCTCTGTTCGAATTCATCGACTCCGAACTCTAGTCACTCCTCCTGTGATGCACGTCTCACATTGAGACAGATCGTCTGTTCATCGGCGGGTTGTATCTCAGTCCACACCCCGAAGTTCCGACGGCCGGACTCACCGGCTCCCAACCCAGGAGGCGTCACCTTGAGCAGGCAGAGCTTGACGAAGGCACATGCCAAGATCACCGAATTGTCGTGGGAACCCACATTCGCGACTCCCGCGACACGATTCGGCACGGACTACACGTTCGAGAAAGCCCCGAAGAAAGACCCCCTGAAGCAGATCATGCGGTCGTACTTCCCGATGGAGGAAGAAAAGGACAACCGCGTCTACGGCGCAATGGACGGCGCCATCCGCGGAAACATGTTCCGCCAGGTCCAGGAGCGCTGGCTGGAATGGCAGAAGCTGTTCCTGTCGATCATCCCGTTTCCCGAGATCTCGGCGGCCCGCGCGATGCCCATGGCGATCGACGCCGTACCGAACCCGGAGATCCACAACGGGCTCGCGGTGCAGATGATCGACGAGGTTCGTCATTCCACGATTCAGATGAACCTCAAGAAGCTGTACATGAACAACTACATCGACCCCGCCGGGTTCGACATCACCGAGAAGGCGTTCTCGAACAACTACGCGGGCACGATCGGCCGGCAGTTCGGCGAGGGCTTCATCACCGGCGACGCGATCACCGCCGCCAACATCTACCTGACGGTCGTCGCGGAGACCGCATTCACGAACACTCTGTTCGTAGCGATGCCCGACGAGGCGGCCGCCAACGGCGACTACCTGCTGCCGACGGTGTTCCACTCGGTGCAGTCCGACGAATCCCGGCATATCTCCAACGGGTACTCGATCCTGCTCATGGCGCTGGCCGACGAGCGGAACCGACCGCTGCTCGAGCGCGATCTGCGGTACGCGTGGTGGAACAACCACTGCGTCGTCGACGCCGCGATCGGCACGTTCATCGAGTACGGCACGAAGGACCGCCGCAAGGACCGCGAGAGTTACGCCGAGATGTGGCGCCGGTGGATCTACGACGACTACTACCGCAGCTACCTGCTTCCCCTCGAGAAGTACGGGCTGACGATCCCGCACGACCTGGTCGAGGAATCGTGGAAACGCATCACCGAGAAGAGCTACGTGCACGAGGTCGCGCGATTCTTCGCGACCGGCTGGCCCGTGAACTACTGGCGGATCGACGCGATGACCGACGCCGACTTCGAATGGTTCGAGGAGAAGTACCCGGGCTGGTACTCGAAGTTCGGTAAGTGGTGGGAGAACTACAACCGCCTCGCCTACCCGGGTAGGAACAAGCCGATCGCATTCGAGGAGGTCGGGTACCAGTATCCGCACCGCTGCTGGACGTGCATGGTCCCTGCCCTGGTCCGCGAAGACATGGTGGTCGAAAAGGTCGACGGTCAGTGGCGCACCTACTGCTCGGAGCCGTGCTACTGGACCGACGCGGTTGCGTTCCGCGGCGAGTACGAGGGTCGGGAGACGCCGAACATGGGTCGGCTCACCGGCTTCCGAGAATGGGAGACGCTCCACCACGACAAGGACCTGGCCGACATCGTCTCGGATCTCGGTTATGTGCGAGATGACGGCAAGACCCTCATCGGCCAACCCCATCTCGACCTGGATCCCAAGAAGATGTGGACCCTCGACGACGTGCGGGGCAATACGTTCCAGAGCCCGAACGTGTTGTTGAACCAGATGACCGACGAGCAGCGGGCAGCGCACATCGCGGAGTACCGCGCGGGCGCGACGCCCCTGTAACAAGACGCGCGTGGGCGGCGCCGGCCGCAGCACCGAGCTCCCGGCGCCGCCCACCGCACCCACCGGCGGCACGACACCGCCCTGATCGGCGGCACAGCACCGCTATCCCACCGCCAGTTTTCCGGAGAACAGGAGGTCCGTCGTGGCCGACACCCACCGCATCCACTTCGAACCCGTCGACATCGAAATGGAAGTCACCGAGGACGAGAAGATCCTCGATGCAGCCTTCCGACAGGGCATCCATCTGATGCACGGCTGCCGCGAAGGGCAATGTTCGGCCTGCAAATCGTATGTTCTCGACGGCGACATCCAGATGGAGCGTTACTCGACATTCGCCTGCAACGATTCGGAGGTCGAAGAAGGATACGTGCTGCTGTGCCGGGCGCACTCCTTCAGTGATTGCACCATCGAACTGCTCAATTTCGACGAGGACGAACTCCTCGGTGGCGTACCCATCCAGAACGTCCGCACCACTGTTCGCGCAATCGAGGCCGTCACCCGAGATATCGTGTCGCTACGGCTCGAGGCGGTCGAACCGAGCACGTTCGAGTTCAAACCCGGTCAGTACTCCGACCTGACGATCCCCGGCACCGAGGAGCACCGCTCGTTCTCGATGGCGACCACGCAGTCGACCCCCGGACAGATCGAGTTCCTCATCAAGAAGTATCCGGGCGGCAAATTCTCCGGAATGCTCGGCGGTGAAGACCCTCGTCAGGGCATCTCGGTGGGCGACGACATCGCGCTCACCGGCCCGTACGGGTCGTTCACACTCAAGGACGGGCATGTGCTGCCGGTCGTGTGCATAGGTGGTGGTGCGGGAATGGCCCCGATCCTGTCGCTACTTCGGCACATGAACGAGACCGACTGCACACGTCCCGTCCGGTTCTACTACGGCGCCCGCACCGGCGAGGACCTGTTCTACCTCGATGAGATTCTCGAGCTCGGTAAAGGCCTGCGTGACTTCGTGTTCGTGCCCTGCCTCTCGGAATCGGCCGATGCGGTGCCACCGGTGCTGTCCGAGGTCGAGACCGGGATGGTCACCGACGTCGTCGACCGGCGCGAGGACGAACTGGCCGGGTGCGAGGTGTATCTGTGCGGCCCGCCCCCGATGGTCGACGCCGCTCTCGAACTCCTCGACAGCCGCACCGTGCCGAACGACCAGATCTTCTACGACAAGTTCACCAGTCCAGCTTTCGATTGATCCAGCCCTCGATCGATTCCTCTCAACGACAGGAGCACAGCGAGATGACTGCAACGGCAGAGCCGCAGCGGCGAAGCTTTCCTCGTATCGAATTCACCGACGCCGAGGCCGGCGCGCGCGAGTTCCCGAGTTCGAAGAGCCGTACATACAACTACTACAAGCCCGCCAAGCTGCGCGCGACGACGTACGAGGACGTCACCGTCGATGTGCAGCCCGATCCCGAACGACATCTGTCGCAGGGCTGGATCTACGGCTTCGGTGCCGGTCCCGGCGGATACCCGAAGGAATGGACGGCCGCGAAATCATCCGACTGGCACAAATTCCGGGATCCGAACGAGGAATGGGACCAGACGATCTTCCGCAACAATGCGGCGATCGTGCGGCAGGTGGATCTGTGCCTGAAGAACGCAAAACGTGCCAGGGCCTACGAAAGCTGGAACGCGCCGTGGCTCACATTCATCGAGCGGAATCTGGGTGCCTGGATGCACGCCGAGAACGGCCTTGCGCTACATGTGTTCACGTCGATCCAGCGGTCCGGGCCCAGCAACATGATCAATACGGCGGTTGCGGTCAACGCTGCACACAAGATGCGGTTCGCGCAGGACCTCGCCCTGTTCAACCTCGATCTTTCCGAATCGGGGGCGGAGTTCGACGGTTCCATGCACAAGGAAGTGTGGCAGTCGGCTCCCGAGTGGCAACCCACCCGCGAGGTCGTGGAACGTCTCACCGCGGTTCCGGACTGGTGTGAGCTCCTGTTCGCCACCAACATCGTGTTCGAGCAGCTCGTCGGATCGTTGTTCCGCAGTGAACTGATCATGCAGATCGCGGCCCGTAACGGCGACTACATCACGCCGACGATCGTGGGCACGGGCGAACATGACTACGACCGTGATCTGGCCTACTCGCGCAACTTGTTCCAGCTGCTCACCCGCGACGAGGAGCACGGCGAGGCAAACAAGGCATTGTTCGCCACGTGGCTCGAGACATGGGTGCCCCGGTGCCTCGACGCGGCACGGGCGCTGCAGCCCATCTGGTCGCAACCAGCCGATCGCGCGGTCACGTTCACCACGAGCCTCGACGCCGCCGAAGACAAGTTCCGGTCCCTCCTCGGGGACATCGGACTCGACACACCGAAGGAGCTGGACCAGTGAGCATGAATTTCGGATCCGCCACCGAGTTCTCCAACAAGTGTGGCGTCACACTGATGAACACACCGATCGGACGTGTCGTCGCCGATGTCATGGGCACCAAGGTCGGCGTGGAACTGACGGAATATCCATCGATGATCCGCGTCGACGGAACGAAGTTGCTCGAGTTCGACTACGACGAGCTCACCGATGCCCTGGGCTCCGAGTTCGACGGGTCGGTGTTCGAGGAGATCAGCTCGACCCACTACGGACGCATGGTGCATCTCGACAACAAGACGATGCTCTTCGCCAGCCCTGAAGACGCAGCCGAATACATCGGCTTCGACCTCACCGCGCACTGACACTGCACCAGCCCTGCAGTTCCCGACAATCGAGCGAGGCACAGATGTACAAGAAGGACGGACAAGAGTACTTCATCGTCGATGCCCATATTCACCTCTGGGATGCAAGCGAACCCAACCTGAAGAACATCCACGGTAAGCAGTTCATCGACTGCTTCTACGATTACCACCGAAACCTCAGCCCTGAAGAAGAAGTGTGGGATTACGATCTCTACACCAGGTACAGTGCCGACAGGCTCATGAAGGACATCTTCGAGGACGGCTACGCAGATCATGCGATATTCCAGGCCACTCTTCTGAACGACTTCTACAACAACGGATTCGGTCGTACCGAGGAGTCACTCGCGCTGGCGCAGATGCATCCCAACAAGCTCACCTACAACCACGCGTACGATCCACGGAACGAAGAGGCCGGCCTCGAGCAGCTTCGACGCGATGCCGAGCGGATGAATCTGCAGGGCGTGAAGCTGTACACCGCTGAATGGTTCGGTGATTCACGTGGATACAAGCTCGACGACAAGTGGTCGCGACGCTATCTCGAAGAGTGCATCGAATTGGGTATCAAGAACGTCCATGTCCACAAGGGTCCTACGATCAGGCCACTGGACAAGGACTCGTTCGATGTCGGCGACGTCGACAAGGTCGCGACCGACTACACGGATCTGAGGTTCGTCGTCGAGCACGTGGGCCTGCCTCGTCTCGAGGACTTTTGCTGGATCGCGACGCAGGAGTCGAACGTGTACGGTGGCCTGGCCGTGGCCATTCCGTTCATCCATACCCGGCCTCGCTACTTCGCGCAGATCATGGGCGAGCTCCTCTACTGGATCGGCGAGGACAAGATCCTGTTCTCGAGCGACTACGCGCTGTGGACACCGCGGTGGCTGATCGAGAAGTTCGTGGACTTCAAGATCCCCGAGGACATGACCGAATACGCGCCGATCACCCTCGAACAGAAGAAGAAGATCCTCGGTCTCAATGCGGCGGCGCTGTACGACATCGACGTACCTGAGCACCTGCGGCTCGATGAACCGGCAGGGCAGAGCGGTGTCGAGGTCGCCGCGGGAGCCAAGGAGGCTGTGGCGTCATGATGCGGGTCGACGTCACGGTGGACGAGGTCATGGAGGCGCTCGAGGCCGTCGTCGACCCCGAGCTCGACGAGCCGATCACCGACCTGGGCTTCGTCCGGTCGGTGATCCTCGACGATCGCGGGGTGACGGTACATCTGCGCCTGCCCACGTCGTTCTGTTCACCGAATTTTGCGTATCTCATGGCATCCGACGCGCAGGACGCCCTGCGCCTGATACCCGAAGCCGGTGAGGTCCGGATCCTGCTCGACGAGCATCACGACAGCGACAAGATCAATGCCGGACTCGCCGCGGATGCCGGATACCGCGGCACGTTCGGTGTGGAGGCCGTCGACAGCCTCGACGACCTCCGTCGCATCTTCCGCCGCAAGGCGCACACCGCCGCGATGGAACGTTGCATCGAGAAACTGCTGAAACAGACGAGCCTTGGGGTCGACGACATCTCGTCGCTGATACTGAGCGATCTGCCGAAGGGGCCCGAGAAGTCGGCACTGCTTCGCCGACGCATCGGCATCGGATTGAGCGTCTGTCCGGCAGGTCGAGTCTTCGTCGACGACGACGGAAAACCCGTCCCACGCGATGCGGTGCCCCTGCGGTTGCGCTTCGCGAAGTCGGTCCGAATCTCGATGGAGGGAAATTCGCATTTCTGCCGCGGCCTCCTCGCTACGCGGTACGACGACACCGACGGCCCGGTCCCCAGGATCTACGACACCCGAACAACTTCCATCACAGCCAGGAGGGTTTCATGAAGGCCGTGCAGGTCGTGGGTTACCACACCAAACTGCAGCTGACCGACGTTCCGGAGCCCGAGATCGAGAGTCCGCTCGACGTCATCGTGCGCATCGGCGGCGCCGGGGTGTGCCGCACCGACATCCATATCCTCGAAGGTCAGTGGGAGGAGAAGAGCGGCGTCGAACTGCCGTACACCATCGGTCACGAGAACGCGGGCTGGGTGCATGCCGTCGGCGGTGCCGTCACCAACGTGTCGGTGGGAGACAAGGTGATCCTGCACCCGCTCATCACCTGCGGGCAGTGCCGAGCGTGTCGTTTCGGCGACGACGTGCACTGCGAGAACAACCGGTTTCCGGGCATCGACACCAACGGCGGATACGCCGAATATCTGCGCACCACCGCTCGGAGCGTCGTGCGCATCGACGATTCGCTCGAACCCGCCGACGTCGCTGCGCTCGCCGACGCGGGACTGACCGCATACCACGCGGTGGCGAAGACCGCCAAGGCTCTTCGACCCGGCGACATGTGCGTGATAATCGGTGCCGGCGGTCTCGGCCACATCGGGATCCAGGTGTTCGCCGCGATGTCGGCAGCGACATTGATCGTGGTCGACCGGAACCCCGACGCGGTCGCCCTCGCCGGTGACATCGGCGCCGATCACGCGATCGTCGCCGACGGCACGCACGTGCAGAAGGTCCTCGACCTCACTGGCGGCAAGGGTGCGGAAGCCGTGGTCGATTTCGTCGGCGAAGGCGGATCGACGAAGGAGGGCGTCGCAATGCTGCGACGGGCCGGCAACTATTACGTGGTCGGGTACGGCGAGAACATCGACATCCCCACGATCGACGTGATCTCCACCGAGATCAACTTCATCGGCAATCTCGTCGGCTCGTACAACGACCTGCAGGAACTCATGGCACTGGCCGCGCAGGGCAAGGTCACGCTGCACACCACCAAGTACCCGCTCGACGAATTCCAGCAGGCCATCGACGACCTCGATGCCGGTCTCGTCCGAGGCCGCGCAATTCTCGTTCCCTGAACCGCTCGCTCATCCACGAGAGGACACGAATCATGGCAAAAGATCTGCGGTTCAACCAGGAAGCCCGGTTGCTGCTCGAATACGGCGTCAATGCCCTCGCCGACGCCGTCAAGGTGACGCTCGGCCCCAAAGGACGTAACGCTGTCCTCGAAAAGCTCACGGGCCCACCGACAATCACCAACGATGGTGTGACCATCGCCCGCGAGATCCAATTGCGCGACCCGTTCGCGAACATGGGTGCGCAGCTGGTGAAGGAAGTCGCCATGAAGACCAACGGCAGCGTCGGGGACGGCACCACCACCGCCACCGTCCTCGCTCAGGCGATGGTGCGCGAGGGCCTGCGCGCCGTGGATGCCGGCGCCAATCCGATGCGGGTGCGGCGCGGGATCGAACGCACGGTTCCGGTCGTCGTCGACACTCTGCGCTCGAATTCGGTCACCGTGTCGGAGCAGCGGGACCTGCAACGCATCGCCACACTTGCCGCGAGCGACGACGACGCGATCGGCGAAGTGATCGCCGAGGCCGTCGCGCATGTCGGCCGCTCCGGGATCGTGACCACCGAGGAATCCGACACCCTCGGCATGTCGGTCGAGGTCGTCGACGGGATCGAGTTCGACCACGGCTACATATCCGGATACATGGTCACCGACTTCGAGCGCATGGAATCCGTGCACGAGAATCCGGTGGTCCTGCTCACCAACAAGAAGATCTCCCAGGTGCAGGACATCATGCCGACGATCGAGGCGGCGAAGCGTGCCGACCGACCGCTCGTCGTGTTCGCCGAGGACGTCGACGGACCCGCATTGCAGCTGCTCGTCGGCGGCAACATGCACAAGACGATGCAGTCCGTCGTCGTGCGTGCCCCGGGGTTCGGGCACCGCCGTGTCGCCGAACTCCAGGACCTCGCGGTCGCCCTCGGTGGACATGTCATCGCCAAGGACACCGGCGTCGAACTCTCCGAGGTGGGGCTCGAGCACCTGGGCTCGTGCGACCGCATCACCGTCACAGAGAACGACACCACGATCGTCGGCGGTCACGGCGACACCGCGCTCCTGGACTCGCGGATCGGGCAGCTCGAGACGCAACTCGGGCGAGCACGCCTCGACGCCGACCAGGATGCCCTGCAGCTGCGCCTGGCCCGCCTCACCGGCCGTGTCGCGGTGATCAAGGTCGGCGGTGCCACGAGCGTCGAACTCAAGGAACGCATGCTGCGCGTCGAGGACGCACTCGCCGCGACTCGCGCCGCGCTCGAGGAGGGGATCGTCGCGGGCGGAGGCACGGCACTGGGCCAGGCACATCGCGCACTGGAAGATCTGGACCTGCCGGGCGACGAGGCCGTCGGGCGTGATGTGGTTCGGCGGGCCCTCGCCGAGCCCCTGCGCTGGATCGCGATCAACGCCGGTTTCGACGGTGAGAAAGTGGTCGAGGTTGTCGAAGGTCTACCACTCGGACATGGCTTCAATGCGCTGACCGGCGAATATGGCGACATGTTCGACGAGGGTGTGATCGATCCGTTCAAGGTCACCCGGGCGGCGCTCGAGAGCGCAGCGTCGATCGCGGCCTTGCTCATCACGACCGAAACCGCGATCGTCGAAGAGGTCATCGGCAATCCGGGAGCGATCAACGCACCCGGATTCGGAGATCTTGCCGAGGGTATGGTCCGGCCGTCCAACATCTACTGAGCGAGGTATCGATGATCTTCATCGTGGTGAAATTCAAGGTCCGCCCCGAGCACCAGGACAAGTGGCCCACGACGACGAAGGCGTTCACCGAGGCGACCCGGGCCGAGCCGGGAAATCTGTGGTTCGACTGGTCCCGCAGTGTGGACGATCCGAGCGAGTTCGTTCTCGTGGAGGCGTTCCGCGACGGCGACGCCGGGGCCGCACACGTCGGGTCCGAGCACTTCGAGAAGGGGCTCGAGGCGATGCGTCCGGCCCTGACCGAGACACCGCGCATCCTCAACATGGAGATCCCGGGTGTCGAGTGGGCACGTATGGGTGAGCTCGAGATCAGCTGAGAGGAACCGGACACGGTGCGTACCGCCGGTCCGCGGTACGCACCGTCGTGGGTCACGGGACCGGTTCGAGTACCGCATCCATGCTTGCGGCTCCCGTATCTGGCACGCGAGCTTGATGCCATGCCTCGATGGGGAACGAGATGTTGATCAACGAATAGCAGACGTGCAGGAGGCGGGTGGCGTCCTCGGGCAGGTTTTCGAGGTCGAACGTGTCGAGATACGCTGCGGCATCGGCGAGCCGGGGGAGCGCCGCATCGTAGAAAGCCTGCAGTTCGGGCATCGCGCTCTCGAGACGCCGGCCGTAGCGCTGCGCTTCGGTGGGCAGCGCCCAGTCGGCCCACGGTTCGAGGTCGGAGAATTCTGCGGGAAGCAGTTGTTTCATAGCGGCTTTCACTTCCTATCCGGCCGAAGTGGTTGCAGGCTGGTGAGTCCCGACGTAATCGTCGACCATGCTCTGTGCGGACGTATGCAGGTGACGCAGGAGGATCTCCTGATCACACAGCGGGAATTCCGACACCACACGTGTTTCGAGCATCTTCTGGGTCGCTTCGAGCGTGTTGGAGTCCTGCAGCGCGAATTCCTTGAACGTGACCGCGGCGATCTCCTGACGTAAGCGGTCGGTGGCGTTGCGCGGCGGCGCCATGTACATGGTGCCTTCGAAGGTGTGGCGGTTGTACGCGGTCGGCCAGTAGTGGTACGTCAGGAACCAGCCCGGCTCCCACATGACGAGCATGAAGTTCGGGAAGAACACGTAGGAGTCGAGGCCCCACGAGGGGTGCCGAGCGGGATTGAGTCCGGTGGGCAGGTCGGCGAGACCGGGGATGTCGGGCTTGTCCCACGGACCGAAATTGCCACTGCGCAGGATGCGTTCGATGGGCTTGACCATCGAAGGGTCCTTCGGCGGAGCCATTCCGCCCCACGACGACACCATTCCGTGCGGGCCGTCCACGTCGTAGTACAAGGCTTCGAAGCCATAGGCCTGCAGTTTCTGCGACTCCTCCGACACGTACTGCTTCGAGTGGAGCACCGGAGCATGATAGAACTCGGCGAACGCGTCGATGTAGAGCTTCCAGTTGCTTCCCACCTCCGACCGGTATGTGAACCGTTGGGTGAATTCACCGAACGGGAATCCTTCGAGTCCGGCCGCGAACTTGCCCAGACTCTCGCGCAGCGGGTTCGTGTTCGCGTCGTCGAGGTTGACGAAGATGAATCCTTCCCACACGTCGACCTGGACGGGGGTGAGGTCGGCGGTGGAGGAGTCTTCACCGATCGGGAGTCGGAACGCCGATATCTTCCCGCCGGCGTCCTCGGTGACCAGCACTGTGACCTCTGCGATCACGATGTCCTGCGTATAACGACGTTCGTCGTTCCGAAGGTGGTTGATACGACCGACATTGAGCCAGGAACGCTCGAAGATGGCTGCGCGTTCGAGCTCGTAGTGTTCGGGGCTGATCGAGTCTTCGTACGACATCGGCGCGGTGTCGATGGCGTAGTGCTCGGTCCAGCTTCCTTCCTCGGGTTTCGGAAAGTGGGACATGTACAGATCCTTCCGACAGGTAGCGCTTGTGCGATGCAATCCCTCGGGCCGCACCCGATAACATGACCGGTGGTCCAATTCGCTACACCGAAGATATGGACCGCCGGTCAACTTGTCAACGGAGGGCGCTGCGATGCTGAACGAACAACCGAGAAAAGAGCGGAGCGACGCAGCGCGGAACCGTCGCGCCATCCTCGACGCCGCCGACGCCCTCCTCGCAGCCCATGGCTCCGAGCATGTGTCCATCGATCAGATCGCGGCAGCAGCAGGGGTCGGCAAGGGCACGATCTTCCACCGCTTCGGATCTCGCGCAGGTCTGATGAGAGAGCTCGTGCGCGAACGCGCCCTGGCGCTCCGCGACGCCGTGACGGAGGGCGAGCCGCCGCTCGGTCCGGGGGCGCCCGCTCCCGAGCGACTGCTCGCGTATTTCGACGCGATGTTCCAGCTCATCGTCGACAACGTCGAGCTCATGATCGCGTACGACAACTCCACCAGGGAAGTGCAGGAGGACGAGATCAATGTGTTCTGGGCGCGACACATCGCGACGCTTCTGGCGGAAACACGACCGGACGTCGACGCCACCGTCCTCGGCCGCCTGCTCCTCGGCGCACTCAACCCCGATGTGATCCTGCAACACATCCGAGCCGGTCAGACCGAACGGCTCGCCCACGCTGTGCACAGCCTCGTCGCCTCGGTCATCGGCGAAGCCCACACCACCGACCGACGCACATAGGTTTGCCCTATCGCTGGATGCGGCCGCAGGACTTTGTCGCCGCCGTCACACCCGTGATCGACTGGGATTCCCCGGACCGGTAGTCCGCGCGGACAGACGTCGATCAGGAGTGCCTTGTGAGCGAACTGCACCTTCCCAACCGCATCCGGCAGCTGGCACTCTCCCAGCCCTCGGCACCTGCAGTCACGGCAGAAGGCGCGACCCTCACGTATGCGGAGTTCGACACGTACACGAACAAGGTCGCCACGGCGCTGGCCGCACTGGCGTCGCCGCCAGGCCGGATCGGTGCGCTACTGCGCATGGGGTTGCCCGGCGCGGCGGCACTCGTCGGTTGCACGAAGGCCGGGCTCGTCTTCACCCCGATCAACTGGCGGCTCACCCCTGACGAGATCGCATGGATCGCAACGGACGCACAGATCGGCGTGCTCATCGTCGAGGCGGACTTCGCCGACGCTGCCCACGCCGTCGCCGCAGCACTGCCGGAGGTGCGCATCATCGTCGTCGGTGATTCGGCTCCGGACGGCGCCACTACATGGGGTCAGCTCGTCACCTCGGGCACCGACACCGATCCGGGCCTGGGCGACGACCCCGAGACCGCACTCCTCCAGCTCTACACCTCCGGCACCACCGGCAAGCCGAAAGGTGTTGTGGCTGTCCATCGCAACATCTACAACACCCCCGAAGGCCTCGAGCTCTACGAGTTCGGGAACGAGTCGGTGTCGCTGGATGCGCTGCCCCTGTTCCACATCGCCGGCAGCGGATGGCTCAGCACGTCCCTGTCGGCCGGACTGCACGTGATCCTGCTCGGCGAGATGCGCCCCCCACAGGTGGCCGCGGCCATCGCCGAGTACGGAGTCACCCATGCCTTCCTCGTGCCCTCCGCGATCGGGATGCTCCTCGAACTCCCCGACCTCGACGAATACGACCTGTCCAGTCTCGAAATCATCGCCTACGGAGCGTCCCCGATCACTCCGGCGCTACTCGAGCGGACCATGGACACTCTGCATTGCAGGCTCGTGCAGCGCTACGGAATGACCGAGACGATGGGGGCACTCACCGCTCTGCGTGCCGACGACCATGACCCGCGTGGACCGCGTACCCACCTGCTGCGGTCTGCGGGGACGCCACTTCCGGGTACCGAGGTACAGATCCGCGACATCGTCACCGGAGAAGTGCTGCCACAAGGAGAGACCGGCGAGATCGTGTCGCGGTCGCGCAACAACGTCACGGGGTACTGGCAGCGCGACGCCGAGACCGCCGCACTGTGCACCGACGACGGATTTCTGCGCACCGGCGACGCCGGGCACATCGACGAGAACGGCTACCTCTTCGTCACCGACCGCGTGAAGGACATGATCATCACCGGTGGGGAGAACGTGTACCCCGTCGAGGTCGAGGCCGCGCTCGCCGAACACCCCGCCGTCGCGGAGGTCGCCGTGGTCGGTCTGCCCGACGAACGCTGGGGCGAGGCCGTCACCGCCGCAGTACGCCTGGTCGACGGCGTCGAAGCACCGACGGAACGCGAACTCGTCGCGTTCACGACCGAGCGGCTCGCGTCGTACAAGAAACCGCAACGCATCCACATCGTCGGGGAATTGCCGCGCAACGCGAGCGGCAAGATCCTCAAGCGCACCCTGCGGGAAATCCTCGGACCCCGAGAGTGCGACAGCCTCGGGACTCGGGAGGGCTCGACACCATGATCATCACCGAAGACATCGGCATCGTCCAGCGAGAAGCGTGGGCCGCGAACCGACTACCTCCCGTCGAGGAGGTCCGGCCCGGGCTGTGGTCGATTCCCGTCCCGATGCCGCACAACCCCCTGCGCTACGTGCTCTGCTATGTGCTCGCTCTGGATACCGGGCTGGCGCTGATCGATCCCGGCATGGACACCGAGGAGTCCTGGCAAGCGCTCGTCGACGGCATCGCGTCGACGGGGCACCACATCACCGATGTGCGGTACGCGGCCATCACTCATCTGCACCCCGACCACTTCGGCCTCGCCCCGCGACTGCGGGAGACCACGGGCGCCGCGATCGCGATGCACACCGCCGAAGCCACCGCGCTCGGGCACTTCGCTCCGGACGATGTCGCGGCCGACGTCGAAGCGTGGC
This sequence comes from Rhodococcus artemisiae, assembly GCF_036327795.1. Classification (NCBI taxonomy): domain Bacteria; kingdom Bacillati; phylum Actinomycetota; class Actinomycetes; order Mycobacteriales; family Nocardiaceae; genus Rhodococcus; species Rhodococcus artemisiae. The sequence goes on from NZ_JAUTXY010000011.1 coordinate 86,833, forward strand.
GGGTGGATCTGACCGACCTCGGTGCTCCGGTCGAGGTCGTCGAGGCACCCCGCTTCGACCTTGTCCGATTCCCTCCCGGCACCTCCGCCGACGTCGTCCTCGAGGGCGGTGACCGCCTCGATCTGCCCGGATGGAACATCGAAGCGGTGTGGACCCCCGGGCACACACCGGGCCATCTCGCGTTCGTCGACCGCGACAACGACCTGCTGTTCAGCGGCGACCACATGCTCCCGCGTATCAGCCCCAACATCTCGTCGGGCCCGGGTGAACTCGACTCCCCGCTGCATCGCTACCTGTTGTCGCTTCATGCGACCACCGCGCTGCCGGACTGCGAGGTGCTCCCCGCCCACGAGTACCGGTTCCGGGGCGTCACCGACCGGGCACGAGAACTGATGGGACACCACGACGACCGCCTCGAAGAGATCCGTTGCGCCGTCGACGCACACCCCGAGTCGACGGCGTGGGAGCTCACCACACGCATCACGTGGTCGCGGCCGATCGGCGCGATGGACCCGAGGCTGCTCCGCCTCGCCGTCCGCGAGACACAGGCCCACCTCATCGTTCTTGCCGACAGAAATGTCATTCTTTCTGATGGAGGAACTCCTTCCCGTTGGAGTCTCGCCATACCCGTCGCCGACCAGTAACGAAGGAAAAGCTGACATGAGCGTTGTTCTCACCGAGTTCGCCGACGGCATCGCCGTCTTCACCCTCAATCGCCCCGAGGCCAAGAACGCCGTCACCCTCGAGGTGTCCGAGGCCCTCGCCGCCGCGATGGACGAATTCGAGGCACGCCCCGACCTGACCATCGGCATTCTCACCGGTGCCGGTGGGACTTTCTGCGCCGGCATGGATCTCAAGGCATTCTCGCGCGGAGAGCGTCCATCGATCCCCGGCCGCGGATTCGGCGGCATCACCGAAGCTCCGCCCACGAAGCCGCTGATCGCCGCGGTCGAAGGTTGGGCACTCGCCGGCGGTTGCGAACTCGCACTGTCCGCCGACCTGATCGTCGCGTCGCGGGAAGCGAAGTTCGGCATTCCCGAGGTCAAGCGCGGCCTCGCTGCTGCGGCCGGCGGCCTGCTGCGGCTGCCGAAGATCCTCCCGTACCCGCTGGCCATGGAGATGGCCATCACCGGCGACCCGCTCACCGCCGAGGTCGCCTTCCAGCACGGTCTCGTCAACCGGGTCACCGAACCCGGTGAGGCGCTGACCGTCGCGAAGGAACTCGCCGCACGCGTCGCCGCCAACGGGCCGCTCGCGGTGAAGGCCACCAAGCAGGTCGTGGCGATGTCCGCGAAGTACACCGACCCCGACGCGTTCGTCGCGCAGCGCGAGTTCATCGACCCGGTGTTCGCGTCGAACGACGCCCAGGAAGGCGCCAAGGCATTCGCCGAGAAGCGTGCTCCCGTCTGGACCGGCGCGTAACCGACTCCGAACACGACCGTGCCCACCGTCCGAGGTACCGAGCCCTGGGACGGTGGACACGGTCGTCCATCAGCCTGTGACCGCGTGGGCAACCTCGTGGGCATTCCACAGACGCCGGTACACGGCACTCGACTCGAGTAGTTCGTCGTGCGTGCCCACTCCGTCGACGCCGCCGCCGTCGAGAACGACGATGCGGTCGGCACCGCGGATCGTGTCGAGCCGATGCGCGACGACGAGTACCGTGCGTCCCGCCACGAGGTGCGACAACGCAACCTGGATACGACGTTCGGTGGCCGGGTCGATCGAGGCGACCGCTTCGTCGAGCAACAGGACGTCGGGGTCGCGCAGGAGCGCGCGAGCAATCGAAAGTCGCTGCCGCTGACCGCCGGACAGGTCGTCACCGGCTTCCGCCAGCGCGGCGTCCAGCCCGTCGGGTAGTGCTCGGACGAAGTCCGCGGCCTGCGCGGATTCGAGGGCCGACCACACCTGTTCGTCCGTCGCGTCGGGCGCACCGATCGTGAGGTTGGAGCGGATGGTGTCGGGGAACAGATAGACCTCTTGGTACACGGTCGTGACGGTGCGACGCAGATCGTCCTCGGTCACCTCGCGCACGTCGGCTCCACCGATGCGGATCGAACCCGAATCGACATCCCAGAACCGTGCGACGAGATCCGCGACCGTGGACTTGCCTGCGCCGGACGGCCCGACGAGAGCAGTCACCTTTCCCGATTCGGCCCGGAACGACACACCCCGCAGGGCTTCGTCGTCGTTGTAGGAGAACCGCACGTCGCGGAATTCGACGTCGGTGCCGGACATGGGTGTCGGTTCGGTGGGTTCGGGAAGTTCATCGATGTCCCACACGCCACCGAGCTGCTCGGCGATCCGATCCTGCTGATGCCGATACGTACTCAGCTCCAACAGTTCCTGCAGCGGCCGGTACAGGTTGAGCGCAATCACCAGGAAGAGCAGCAGTGTCGTCGCGGCGACCTCACCGCCGAGGAACAAGGAGCTTCCGAGCCACAGGAGGGCCACGAAGCCGAGTTCGAGCACCACGGTCGCCACCGCGGTCAGCGGGCTCGTGCGCACGGCCATCCCCACGCTCGAACGACGCAGCCGCTCGACCGCGCTGCGATAGCGGATGGCCTGGGGTGCGTCGGGGAACGCGCGCAGGACCGCGGCTCCGCGCACGAACTCGAGCAGAGCCGTGTTCGCTTCCCGGCGGGCTTCGGTGACGTCGGTACTGATCGCCCTCTGGGCCCGGTCTGCCACCACGAGCAGTCCGAGGAACACCGGAACACCGATCAACGCCGCCACAGCGAGTCTCCAGTCGAGGACGGCAAGCACGATCGTTGCGAGCACCGGTTGCACGACGGCGACCACGAGTTTACCCGGCAGGTTGACGAAATCGACGAGGGCGAGATCGGAGACGACCAGGGTCGAGGTCCGGCCCGCATCCATCCGGTCGAAGGCCCCGAGCGGCACGCGACGCAGCCGGTGCAGTACCGACCGTCGCAGGTCGGCGATTGCGCGTTGCGTCACCGGCCACCAGACCCGGGCGACATCCACACCGATGACGACACGCGCGATGAACAGAACGAGCAGGGCACCGCTGAGGGTGAGGACATCAGAGGTCTCGACCGGTCCGTCGAGCGCTGTGAACAACGCGATGAACACCACGAGCATCGGGGCACTCGTGAGCGCGCCCTCGAGAAGCACACGCCAGAGACCGCGCCGGAAGAAGGTCGAGCGGTGATGACCGAGCATTGCGAACCATTGCGCCACCGGATTTTTCGAAGCGAGATCCGCGACAGCAGGGGCGCGGTACGCATCGCTGGAGGCCGGCTCCTCTGTATCAGCAGGCGGCATGGCAGATCGGGATGTATGCGCCGCCGGGTCGGCGTCGTCGGCCGGCTCCAGGCGCCATCCGTCGACTGCGCGATAGTCCTCCCACAACGACAGGTAGGCCTCGCTCGAGGCAAGCAGTTCGGTGTGCGTGCCGGCAGCCGCGATGCGCCCGGCATCGAGCAGGAGGATGCGGTCGTACCCGGTGATCGACCCGAGGCGGTGCGCGACGGTGACGACCGTACGCCCCTCGGCCAGGTCCGCCAGAGCGCGGACGACGGCCTGCTCGTTCTCCGCATCGAGGAACGCGGTGGCTTCGTCGAGAAGGACCACCGGGGCGTCCTTCAAGAATGCGCGAGCAATCGAAATACGTTGCCGCTGACCGCCGGAAAGCCGATCTCCGCCGGCTCCGAGTCGCGTGGCCCAGCCGTCTTCGAGGTCGGGAAGAAACTCCGTGACGCGTGCGCGCCGGGCAGCCTCATGCACTTCGTCGTCGGTGGCACCCGGCCTGGCCAGTCGGATGTTCTCGGTCACGGTGTCGTCGAAGACGTAGTCATCCTGCTGGACGTATGCCACGAGTCCGGCCAGTTCGATCGGGTCGATGTCTCGCAGGTCGACACCGCCGAGCCGGACCGCACCACCGGTCACGTCGGCGAAACGCGCGAGCAACCGCAGGAGCGTCGTCTTACCGGCACCGCTACCACCCACCAGGGCGACAGAGGTTCCCGGTTCGATCGTGAGGTCGATGCCGTCGAGGACCGTGTTGTCGCCGTATGCGAAGCGGACGTCGGCGAGTTCGATCCGGCTGCCGGCCGGCGAGCGCGGATCCTCGGCTCGTGGCAGGTCTTCCTCCGCGAGGATCGCTCCGATGTTCTTCAGTCCCGCTTCCACCTGGTACTGCAGGACCGCCACGCTGAGCGTCAGACTCATCAGAGGCTGCGCGAATCCCACACCGACCAGCAGGAAGAACACGAGTTCGGCGACGTCGAGCGATCCGACGTGGACGAGATAGAGCCCGAGCGGGAGCAGGAACAGGACGCTGATCGACGCGAACGCGGTCGCCGAGACCGCCCCGATGCGGCCCCGGGAAGTCTTGAGGTTCTCGATCGCCTCGCTGTCGGCAACCGCGCGCTCGACGTCGACGAACGAACTCGTGGGCCGGACGAACCCTCGGATCACGCGAATGCCGCGGACAAATGAGACAACCGACACATTCAGGGCGGTTCCGATCTCGGATTCCCGGGGAGCGAGATCGGCGCTGCGTCCCACCGCCCAGGCAATACACGCGACGACGCACACGACGATCGCGACCGCCGCGAGTCCCATTCGCCAGTCGATCCAGAACATCACGCCCAGGGTGGCGAGTGGGACGGCAATGGAGGAAGCGATGTCCGGGATGGCATGCGACAAGCCGAGCTCGAGCTGCTCGACGTCGTCCTGCACGACCTTCTTGAGTTCACCGGCACTGCGGGACCTGGCTCTCGCCAACGGCATTCGATCGATGCGGTCGGCGAGTTCGAGCCGCAGATCGGCCAGCGCACGGTACGCGGTCACATGCGACAGCCAGTTTGCGATCGCCCGCAGAACAACTTTCGCGGCCACACCCACTGCCGCCAGGACCACCAGACTCGTGATGCGGTCGGTGCGCGGTGCGTCGGGAACGAAGAGATCCACTGCAACGAGGTAGACCACCACGAAGGGGATCAGCCCAGCAAGCGCACCGAGAATCGCGGCCACCGCACTGAGAATCAGCGAAATCCTTCGGCGCATGAGTATTTCGGACACCGTAGGACCAGCACCGGTTTCGGCGCCTCCGGCCCCGCGTCGTCCGGACTCGAGCGGCGGCTCGACTGTCGTCGTACGACTGTTCATGATCAATAAGATAGCTTAGGCTCACCTCAAATGGGGATCGTGTTCGTTTCCCTCGCAATTACCGCCGACGTTTCGCAATTGCTTTCTGATGCCCGGAGAAACGATGTCCACCTCACCTCTGCCCGTCACCGATCCCACCTCCGCCCCGCCCTCGGCCATGTCCAGGACACAACGCCTGACACTCGTGGCCCTGCTGTACTGCACGCAGAACCTCTCACTGGGCATGTTCACCTACGCATTCCTCACCATCGCGCAGGCGAACGGTGTCTCCCTTGCCACGATCGGAGCTGCGACCGGGCTCGCGACTCTCCTCGTTCTCAAATTCCTCTGGGCTCCGCTCGTCGACCGATACGGCTCCTCACGGCTGGGCCACTACCGCGGCTGGCTGCTCGCGACACAATCACTGCTCGCCGTCGGCGCCGCATCGCTCGCTCTCCTCGACCCCGCGGAGGACTTCTCCATCGCGCTGGTCATCTACGCCGCGTTGTTCATCGTGGCCGGTACCCAGGACGTTGCCGCGGACGCCGCCACGACGCGGCTGCTCACGCCGTCCGACCGCGGGATCGGCAACGGCTTCCAATCCGCGGGCAGCTGCGTCGCCCAGATCGTCGGCGGCGGGCTCGTTCTCCTCGTGTACGGCGCTGCGGGCTGGGCCGCCGCAGCCCTCGTTCTCGCTGTCTGGAGTGCCCTTCCGTTGCCCTTCGTCCTGGCCTGGAACGAGAAGACCACCACCGCCACACAGCCACGACCACGCGTCACTCGCAAGACGATCACGCAGTTCTTCACGCGCCCGGAGGTCGCCCGGTGGGCCCTGTTCCTGTTACCCGTGTACACAGCCGGCGGGACGATCTCCTACAACCTGGTGCGCCCGATGCTCGTCGACGCCGGGTGGTCCGAATCCGAGATCGGCACCGTGGTGGTGATCGCCGGCAGCGCCTTCGGCATCGTGTCGGGTATCGCCGCGGGGATGTTCATCCGACGACTCGGACGCCGACTGTCGCTGGTCGCGCTGGGCCTGACCCAGGTGGCGGCATGCCTGGGCACCGTCGCGCTCGCGCTCGGATCCGACGGCCGCGCCGCTGTGATCCTCGTCGTGGCATTGTCGAATATCGGCTTCGCCGCCTCGGGCGCGATCGTCTACACGATCTCGATGGACCTGGTGCGGCACGAATCCGCCGGCACCGACTTCACACTCTTCACGACCGTCTCGGGCATCGCGATGGCAGTTGCCGGTGGACTCGGCATCGCCGCCGCCGGTTCCGCCGGGTTCGTTCCCGTCACGGTCTTCGCCGTACTGCTTGCTGCCGTCGGTGTGGTGGTGGTCGGCAGGGGGATCACCCCCGTGCTCGCCGCCGTGCCCTCCGAGGTCCCCTGACCGCTCACCTTCCAAGGATCAGTCACATGTTGCACAACGTCGGAAACACCACGTCACCATCCCTCCGGACAGTCCGCAGCACGCTCTCGGCCAGGCACCGGCTGGTGATGCTGCCGCACGCGGGTGGCGGCGCGTCGTACTATCGCCGACTCGCGACCGGTATCGCTCCGGATGTGGACGTGATCGTCGTCCAATACCCGGGCAGGGAAGACCGGATCGACGATTCACCGTCGGATTCTATTATCGCACTAGCTGATTCGATCGCCCGGGAAATATCGGCCACCGAGATGGACGCTCCGATCCTCTTCGGGCACAGCATGGGCGCGCTGGTTGCGTTCGAAGTCGCGCGGCGACTGGAGAGCGACGGGCGACCGGCATCCGCACCACATCACGTCGTCCTGTCCGGCCGAGGTCCCCAACCACCGTCGTCGACCGTCCACCGGTCCTCGGATGACGAACTCGTCCGCACCATCGAGGAGCTCGGCGCTACTCCCGCGGGACTGCTGGACGACGCCGACATCCGCGCGATGCTCCTCGGACCGATCCGCGACGACTACCGATTGGTGGAAACCTACCGCCTCGAACCCGCTCCGCCGCTCACCGCCGATATCACGACCTTCGCCGGCGTCGACGACCCCACGGTCGAGCCCTCCGCCGTCCGTGCGTGGCAGCAGATGACCCGGGGACGATACCGATCCGAGGTGTTCCCGGGCGGGCACTTCTTCCCCGCCGAGAACACCGACACCTTCCGCGAGGCACTCGACCGCGTCATGAGCCCCCGCGGGGCAGATTCATGACGAGCGATGCTGTGACATCTGCGGGGGCGACATCTGCAGGGGCGACATCTGCCGGGGCCGACCGTCAGGCACTGCTCGACCGGTTGCTCACCTCGTCCACACCTGTTCCCGCAGCCCCGACCGACGGACCTCGACACGTTCCGATCACCGGGCCGGTACCCGCATCCGGTGCGCAGGAAGCCCTGTGGTTCGTCGAACAACTGGACGAGTCCCCCCGCTACAACATGACGATGACCCTGCGGCTGGACGGTCGACCGGACGTCGGCGCGCTGCGCACGTGCGTACAGGCACTCGTCGAACGTCATCCGGCCCTCCGCACTTCGTTCACCGTCATCGACGGGCACCTACACCAGGTGGTCCACGACCACGTCACGCTTCCGTGGACCTGCGCGGACGCCGACACCGACGATCTCGGATTCGTGACGGCACATGCCCTCACACCGTTCGATATCGAGGCAGGCCCCCTGGTCCGAGTCGGTCTGTGGCGGTTCCCCGACTCCTCGCACGTGCTGTCCCTGGTGGTGCACCACATGGTGGGCGACGGCCGGTCGTTCGGCATCCTCCTGAACGAGATCGCGCAGCACTACACCTACCTGACAGCACAGACCGGCAGCGCGCCGGTGGCACCCGCACTGACGTTCACCGATTTCAGTCGAGAACTGCACGCGCGATTGTCCTCGGGACTGGAAGCGCGCCAACGACGATGGTGGCAGGATCACCTGACCCCGATCCACTCCGGCACCACTCCACTACCCGACACCGCAATCATCGATCCCCAGGAGACCGGGGCGTCGCATGCCGTGACGTGGGATCTGCCCTCAGGCACCGCGGATCTCGTCGAACGATTCGCGCGTGCTGCGCACGCGACCCCGTTCGCGGTGGTCATGGCGGCTCTGCAGGCGCTGCTGTGTCGCTACGGCAGTCCCGACCGGGTCACCGTCGGCACCGCGGTGGACGGGCGCGGTGGGCCGGCCTACGAACACGTGGTCGGATACTTCGTCAACACCGTGCTCGTGCGTCCCGACATCGCCCCGGACAGTTCGTTCACAGACCACGTCGCAGCCACGGCCCGCACCCACACCGATGCGCTCCGGCACTCCGATCTGCCATTCGAGTCGGTCGTCGCTGCGGTGGCACCGACCCGAGACGGGGTTCGCACGCCCCTGTGCAACGTGTACCTCGTGCGCCAGGACGCGCCCGGCTCAATGCGATTCGGTGACGTGACGGCCCACCCCGTCGAACTGGGGGCATCTCCCGCCCAATTCGACCTCGTCGTCCACTGGGCAGACGGCGTGGATCAAGGCGCCCTGACCCTGGTCGCGGATGGATCGGTCCTCGACGAATCCACCGCGCTCGATATCGCGCGACACCTGTCGAACCTCCTCACGAACGCCGTGCGCAATCCCGGGACCCCACTGTCCGAACTCGTCATCGTCGACGACGTCGACCTCGACCGGATCCGGAACCTGACCGAGCCCGTGTCGCGACCATCTGCGATCGCCGGTGAACATGCCGGGATGACACCTGATCTCCGGCTCGTCGTCGCCGAACCGAACGGGATGGTGTGTCCGGTAGGTGTGGCCGGAGAACTCTTCCTCGTTCCCGTTCGTTCCGTGCTCGGCCACCGTCTCGGCCGCGACGCACAACCGCACGGCAGCTACGGGCGGTTGCTCGCAGACGGCACGGTCCGCCTGGAGACACGACCCGGCACCGCCGACGTCGACGGCGCACGCGTGGATCTCCGTGAGATCCGTGATGCCCTCGTACCGGTCGCCGACAGGGTCGAGTTGTGGCCTGTCGTATCGGATTCGGGTACACCCTCCCTGATTGTCGCCGCAACTCCGTCTGCAGGGCACGACCACGGCTCCCTGGCCACAGCTCTCCGGCCCGTCCTCGAGCCCCTGGGCGACAGCGCCCAGAGCGTGGTGATCGCAGCGTCGGCGCTCGGCAAGCAACCCCCGATCATCGATGACGAGACACTCGCACGCTGGCGGACAACGCTCGCACACTACGGGGACGGACTCGACCTGCGAGTACGCTCCGGGGCGGAACTACCCGACGACGATACTGCCGCAACGGAAGCCGGCCCGAGCAGTACGCTACTGCGCGGCGACCCGATCGCGGCGACGTGGGTCGCGCTTCCCGACGCCGTGCGCGACCGAGCCTGCATCGACCCCGGCGCCCCCGCACTCCGGGACGGGGACACCACGTGGACCTACGGCGATCTGGCCGGGCGAATCGCAGATATCCGAACCACGCTGCAGGACCGGGGTATCGAACCGGGCTCGCGCGTTGCGGTTCTCCTTCCCCACACTGCCGAGGTGATCGCGACGTTGCTCGCCATCACCTCGCTCGGAGGGGTGTACACGTGCCTCGATGCTGCTCATCCCCCGACCCGGCGCGCCCACGTGCTCGGTGCGTTCCGGCCCGCGATGATCGTGTCGAGCCGGGTGATGGCACCGTCTCTCACGGACCGGCCGGAGCCGGTGCTGACTCTCGACGAGATCCCCCGCACGGCCGCCCCCGGCCTCGACGAGATTCCGTCGGCGCCGGTTCTCCCGGACTCTCCCGCATACGTGCTCTTCACGTCAGGCTCGACTGGACCCCCGAAGGGCGTGATCGTCACGCACCGAAGCCTGTCGACACTGCTGTCCGCTTTGGCCACGGTCGTTGCCCTCGGTCCGGACGACGCGATGACCTGGATCACCACACCGAGTTTCGACATGTCGGTGCCGGAATTGTTCCTGCCGTTGACCACCGGCGCATGTGTCGTCGTCGCACCACCGGAAATATCACGGTCTCCCGACGAATTCGTGGACCTCCTCGTTCGCGAAGACGTCACCGCAGTGCAGGCGACGCCGACACTGTGGCGCGCACTGCTCGATACCGGCCGCGTTCCGACACACGTTCGCCGCCTCGTCGGGGCCGAACCGGTACCGCTGTCCGTCGCTCGGGATCTCGCGGACGGTGAGGCGACGGCCATCAACCTGTATGGCCCCACCGAAACAACTGTGTGGTCCACCTTCGCTCCGCTCGACGCCGACGCGGATCTCGTTCCGATCGGAACCCCACTCCCCGGTGCGGGATCGATCATCCTCGACGACGCACTTCGACAGGCCGCGGAGGGACACGACGGCGAGTTGTACCTGTTCGGTGCAGGACTCGCGTCCGGGTATCTCGATCGTCCCGCCGAGACCGCGGCACGGTTCATCGCGTGTCCGTGGGCTCCGAACGAGCGGATGTACCGGACAGGGGACCGCGCCCGACTGACCCCCGACGGCCGATTGGTGTGCCTCGGCCGAGTCGACAACCAGGTCAAGATCCGCGGATATCGGCTCGAACCGGGCGAGATCGAGCAGATCCTCGAACAACACCCTGCGGTGGCACGTGCCGTCGTGACCGCCGCATCCGGCCTCGGCAGCACCACATCGCTGACCGCCTTCGTGGTGCCGACCGCAGATGCGGCCGCCCGCGCCGAACAGCTCCTGTCCGCACTGGCGGGCACGGACGACGATGAGCCCGCAGGAGCATCCGATTCGGCTTCGCTGCAGCTCGTCTCATCGCACACCGACACCGACGCCGTCGACCGGCTCCGCTCGGTTCGCATCGACAACGAGATGCTCGGTCACCTGCGCAGCGCTCACGACGTCGATCTCGTACGAGGCGACCGCGTCGTCGGACTGATGCCCGACATCTCGACCCTGACAGCGTTCATCGATGCCGCTGCCCGCTGCCTGGTTGCGGGTGGCCGGATCGTGCTGAGCGGAGTCCTCGACCCCCGCGGAGCCGCGGACACCGCCGCTGCGCGGTCTCTCCTGCGAGCCGACGCGGACGCAGCGGCCGCAGACGTGCTCTCTGCGGTACCCGCCACATCGGGGTATCCGGCACAGGAACTCACGGTGGCACAGTCGCTGTGGGATCGATTGGTGGATGAGAATCCCACGCTGTCCCATGCGGAGATCATGCTCGATCCGACCGATCGGCCCGGGAGTGCTGCACGGTACGACGTCGTGCTGCACACCCTCGATGACGAGTACGCACCCATCAGACACGAAATGACATGGTCGACCCGACTCGAGCTCCCCGGCGCATTGGAGACCGCGATAGCGCAGGCAGGCCCGGTCGCGCTGCGATCCGTCCCTGATGCGCTGGCACACCGGATCCGTGCCGCCGTGGATTCCGCCCGCAACGGCGCATCTGTCGCGGATGCGGTGCGGGAGATCACCGTGGTCGCAGGCGTCCCCACCCGAGCGCAGCTGAACAACCGGATCGCGTCGACTGGCCGGGTCGCGCGGTTCTTTCCGGGAGCCGCGCCCGGCACGCTCGACATCGTCGCCCACGACGCCGCCGTCGACGTCCGCCGACCCGGACCCCTTCCACCCGAACCGCATGTACCCGAGTGGCGTTCGGACGACCCCGGTCGGGCCCACCATGCCGGGCTGGTCGTACCGGAGTTGCGCGCTCACATCACCGCCACACTGCCCGGGTACATGGTGCCGTCGGCGTTCGTCCTGACGGATACTCTGCCGATCACCCCCAACGGCAAGATCGACCGCACCGCACTCACCGCCCACAAGCCCTCCACCGCATCCGCAGGAACACCCACCGCGGCGAGCCACGACCGAATACCCGGACCTCGGCCCGTGGCCCGGATGTTCGAGGACGTTGCCGATGCCGTCCCCACCCGGACGGCACTCGAAGACGACACGGGCGCACGCAGCTACACCCGCCTCGACGCCGAAGCGAATGCCCTCGCCCGTATGTTGCTCGTACGAGGCGCGCGGGCAGGAGGGATCGTGGCGGTCTCGCTGCCGCGGAGCGCCGATCTCGTCGTCACTCTCCTCGCCGTAGCGAAGACCGGTGCCGCCCACCTCGTGGTCGATCCGGCACTGCCGGTCGATCGTCGCTCCGAGCTCCTCGATCGGGCGCGCCCCGCTCTACTGGTCACCTCACACCGGAACGAGGAACTGCTCTACGAAGGCCCCCTGTTCGTCCTCGACGACGCGGCAGTGGCCGGCGAACGCGCGGCAACCTCGACCGAACGTGTCGGTGACGACGAGCGCGGATGCGCTCTGACCGCCGACCTACCCGCCTATTCGGTGTTCACCTCCGGCTCTACGGGCAGACCCAAGCAGGTGCTGCTCGCACACCACGGCGTAATCCTGGTCCGGGAAACCCTGGCCGATCGTTTCGGTGACGATCCTTCCGATATCCGGGTTCTGCAGTTCGCGGCGGTCGGCTTCGATGCGCTGATCTTCGAACTGGCCATGTCCATCCTGAGCGGCGGGACCCTCGTCGTCACGAATCCGAACGCACTGCGGCCCGGTCCCGAACTCGCCGCGACACTCGCCGACAAGAGGATCAGCCACATCACGCTGCCTCCCTCGGCTCTGGCCGTGATGCCCGAGGACGGTGTCCCGCCCGCGACCACCGTGGTTCTGGCAGGCGAGGCCCTTCCTCCCGCGGTCGCAGCACGCTGGGGCGCTGTGCGCCGGATCTTCAATGCGTACGGGCCGTCCGAGGCCACGGTGATGACCACGATGAGCCGACCGCTCGACGGGCGCGGCAACCCGTCCATCGGCGCGCCGACCGTGGGACTCGGCGTCGATGTTCTCGACGAGCGCTTGCAGTCGGTGCCCGACAACACCGACGGCGAACTCTATGTCGCCGGCCCATCGGTTGCCCTGGGCTATCACGGGGCGCCGGCGACGACCGCGGAACGTTTCGTCGCATGCCCGTTCGGGCCTCCCGGTTCGCGGATGTACCGCACCGGCGACCTGGTGCGGCGCAGCAACGACGAGTTCGTGTTCCTGGGCCGCTCCGACACCCAGATACAGATTCGCGGTATGCGAGTCGAGCCGGCCGAAGTCGAGGACGCGCTCACCGCCGACCCCGAAGTCGCCACGGCCGCGGTCGTGGCGGTAGCCGATCGTTCCGGCCGACCGGAACTCGTCGCGTTCGCAGTGACGTCGACCGACCCCGCCGAGCTCAGGAGCCGGCTCGCCCGGAAGCTGCCGACCGCGATGGTCCCGGATCGCGTCTACGCTGTGAGCTCGCTGCCGCTCAACGTCAACGGCAAGATCGACCGCGCGGAGCTGCGGTCGCAGGCCACCGCATCAGCATCGTCCCCGGGCTCCTCCGCCGGTCCTGCCGCCGTGTGCGTGATCGTCGACGACCCCGCCGACGCACCCCGGATCGCACGTGCACTCACGCACCTCGCGATGACCGACCGGTTCGGTACAGCAGTGCCCACAGAGGTGTGGACCCGTCGAGACCGCTCGTCCGCACCCGAACGTGTCGTGATCGACGGAGGAGGCGTCGAACACGACGTGCGCACGGTGTGGGAAGACGTGCTCGGATGTGCGGTTCCCTCACAGGAAGCAGACTTCTTCGAGCTCGGTGGTCATTCACTGCGCGCCGCGGAGGTAGCATTTCGACTGCGCGATCGCGGGCACCGGGTCAATGTGCAGGACGTGTTCGAGCATCCGACGATCGGACGTCTGACCCTGGCGATACGGGGTACAGCGCCGGTGGTGGACGACGCCGACATCGAGGCGGACGCGGTTCTCGACACCGCCGTCGTCCCGGCGCCCGGCGGCCACCGGCGCTCCGCACGTGCCCCGGATCCGCACAACGTATTCCTCACCGGTGCAACAGGTTTCGCGGGCGCGTATATCCTGCGTGAACTCCTCGACAGCACCATCGCGAACGTCCACGTATTGGTCCGTGCCGGTGACGACTCGGCGGCGGAACGACGGATGCACGAGGCGCTCGCCGAACGGGGTCTCCTCCGTGAAACCGACACCGCCCGCATCCACGCCTACGCCGGAGATCTGGGTCTCGAGCGCTTCGGTTGGGACGAGCAACGCTTCGGTGCCGTAGCGGAACGGGTCGATGCCGTCGTGCATTGTGGCGCCGACGTGAATCTCCTCGCCTCGTACCGGCAGATGCGCGCGACGAACGTCGTCGGGACCACCGAGGTCTTACGCCTGGCCGCGGTCGCGGGAGGGATTGCGGTGCATCATATATCGACAACATCGGTCGTTCTGGGTATGGCCGCAGATACCGATGTACTCACCGAGGATGCGCCGATCCCGGCCGACGCGGTACTGCCCACCGGCTACGTGACGAGCAAATGGGTCGCGGAACGTCTCGCGCTGTCGGCTCGCGAACGTGGGATTCCTGTGAACATGTACCGCCTGTCCCGGGTCTGGGGCCCGACGACGACGGGCGAGTGCAATCCGGACGACGCACTGGTGACATTCCTCCGTGCCTCGGTGGAAGTGGGTGCAATGGCCGATGCGCTCGACGATGCGGACGGCGCTACCGACACCGATCTCGTGCCCGCGGACTACGTTGCACAGGTCGTGGTCGCCCTCCTACCGCGTGTGACCGGCACCGGACGTACCTACCATGTCGTCCATCCGAATCCTGTACCGCTGAGGGTGTTCGGTGATCGACTACGCGAACGTGGGTACCCGCTGGATGAATCGACCGTCGACGAGTGGTCCGACCGAGTCGCCCTGCATGCGGCCCGAGACGGTGCGGGCGGTGCCGTGCGCTCGTCCTCCGCGATGCGCAGCGCGTCGTCCGACCTTCCCACACTCGACGGATACACCGTCGACCGCCGCAATCTCGATGCCGACCTGGCGGGGTCGGGTATCGAATGCCCCGAGATCGACGAGACACTCCTCGACCGCTACTTCGACCAATTGATCGACACCGGCGTTCTGCCGCCGCGAGATCGGAGATGACCATGCCCGGACCAGTATTCGGGGACGACCCGGACACTCTGCGACGGCAATTGTTGCAGCGCATGCTCGCCGAGCGAGGAATCGCTCCGGCAGCACAGGAATCGCGGCCTGTCGCGGTCGCGCAGACCGAGGAGGCACCGCTCTCGCCGGCACAGGAACGCGTGTGGTTCCACCGGAGTCTGCACCCCGACGACGCCGTTCACAATCTCACTTGCGCCGTCCACCTCGCCGGAGTTCTGGACATCGAGGCGCTCACCACAGCTCTGGCACAGGTCGTCGCCGAACAGTCGATCCTGCGCACGGTCTACGACGACCGCGGCGGACGCCCGGTACAACGCATCCGAGAGAACCTCGCGGTGCCGATACAGCAGGTACACCTGAGCGCAGACGGGACCGATCGGCTCGCCTCCGCACGCGCATGGGCGAAGGACGCGGCTCGCATACCGTTCGACCTGCACAGCGAACCCCCGATTCGGGTCTCCGTCGTGCATCTCGGACCCGCGGAGTCGGTGCTGATCGCAGTGATCCACCACATCGCCGCCGACGACGGCACCTGGGCGGTGCTGTTCCCGCCCCTCTTCCGGCACTACGACAGCCGTGTGAACGGTGCGGAGCTACCTGATCCGCATCCACACCACTACGCGGATTTCGCCGTGTGGCAGCGCAGCAGGCTGACCGACGAACGCGTGCACACCGATCTCGGATACTGGCGGTCGGTCCTCGCACCACCACCCGCACCGCTGCCGTTGCCCGTCGACCGTTCTCGCGGTGAACAGACCGGAGACGACGGTGCCGACACCTCGGTGCTGGTGGATCGGTCGGCAACGGAGCGCCTCGTCCAGTTCGGACGCACACACGGTGCCACGCCGTTCATGACGGTGCTCGCGGTCTTCGTCGCCGCGCTGCATCGGATCACCGGGTCGACCGACCTCACCGTCGGGACACCCGCCGTCCTGCGCGATGACGAGACGGCATCGATGGCCGGTAATTTCCAGAACACCCTGGCACTGCGGTTCACCATCACCGACCGTATGACCTTCGCCTCGCTCGTGAACCACGTCCGCGAGGTGGCGGTGGCCGCATACGCCCATCAGGAAACTCCGTTCGATCAGGTGGTGGCCGACCTCCGGCCGCCACGATCCGTCGGCCGCACTCCGCTTTTCGACGTGATGTTCCTGGACCACGCCGGTGTCTTCGACGCGGTCTCGCCTTCCGGGCTCGTCGCCACCGAAATACCGATCCACAACGGAACCTCACAGTTCGACCTCACCGTCGCCTTGTCCCGGCGGTCCGAGCAGACAGAGCTCGTAGCGCTCTACCGTCGGGCATTGTTCGAGCCCGACACTGTGCGGGGACTGCTCGATGTCGTAGCGCGGGTCGCGCAGATCGTCTCCACCGAGCCGGACAGCCCGATCGCCACCCTGCCACTTGCAGACGACGAACAGGTGAATTCGGCCTGGGAACGTGCTGCGAAGCATTCGACGTATCCCGAGTCGACCCTGCCTGCCGGATTCGCACGCGCCGTCGCCGAGCACCGTGACCGCATCGCGGTGACCCACGGCGACGAGGCGGTGACCTACGGCCGACTCGACCTGTGGTCGGCGGCGCTCGCGCGAATATTCGTGCACGGCGGCGTCCACCCCGGAGATCGAGTACTCGTTGCGCTCCCGCCCGGGCCCGCGCTCGTGGCAGCACTCGTCGCGGTGACACGGACGGGAGCGGCCTATGTTCCTGTGGATCCGGCATATCCACGGGAAAGAATCGCGCAGATCGTGCGCGACAGCGCGGCGTCGCTCCTCGTGTGCGGTCCCGAGGCCACCGACGAGCTACCCGATGGCGTCCCTTACATCGATGTGACCAGCATCGACGTGACCAGCATCGACGTGACCAGGGTCGATGCGAGCGGCAGAAACGGACACGACGGTCAGGCTCTCGACGTCACCGTCGCCCCGAGCGATGCCGCCTATGTGCTGTACACCTCCGGGTCCACCGGAACGCCCAAGGGCGTCGTCGTCTCGCACAGCAACGTCACCCGGCTCTTCGACAGCACCGACGAGATCCTGCCCAGCGACGAGACCGACGTGTGGACGATGATCCATTCGAGTGCATTCGACTTCTCCGTGTGGGAGATGTGGGGCGCTCTGCTGCACGGCGGCCGTCTGGTGATCGCCGACCGCGACACCACTCGCACCCCCGAGGCGTTACTGGAGCTCGTGTGTCGCGAACAGGTGACCATACTGAGCACGACTCCCTCTGCCTTCTTTCCGTTCGCGGCCGTCGCAACAGCGGATAAGTGTCCACTTCCACTGCGCCGCATAGTATTCGGTGGTGAAGCATTGTTCCCGTCGAGGCTGAGCACCTGGTTCGGTCGCTACGGTGACACGTCGCCGGAACTGGTGAACATGTACGGCATCACCGAGACCACGGTGCACGTCACCCACCGGCGGCTCACAGTGGATGACGCCACCGACGAACCGGGCAGTCCCCTCGGCGATCCGCTGTCCGACCTCGCGCTCGTCGTCGCCGATCCCGTCGGCCGGCCCGTACCCGACGGAGTGGTCGGAGAGTTGTGGGTCGGTGGGTCCGGCGTGGCCACCGGATATTTCGCCGATCCGGTGCGCACCGCCGAACGGTTCGTACAGGGCCACGGCGCGGCCCGCGACGTCCGGTTCTACCGTTCGGGCGACCTCGTTCTCCGCCGCACCGACGGCACCCTCGAATACCGTGGCCGCGCCGACACCCAACTCGAAGTACGCGGCCACCGTGTCGAACCCGCCGAGGTCGAAGCCGTACTCGCCGCACACACCGACGTGGATCTGGCCGCCGTGACCGTCGACGGCGATCGGCTCGAGGCGCACGTGGTGCGACTCGAAGGCACAGACCCGGACGTGCCCGGTCTGCGTCTGCACTGCGCACGTTTCCTTCCGGCACACATGGTTCCGTCGGTGTTCAACCGGCACGACGATCTGCCGCTGACTTCCAATGGGAAACTCGATCGGGCGCGCATCGGATCGACGCGCGGACGACGTCTGTCCGCCGCAACCACGGTTCGGATCACCGACGGTTCTCAACGTGACGTGGCCACGATCTGGCACGAGGTGCTGGGTACCGACGCAATCGGACCGGATGACAACTTCTTCGATCTCGGCGGTCACTCACTGCTGCTCGCACAGGTCCGAACCCGGCTCTCCGAGCGACTGGGTCGTGATGTGCCGATCACCGATCTGTATGCCCACCCGACGATCCGCACGATCGCGGATCACCTCGCCCGCGGCGGCGTCGCCGACACCCCTGCCGACCACCATCCCCACACCGAACGACGAAAGGCGCTGCTGCGGACACGCGCAGGCCGGGCACGAGGAAGGACGACACCGTGACCGAAGCCATCGCCGATCCGGCACCAGAACCGGGCGCGGCATACGACCCGGAATTGGACATCGCGGTCATCGCAATGGAAGGGCGCTTCCCCGGAGCCACCGACGTCGAAGCACTCTGGGAGGCCCTGCTCGAAGGACAGGACCTCACCAGCGAGATTCCCGCGTCCGAGGGCACCGGCAACGCCGACCCCGATCAGGTACTCAGGGAAGCGGTCGTCGAGGGAATCGATCGCTTCGATGCTGCACACTTCGGCATTCCGGCCGCGCAGGCCGCACTGATCGATCCGCAACAGCGGATCTTCGTCGAACTGTGCCGTCATGCGCTGGATTCCGCAGGCTACGACCCCCGACGGTGGACAGGCCGGATCGGGGTCTACGCAGCGTCCGGGCAGGGCGACTATCTGATGCGCCAAGTGTTGCCCACATTGCGTGACGGACCCGAATCCGTCGAGATGTTCTCTGCGGCCATCTCGAATCTGGTCAGCTCGCTGCCCACTCGTGTGGCATATCTACTGGGGTTGACCGGACCGGCACTCGCCGTGCAGACCGCGTGCTCGTCGTCCCTGGTGGCGGTCCATACCGCGTGCCAGGACCTGCTGACCTTGCGCAGCGACCTGGCCCTCGCGGGTGGTGTCACGCTGAACCCCACTCCGGGAGTCGGATATCGCTACGAACCCGGAGGACTGTTGTCGCCTGATGGCCGGTGCCGGCCGTTCGATGCCGATGCCGCCGGGATGGCGGGCGGCGACGGAGCCGCGGTCGTGGTGCTCAAGCGGCTGTCGGACGCGCTCCGTGATGGTGACCGGATCCGCGCGGTGATCTCGGGCAGCGCCGTCAACAACGACGGCAACCGCAAGGTGGGATTCACTGCGCCGAGCGTCGAAGGGCAGGCCGAGGTGATCGCCGACGCCCTCGCCTCGGCCGGTGTCGACGCCTCCGACATCGGCTACGTCGAAGCACACGGCACCGGCACCCCGGTCGGTGATCCCATCGAGATCGCCTCGTTGAAGCGGGTATTCGGTTCCTCGCCTCGGGAGCATCCGTGCCTGGTGGGCTCCGTCAAGTCCAACCTGGGCCACACCGACACCGCCGCCGGGGTGATCGGCCTGATCAAGGCCGTCCTGTGCGTCGAACGCGCGACGATTCCCGCATCGATACATTTCCGCACACCCAACCCTGATTTGGGACTGGACGGTTCGCCGTTCCGTATTGCAGACAGCACCACAGAGTGGAACCACCCCGGAGCTCGCCGTGCGGGCGTCAGCGCATTCGGCATCGGAGGCACCAACGCCCACGTGATCGTCACGGAGCCACCGGCCGTGGCGGCTCCGTCCGGACCCGACGAGCCGTCGGTGGTCGTGCTCTCCGCCACCAGCCCGGGGACACTCGACAGAGCTGTGTCGGATCTCGCCGATCACGTGCGAAAGAGCGCTCCCGCCCCCGGCAGGCCGCGCCTCGCCGACGTCGCCTTCACGTTGCAGACCGGACGCCCCGAGCATCCGTACCGGTGGGCACTCGCGGCAGCGGATCTGGACGATCTCGCAGCTCGATTGGTGGCAGGTGCCGGCGAGACCGGCTCGGCCGCATCCGGTTCCCGCCCGGTCGCGTGGCTGTTCCCCGGCGGGGGAGTCCACTATCCGGGCCTCGCGGCAGATCTACGGCGGTTGCACCCCGTGTTCGATTCCACCATCGGCCGTGCTGTCCGGTATTGCGCCACAGCAGGTATCGATCTCGAGGCCGTCCTCAGCGGCGTGGATCCGGCGGACCCCACTGCGGTGACGGGAGCCGGATTCTGCGCCGTCGTCGCAGTCGAATCTGCGCTCGCCTCCCTCCTGATGTCGTGGGGGATGACACCCTGCGCGGTTCTCGGGCACAGCCTGGGCGAGTACTCCGCAGCAGTGACCGCGGGCGTGCTGTCTCTCGAAGACGCTCTCACCGCGGTCATCGCCCGCGGCGCACTCCTGACTCGCGCGGGTGGCTCGTCGGTGGTGGTCGCCGCAGACGCCGCGTCCCTCACCGACGTGCTCACCGCACATCCCGACATCGATCTCGCCGCAGTCAACTCGCCCGAGTCCTGCCTGTTTTCCGGACCTACCGATGCGATCTCCGCACTCACCGACCACCTCGACGCGGCCGGTGTCCCTGTGCGGGCACTGCGGGTCTCCACAGCGGTCCACTCGCGGCTGCTCGATCCGGTACTCGACGAGTACCGCGACGTGCTGCGCCGACTCGAGTTCCATCCGCCGACCATCCCGCTCATCGGCGCGGCGCACGCCGCGGTACTCGACGATGCAACCGCCACGGCAACCGACTACTGGGTCGAACAGACACGCCGACCGGTGCAGTTCGCCGAGTCGGTGCGCCTGGTCGCGAAGGAATTCGGCGACCCCCTGCTGCTCGAGGTGGGGCCCGGTCGTGGCCTCACGACGGCCGCACGCACGATCGGAGCCGACGCCACCCACACGATGCGGACCTCCGACGACACGCGGCACGACGCCGAGATCCTCGCCGCAGCGCTCGGACACATATGGGTTCACGGCGGTGCGGTCGATCTGCTCGCCGTCCACCGAGACCGCGAGCGTCGACGAGAACCGTTGCCGGTGTATCCATTCGAACGGACACGACACTGGATCACTCCCTCTACGAACCGGTTCGGCGGAGATCCACCACTCGGTCACCTCGTCCCGGACGGTCTCGGCGCCGGATTCGAAACCGCCCGGGCGCTTGCTCGTCCCGGCCGACACCTCCTGCTCGGGCACCCGGGCACCATTCTCGCTGCGGCGCCGCCGGCACCCGCGCCGGCCGAACTCGCGGTCTCCGACACCGGTACACCGAGCCCACCCGATCCCGACAGCCTGGGTACGGCCCTGCTCGATCGGTTCGCTGCTTTGTCCGTTCTACGCGCATTCGGTAGCGCGGGCATCGGTGTCGCACCCGGGGACATTCTCTGCACGCCCGAACTCCTGCGTTCGCTCACTGTGCAGCGCCCGTACGATCGTCTCGTCGCCGAACTGGTCGACCTGTTGATTGCGAGCGGGCTCGCGACGGGGTCGACCGACCGATGCGTACTCGGCAACGACGCGGGCAATGATCCGACGGCACTTCGCCAACGAGTTCTCGACGAAAGACCCGATCTTGCCGCGGAACTCGATTCGATCACGCACTGTGCGAATCATCTCGTGGCGGTCGCCGGGGGACGCGAGTCGGGCGTCGAGGCGATGTTCGCATCCGAGGCCTTCGCTGTGCATCACGCGGCGGAGGATGCCCGGGCAGACACCCTGCTCGCCCCGTCCCGCGACTCGGTCGTCGAGGCGATGGTGCGGATCGCCGACGCGGCCGAGGGGCGGCCGCTGCGCATCCTCGAACTCGGTGCGGGCCGAGGGTTCGTCACCTGGCCGATCGCCGAAGCGCTCCGCGGACGCGAGGGCATCGAGTACGTCGTCACCGACATCGGACGGTCACTCGTACTCGACGCCCGTGAGGAAGCCGGCCGACGCGGCCTGGATTTCCTACGATTCGATGTTCTCGATGCAGGGCTCGATCCGGCGGCACAGGGATTCGATCCGGGCAGTGTCGACGTAGTGGTGGCGTTCAACGTTCTGCACGCCGTCGAGAACCTGTCCGTAGCTGTCGATCACGCGGTCTCCCTGCTCGCCCCGGGTGGTACGGCCATCGTGCTCGAACTTGCCCGGCTGCCGCGACACGGAATTCTCACCGCTGGATTGTTCGAGGGAATGTGGCACCACACCGACGCTCTGCGCGACCGCTTGCCGATCGTGGCGCCCGAGGTGTGGGAATCCGAGTTGGTCCGTGCCGGATGCACTCTGACAACGGTGGCGCATCCCGACGGGGCGGGCGGAACTCACTCACTGATCGTGGGACGGCGCGGTGCCGAACCGGCCGAGCAGCGGCTCGCGACACTGCGGGCAACCGGGGCCCGGGTCGAGTGCATCACAGCACCGGGGGTGACCGTCCCACTTACCCTTACCGAGACGACTGCTGTCACTGAACTCACTGCTGCCACAGAACCCACCGCTGTCACAGTGCCCACCGCGTTCCCGACCGCGCCCGCCGATCCGCCCGTCTCGGGTTCCTCCTCGCGACGCGAACGATCGACGCTGGACGGACGCCCAGCCCTGACAACGCCCTATCGCGAACCCAGCGGCAACGTGGAGGAACTCGTTGCGTCCCGATGGGCGGAAGCTCTCGGCCTCGACCGTGTGGGTGTCGACGACGATTTCTTCGAACTCGGCGGTGAATCGCTCCTCGCGATGCGAATTCTCAATGCCCTGCGGCGCGATTTCTCCGTGGAGATGCCGGCCCGCACGATCTTCGATCGTCCCACCGTGGCTGCAGTGGCCGTCTTCGTCGAACAACTCGACCGGTCCCGTCCATCCGCTACGACCGATGCCTCACCCCTCCGCCGTCGGGGACGCACCGCCGTGCTCGACGGCGACGGTTCACTCATCACGACCGAGGAGACCCTCCCATGACCCCCACCCCCGATGTCTCCACCCCTGATACCGGAGCCCCTGGCGCGGGTGCCCGCCGGGTGACGCTCTATCGAACCTCGCCCGCCCAGGACCGGATGTGGTTCGCCCACCGCAGCGATCCGGTCTCCCCGCTCTACAACGTCTTCCTCGCCGCCCGGATCGAAGGGCGAGTGGACGACGTCGCTCTCGAGACCGCGATCGGCGACGTGGTGGCCAGGCACGAGGTCCTGCGGACCACCTTCCGCACGATCGACGACGAACTCCACCAACTCGTCGCTGCACACGGCAGCGTACCGTTGGATCGGAAACTGTTGCGGGACACCGGCTCGGACGAATTCGACCGGATGGTCGCGGACGCGGCGACCGCACCGTTCGACCTCACCGAAGGTCCGTTGATGCGCACCGTCCTGTTCTCCGCGGCGCCCTCCGATCATGTACTGCTCGTGATGTTCCACCACATCGTCGTCGACGGGTGGTCGTTGGATCTGTTGTGCCGCGACATCGCCGACGCGTACGCGCAGCGATGCGCCGCACGCGCACCGCACTGGACTGTTCCGCAGATCGGGTACGGCGATGTGTGTGAATGGTGGGCCGAATCCGACCGGCAGCAACACCGTGCCCGACAGGTCGACCGGTGGCGTGAGGTCCTGACGAACCCGCCGATCACCGGATCGGACCTACCGCTCGATCGCGTGCGCACCACTGCAGTGCACGCGGCGGCAGGGCGTCACGAGTTCTCACTCGATGCCGAGTCGTCCGAACTCGTCCGTTCCGTGGCACGCCGGTGCCGCACCACCCCCGTCTCGGTCGCACTCGCGGCATTCGCGGCCCTCCTCGGCCGCTGGAGCGACACCGACGATCTTGTGCTGGGCCTGCCGGTCGCGGGGCGGACACATCCCGATACGCAGGACATGGTCGGACTGTTCGTCAACACGCTCCCGTTGCGGCTCGAAGTGCGGGACACCTGCACGTTCGCCGATCTGGTGCACCACGTCACCGAGCGCACCACCGACGCTCTCGACATGCAGGACGCACCACTCGACGACATCGTGGCCGCGGTGGCCCCCGACCGATCGCCCGGTCGCGCGCCCCTGTTCGACGTGCTGTTCACCGGACAGAACACCAGCGATGTCGCCCTCGATCTCACCGGAACCCGCAGCACACCGTACGAGGTACGTACTTCATGGACCCGCTACGACCTCGAGATGAACATCTGGGACGAACCGTGCCTACGCGGCATGCTCGTCCATCGGACGTCACGATTCGACGACGAGACCGTGACCGCACTGGTCGCGGCGTTCTGTGAACTGCTGCGTCGCGCGTGCGCTACGCCGCAGGACCCGGTCGGCGAGTCGACCGCGACCGTCCCACTGCCGGTGGGGGCTGCGGACCGTCCGGACGCAGAGCGGGACGCTGTCGAAGCCACACTCCGCGCGCTACCGGGGATCGCAGATCTCGTGGTTCTGCGCCAGACCACAACCGATGGCACGGATCGCGCTGTCGCGTACGTGTCCGCAGAAGCCCCTGTGACGGAAGAACGCATAGTCGCTGCCGCACGAAACACGGGCCATCGGATCGACGGAGTCGTTCTGATCGGTTCGATTCCGCGCCGCACCGACGGCTCCGTGGACGTCGCCGCCTTCTCTGCCGCCCCCGTCATCGACGCCGGTGCAGCCGAGCGCTGGCAGCTCGACCTGCGCCGCCACGACGCCCGCGTCAACGTCGCGGTCACAGATATCCCCGAGCCGGAAACCGGCACCGTCGACATCCCGCCCGTCCCCTCCGGCATCATCGCCGACACGGCCCACCATCCCGTTCGACTCACGGGGTCCGGTGTTCCCGCACAATGCGACGGTGGGCCTACCCCCGCTCTGCCACACGCATCGATGGCCGAGGCCCTGCGCACTGCCGCCCGCACAGACCACGGCATTGTCGTCATCTCCGAGTCGGGACGGCGTGAGCGGATCGGCTACCGGGAGCTCGAGGCTTCGGCACTTCGCGTCGCCGCGTCGCTGCGCGCGCGGGTGGAGTCGGCAGACACGCCGGTACTCGTTGCCTTCCGGGACAATCGAGAGTTCCTGCCGGTGCTGTGGGGTTGTGTTCTCGCGGGAGTGGTCGCGGTGCCGTGGGTGCCGCCGACCGGACCCGACGAGCTGAGGGAACGGCTCGCCTCGGTGCGAACCACGCTCGGTGAACCTCTGATCGTCGCCGAAGCGAGCCTGCACGAGAGCCTCGTGTCGGCGGGCGCAGACATCATCGGTTTCGCCGAACTCGCCGAACCCACGGCATCCGCGACGAACGATTCCCTCGGCGGGGAGGCGACGCTGCCCGACGCTCGTCCGGACGACACTGTCCTGTTGTTGCTGACCTCGGGATCGACCGGAACGTCCAAGGCGGTACGGGTGACCCACCGGATGATCCTCACCCGCTCGGCCGGCGCGGCCGCGATGTGCGGGGTGGGGCCGGACGACGTGTCGCTCAACTGGATGCCGCTCGACCACGTCGGCGGTGTGGTGATGTACCACATGCGCGATGTCGTCCTCGGCGCCGAACAACTTCAGGTGGCGACGACGTGGATCCTCGCAGACCCTCTGCGTTGGATCGATCTCCTCGGTGAGTACGACGTGACCGACACGTGGGCACCGAACTTCGCATTCGGCCTGGTCGCCGACGCAGCACCACGCCTCGCGGGCCGGAAGGTGACGCTGGCGCAGGTCCATCACATTCTCAACGGTGGTGAGGCGGTGCGCCGCGCGACCGTGTCAGCGTTCCTCGAGGCCCTCGTCCCACTCGGGTTGCGGCCCGATGCGGTTCGACCGAGCTGGGGTATGTCCGAAACATGCTCCGGTGAAACCGATTCCGACAGGTGCACTGTCGAACACCTGCGTGCGGGCGGTGGGCCGGTGGATGTGGGCAGACCCTACCCCGGATTCTCCGTCCGCATCGTCGACGAGACGTGTGCCGTGGTGGACGAAGGCGTCATCGGTCGGCTGCAGGTGTGCGGGGACGCAGTGACCCCCGGCTACTGGAACGATCCCGTACGGACGGCCGAAGCGATGACCGACGACGGCTGGTTCGACACCGGCGATCTCGCCGTCCTCGACGACGGGCGACTCACCCTGACCGGCCGGGTCAAGGACGTCGTGATCGTCAACGGCAGGAACTTCGCGTGCGAAGACATCGAGCAGGCCGTCGAACGGGGGTGCGCAGTACGCGACTCGTCGACCGCGGCGATCGCCGTCCCCGATGCAGCGACCGGCAGCGAACACGTGGTGGTGATCACCGTTCCGGCCGCCGGTACCGCCGCCGCGGACCGGGCCGCGCTCGCGTCCCGGGTGCGCGCGGCCACCCGGTCGGTCACCGGACATGCCCCCATAGTCGGTTTCGCCGAGTGGGACTCACTGCCGCGTACCGGCATCGGGAAGATCCAGCGGAATGTTCTCCAGGCCGCGTACCGCGAGCGGACGCTGCACGCCGAACTCTTCTTCCCCCGCGGAGCCGAATCGACGACCGTGCCCGATCTGTTCGCCGTACCACGCTGGCTTCGGAGAACACGTCGCGCGAGCACGTCACGCGTGCGCCGGGTCCTGCTCGCCACGCCGTCACTCGGAAGCGTCTCCGGGATCGCCGAGCGACTCGAGCGCCACGGCGTGGAGGTTCGGACACTCACCGACATCAACGGACTCGCCGACGCGATGATCCATCGTCCCGACCTCGTGGTGCTCGTCGACGAGACCGGTGAAACGCGGAATTCGGTCACCGAGGCCGCCGAGATCTCCGTCGCGGTCGTCGGCGCCTACCGCAACTTGGTCCGCATCCTCGACGAACCCGACACCGAGCGCACGTTGGCCGTACTCACCTCCGGACTGCACGCCCCGGAGGGTGCGGGCCCCACACATCTTCCCGGTCAGGTGCTGGGAGGCCTGTTGCGCAGCGTCGCGGCGGAGTCCCTCGGGCTCCGCACCCGCTCGATCGACGCCGGACCGGGTACCACGGCCGACGACCTCGCCGCCGAACTGCTGTACGGGCACGATGACGAGGTCGCGCTCGCCGCCGAGTCGCGGTGGGTGCGTCGACTGGATTCCCTTCCGCGTACGGAGAGTTCCTGCGTGTGGCCCGATCGAGGCGACGCCGTGGTTCTGACCGGCGGGACCGGAGCACTCGGGATCACTCTCGCCGAGCATCTGCTCGGCGCGCGAGGATGCTCGGTCCTGCTGATCGGTTCGACCGACCCGTCGCTCACTCCGGAACGAGCGTCCGAGGTGGCCCGCCTGATCGCCGAGTTCGGTGAGCAGCGCGTCCGGATCGCGACCGCCGATGTCACCGACCCGAGCGCGATCCGCGATGCCGTCCACGCCTTCGAACGTCATGCGGGCAGGCACGTATCGGGTGCAGTACACCTGGCGGGCCGGTTCGTCGACGGGCCGTTCGCCGCTCTCGACGACGACGCCCTGTCCGCGGTCGCACGCGCGAAGATAGTGGGGGCAGGTGTCGTGCACGACGTGCTCGCGGAGCGGCCCGGGAGCCACCTGCTGTTGTGCTCGTCGGTCAGCGGGTATCTCGGTGCCCCGCACGCCGCCGCCTACTCGGCCGCCAACTCCTTCCTCGACGGTCTCGCCGCGTGGGCGGCGGAGCACTCGACCGTCGCGTGCCGGTCTGTTGCATGGAGCATGTGGGAATCGACCGGTGCCAGCCGGGATTTCACACAGATCGATCGCACAGCTGCGAGAGGGACTGCGGTACTGCCACCCGATCTCGCAGCCCGCATGTGGCCGCTCGTCCTGGCCTCCCCCGAGCAACACCTGCTCGCGGGTGTCGACCGCTCCGCACCGTTCGTCCGCTCACGCTGTGTGACATCCACCGGACCGGTTCGGACGTTGTCGGTGTCGGGCACATCCGGGGCAGGCCCTGTCACCGGACCGGTCGACGCCTTCGGCAACACCATCCCCTTCGTCTGCACCGGCACGCCTCCCGACGAGCCGGACGACACCGCGAGCACAGGATCATTGCGCGGGCCCCTCGAGGCACTCGTAGCCGAGCAATGGTGCGCCGTCCTCGGGCTCGACGAGGTCGACCGCAACACCAGCTTCTTCGATCTGGGCGGTGCCTCGCTGCACCTGAGCCGTGTGCACGACCGGTTGCAGCGTCGACTCGAACGCGAACTCGCGTTGACCGATCTGTTCCGCCACCACACCATCGCAACCCTCGCGTCGCACCTCGCCCGAAACGAACGCGTCACGGCACCCGCCCGACCCGACACTCCGGCCGCACGCCGCGGCCGGGCGCGTGCGGCCGCCCGCCGTCGCCGAAGGACATCATGACCGAAACACAGTGCACCCGAACACCCCTCGATGTAGATCCGCTGACACCCCCGCCGCGCCGGTTCCCCGCGGGCACGGTGCCACACCGAGTGTGCGCGGATGCGGTGCTCGCCGGGGCCACCCTCGCAGGTCTCCGGTCCCGCGCTCGACACCACATTCCGGACTCCGACGACACCGATGTCGCGGTATGGCTCGCAGCGGGTGCTCTCGCCGCCGCCGTCGGGCCACCGCCCTTCACCGTTGTCGTCACCGCAGCCGGGAACACCACCTCACTCACGCTGCCGGAAGCGCACCCCACCGAGAGCCGGTTGCTGCACGCTGTCGTCGGTCGCACCGAGACCGACGTGTCGGCCGGGGCCGTTCTGATCACGCTCGCAGACATCGACACGCTCCCGGGCCCTTCCGCGGTGCACTGTGTCGTGGAGGTCGCACCGGTGTCGCTGCGTCTTCGTTGGTGGGCCGCCGTCCCGGCGTGCGCTCCCGACACCGCCGACCGGCTCGTTGCTGCCGTCCACCGGATCGTGGAGTCGGGCACGGACAGCGATCCTCTGGTACCACTGGCCAACCCGGTACACGATGAGGTTCGTGTCGCGGCCCACCGGATCTCGCCGGCCCTCATCGATGAGATCGTTGTTGCTGAGTGTGGTGGCGCCGTCGAGAGCATCGTCGTACAAGTCTCGGATACCGGTGCGTCGGTCGATGTGACATTCGGCGACCACGAAGCAGACATCGCCGACCTCACCGAAGCGGTGCGAACACAGCTCACTCCGGGACACGAGCCGAGTGCCTGGCGGCTGCACACCCGGGGCTCCACCGTGCTCGGTCGCCGGAACCTTCTCTCTCGCATCTGGCGGGACGAACTGCGGACGGCGACGGTTGCCGACCACGACACGTTCTTCGGTCTGGGCGGCGACTCACTGAGCGCGATGCGGGTCACCGGCAGGATCCGCGACGAGCTGGGTGTCGACCTCGATCTCGCGCACGCCCTGTCACTGTTCACAGAGTCGGACTTCGCCACAGTCGCAGACGATCTCGCGACCCGGACGGCCACTCGCCCGTCCGGTAGCTCGCTGCCGATGGTCACCCCGGAGCCTCGCGCGCGATTCGAGCCGTTCCCGCTCACCGATCAGCAGCAGGCGTATGTGATCGGCCGCGCCGACCACTTCTCGTCGGGCAGTATCGCGTGCCACACCTACATGGAATTCGACACCGTCGAGCGGGCCGGAGCCGCGGTACCGTTCGACGTCGGGCGGTTCGCTCGCGCGTGGGAGCGGCTGGTCGATCGCCACGACGCGCTGCGACTGACGATCGATCCGGATGCACTGACCCAGCGAGTCGTACCCGCTTCGCCTCGGCCACCGGTCACGGTGGAGGACCTGCGCGATCTGCCCGCGGACCGGATCCATCACTCACTCGAGGCGATCCGTGAACGCCTGTCGCATCGGGTGGCCGATCTGACCGACCCGCCGCTGTACGACGTTGTCGTGGTCCGGCTCCCAGGCGAACATCACCGGGTGTGCATCGGTCTGGACGGGCTCGTCGCCGATCTTGCCGGAACCGGGATCCTGTACAGCGAACTCGGACACTTCTACGAGGATCCCGACCGGCACCTGCCATCACTCGATCTCACGTTCCGCGACTACGTCCTTGCCGAACGCCGAGCCGTCGAGACTCCTGAACACGAGAAGAGCCGACGCTACTGGTGGGATCGGCTCGATCGGTTCTCGGGCCCGCCGGAGCTGCCGCTCGCCGTCGCCCCGGAGAACCTGACGTCACCGAGATTCGTTCCACGGCCGTCGGTGGTGGAGGCCGAGGTCTGGACTCGTGTGTGCGCGCTCGCCGCGGAGCGCGGCGTGACGTCGTCGGGTGTTGCCGCGGCGTGTTACGCGGAGGCCTTGGCGGCGTGGAGCACGACGTCGCGCTTCGCGATCAACGTGCCGTGTTTCAACCGCCTTCCACTGCACCCGGACATCGGCCGTGCCGTCGGCGAGTTCGCGTCCCTGATCCTGGTCGAGGTGGATGCGTCACGCCGAGAACCATTCGAGGCGTTCGCGTCCCGAGTTCAACGGCAGATCTGGAGCGACCTCGACCACCCGCATGTCACAGGGGTCGAGGTGCTCCGCGAACTCGTCCGGCGACGCGGAGGTTTCGGGCGGGCGACGATGCCGTACGTGTTCACGTCCACGACGGCATTGGCGGGAGACCCGTCCCGGCTGCTCGACGGTTCACTCGAGCGCGTGTTCAGGGTGGCGCAGACACCGCAGGTGTGGATCGATCTGATCCTCGAACAACGCGACGGAGCGCTGCTGGTGAACTGGGACAGCCTCGAGGGCCTGTTTCCCGACCGGATGATGGACGCGATGGCGGCCGCGTTCGAGCGGCAACTCAGAGGACTCGCCGACCCTGCCGCGTGGAGTGCCGCCGCGTTCGATGCCCGTCCCGCCCAGCAGATCGCGAGGCACGACGCCGCAGGTGGCCCCGCGATTTCGGTACCCGACCGTCCTGCCCACGAGCGATTCTTCGAGTACGCGAGACGGTGCCCGCACGATCCCGCGCTGATCACCGCGGATGGGGTCGTCTCCTATGGCGATCTCGCCGACGCGGCTCTGAGTTACGGTGCGGTTCTGCGTGGTCACGGTGTGGGTCCGGATGTTCCGGTCGCGGTGATCGCCGATCCCGGTGCGGACCGGATCGCGGCGGTGTTCGGGGTCCTCGCCGCGTCCGGCGCGTACGTGCCTCTCGACTCCCACGCCCCGGTTTCGCGTATCGCCGCAATTCTCGATCTCCTCGATGCCCAGGTGGTGCTCGTCGACCGGCACCATGTCGGCGCGTCCTGGCTCACCGGCCGTACGGCGATCGTCCTCGGTGACGACACCTCGGCCGAGTTGGATACCGCGCCGTTCGTCCCGATGCCGGTGGACGGGGACCTGCTGGCGTACGTGCTGTTCACCTCGGGGTCGACCGGCATCCCGAAAGGTGTGATGGTCTCGCATCGCAGTGTCGTCAATTGTGTGGAGGCGACGATCGAGATCTTCGGTACCGGTCCCGGCCACCGCTTCCTCGCGGTAAGCGCCCTGCACCACGATATGTCGGTGTTCGACCTGTTCGGTGTGCTCGGCAGTGGCGCCACACTCGTCCTGCCCGACACCACTGACCGTCGCGATGCCCACGCGTGGGCGACCGCGGTCCGCCGGCACCGCGTCACCGGCTGGGTGTCGGTACCGACGATGATGGAGATGCTGCTCGAACAGGCCGCGCCGGAGGATCTCGCTTCCTTGCGCACCGTGATCCTCGGCGGCGACCGGGTGCATCCGCCCATGGTGCGCAGACTCCTCGACGCGTCGCCGAATGTCCACGTGCGCAGCATCGGCGGACCGACCGAGACGACGGTCTGGAACATCTGGCATCGGATCTCTCGCTCGGACACCGAGGCGGCGACCATTCCGTACGGCCGGGCGATTCGCAATACCCGTTATCGCGTGCTGGACGAACGCATGAGAGACCGTCCCGATCACGCGGTCGGCGAAATGTACTGCTCCGGTGTGTCACTCGCCCGAGGCTATTGGGAAGACCCTGCCCGCACCGAGCAGTCTTTTGTCCGCCATCCGGATACCGGAGAACGTCTCTATCGGACAGGGGATCTCGGCAGCTTCCGCTCCGACGGATCGATCGAGTTCGTGGGCCGGGCGGATTTCCAGATCAAGGTCCGCGGGCACCGCATCGAAGCCGGGGAGGTCGAGGCTGCTCTGCTCGAGCACCGATCGGTGTCGGCATGCGTGGTCACCGGCATCCCGTATGCCGACCGGCCCGGATACCGCGCATTGGCCGCATACGTCGTGGCTCAGCCCGGTTTCAGCGTCGATTCCGAGGAGATCCTCGATGCGGTGCGGGGTCGGTGCCCGTCCCACATGATCCCCTCGGTGGTGATCGAACTGGACGCGCTGCCACTCAACGCGAACGGAAAGCTCGACAGGTCTGCCCTGGCGACGCCCGAGATCGCGACGGACGATCAATCTGAGCCGGCTCGTGGCCGGCTCGAGACGGCGCTGGCGCGGCTGTGGACACGGGCGCTCTCGCTTCCGGAACCTGCCGGACGCGACACCGACTTCTTCCGGCTCGGCGGCGACTCGCTCGTCGCCGCCCGGCTCTCGGCACGCATCCGGGCCGAACTTCCCGGCGTCGATATTTCGTTGCGGGACATGTTCGTACATCCGAGCGTCGCGGCACTCGCACGTCTCGCCTCCGACCGCTGCGGCGACGCCGCACTCCTCGACACGGTCGCGTCGGTGTGGCTCGAGATCGACGACCTCGACGACACCGAACTACGCGGCCGGCTCGCCTCCGCCGGAACGTCCGAGGAAGGACACAGATGACCACGGATACAACAGCATCCCGCCCGTTGACGGCCGCGCAGCGAGCATTGCTGGCCGGTCGGGACGCGTCCTTCGAGCTCGGGGGCGTCAGCACCCACACCTATGCGGAGTTCGACGGACATTTCGATGTCGATCGACTGCGGCATGCGCTGGCGCTGGTGATCGCGCGACACGACGCGCTGCGGCTGGTGATCGACGCCCGCCATGGAACCCAGCAGGTCACATCCGTCCCGGGACCGATACCACTTCGGGTCGTCGATGCCCGGAATCTTCCGGCGAACGACCTCGCACAGGTGATCGACGAAGTCCGCCGCGAGTTCTCCCACCTCGTCCGCCCGGCAGATGCATCACCCCCGTTCGGCGTCACCCTCGTCCGGCTCCGCGAGACCGAATCCGTGATGTGCCTCGACGTCGACGGACTGACGCTGGATCTCCAGAGTGTGCTCCTGCTCCAGCGCGCGATCGTCCGGGCCCACGATGCTCCCGAGGACACTGTTGCTCCCGAGGACACTGTTGCTCCCGAAGACATTCCCGCACCCACTCCCGGCGTGCTGGAGACGAGTCACGCGCTCGACGAGCGATGGAAGACGGACCGCGCGAAGGCGGTCGCGTTCTGGGCGGATGAACTGCCGACGCTTCCTCCACCCCCGCGCTTTCCGCTCCGCAGGCGACCGTCGGACGTGGGACCACCCCGGTTCCACACCCGCAGTCGGCACATCGACGCGACCATGTGGGAGGCGATGAAAACCACGGCGCGCCTGCACAGGCTGACCCCGACCGCGCTCTGGGGAGCGATCCTGTCGGAGGTCTTGGCGGCCCGAACCTGTGGAAGCCGATTCACCATCACGGTTCCGTGCACGAGGCGCGTTCCGCTGCACCCCGACCTGCATCGGGTGATGGGTCCGTTCTCGACGTTCGTTCCCGTCGGAATCGACTGGTCGGCAGGGTCATTCCACGACCGCGCGGGCGCATTGCAACACACTCTGTGGCGCTCTCTCGCGAATCACCCCGCAGCAGGGCCGGAACTCGTTGCCGAGCTGGCGAGGATGCACGGTGCCGGTGGACGCGCGCTGCTGCCCGTGGTCTTCACCAGCACACTCGGTCTCCCGCTGCCGGCCGTCCCGGGCCTGGGACGGCCGCGCTACACGTCATCGCAGACGGCACAGATCCATCTGGACGTACGCCTGTTCGATGACGACGGTGGTGTGCGGCTCGACGTCGACACCGTCGACGACCTATTCGGTCACGACGACGCCCGGACCCTGGTGGACGAACTGGTCGACACCGCCCGACGTACCCTCGACGGGGCGGCCCTGTGGGACCGGCCGGCATCGTCGGCCACCGCGCATGCGGTCTGGCGGCCGTGCGTCCGTCCTGTCACGGCCCTCGATACCGTTCTCGTCGAATGCATCGAATCGGTCACCGGATTCTTCCCCCTCGGCATCGACGACGTCATCACCGATCTCGGTGTCGGCCTCGAACGTGCGGGCGCCGTCGCTACCGAGATCGCCACCGCGCTTCCCGGAACCGACGTACGGCGCAGGGACGTGCTCGGTGGCGGAACGATCGCGAACCTGGGTGCACTGCTGCGTACCCGCACACCCCACATCGACACCGTCGCGGAACTGTCTCTCGAGGCAGCCCGCCTCACGACCGTGCCGTCGGCAGGGGCTCACCCCGTGAAAGGACATCATGCACGCTCCTGACTCCCTCCCCGACGACACCTCTGCACTCCCCGATTTCGACATCACAGGTACCGACACCACAGATACCGACATCGCGGTGATCGGATTCGCCGGACGGTTCCCCGGCGGGCTGACTGCCGAAACATTGTGGCCCGCACTGCTCGCGGGCGAGGAACTGCACCACATCGCGACGGATGACGAATTGCTCGCCGCCGGCATTCCCGCGGATCGGCTGTCCGACCCGGCACTGGTACGACGGCGCCCGTCCCTGCCGGATCCCGACATGTTCGACGCCCAGTTCTTCGGATTCTCGGCTCGCGATGCCGCCGCGTGCGATCCACAACAACGCCTCTTCCTCGAAACAGCGTGGGAGACCTTCGAGCACGCAGGCTACGATCCCCACCGTTTCGACGGTGCAGCAGGTGTTTTCGCGGGTGGGGGCCCGGACACCTATCTGCATTCGGAGGTGATCCCGGCGCTCGACCCCACGGATCCGGCACTGCATTTCGCCCGGGTCGTCGGCAACGAGCGAGACTTCATCGCTCCTCGCGTCGCCTACCGTCTCGGACTGACCGGACCTGCGCTGACGGTGCTCTCCGGATGCGCGACGTCCCTCGTCGCGGTGCATCTCGGCGTGCAGAGCCTCGTGAGTGGCGAGTGCGACCTCGCTCTCGCCGGAGGCGCCACAGTGTTCTTCCCGGAGCACGGGGGGTACTGGTACCAGCCCGGCGGGATCGTCTCTCCGGACGGGCGGTGCCGCCCGTTCTCTGCCGACGCGCAGGGCACGGTGACCGGAGATGCTGTGGCAGCGGTGCTGCTCAAACGGTATGCCGACGCGCTCGAGGACGGCGACACGATCCATGCGGTGATCAAGGGCAGCGCCGTCAACAACGACGGCGCCGACAAGGTCGGGTTCACTGCACCCAGCCCCCGAGGGCAGGCCGCAGTGATCGCCGAGGCGCTCGCGGTGGGGGAAGTCGACCCGAGCACCATCTCGTATGTCGAAACACACGGAACGGCAACCAGAGTCGGGGACGCCATCGAAGTGGAAGCGCTCGAGGAAGCACTCAGCGGTGCGGCACCGGGATCCTGTCTGCTCGGTGCACTCAAGCCGGTGATCGGCCATACCGACACCGCTGCGGGAGCCAGCGCCCTGATCAAGGTACTACTCGCGCTGAAACACGAGACGCTCCCGCCGGTCCCCGACTTCCGTGAGGCCGATCCGGCAATCGACTTCGAGTCGTCGGTGTGCCGGGTCAACGACGGCGCCACGGCGTGGCCACGCACACCCGGAACTCCCCGGCGTGCAGGCATCAGCGCCTTCAGTATCGGCGGCACGAACGCCCACGTCGTCGTGGAGGAGCCCCCGGTTGCTCCGGCAGGTCGCCGAAAGGTGACCGCGGGCCCTCTGGTGCTGCCGCTGTCCGCCGCGACGCCGGCTGCGTTGAACACGCTGACAAACCAGCTCGCGGACGCGTTCGACGGGACCGACCTCGACCCCGCGGACGCCGCAACCACACTGAGCCTCGGCAGGGCCGAACTCGGCTTCCGGCGCCACGTGATCGTCACTGCAGGGGCACGCACAGCCGACTCGGTGCGGGCGTCGTCGACGAGGCCCGCGGTCCGCTCGGCCGGAGGCGAAGACGTGGTATTCGTCTTCCCGGGGCAAGGCGGCCAGTTCCCGGGAATGGGCTCGGAGCTGTATCGGGACGTCCCCGCATACGCCGCCGCGGCCGATCGCTGCGCCGAGAAGTTCGCACCGCTGATCGGCATCGACCTGCGGCAATTCCTCACCGTCGAAACAACCGACGGCAACGACGATCTCACCCGACAACTTGCGCGCACGGACCTGACCCAGCCCGCACTGTTCACCGTCGAGTACGCCACCGTCATGGCACTGCAGGATCTGGGCATCACCCCGACGGTGCTGCTCGGGCACTCGATCGGCGAATTCGCAGCTGCCGTGACGGCGGGGATCTTCGAGCTCGACGATGCGGTCACCGCCGTCGCCGCACGCGGCAGGCTCATGGCCTCGACCACATCGGGGGCGACAGCCGTCGTCCGGTGCCCCGAGGACGACGTCCGATCCGCGCTCACCGGGACCGGCGCGTGCGTCGCCGCAGTCAACGGACCACGTCAGGTGGTGGTGAGCGGAACGCCGAGCGACATCGCGACGGTCGTCGAGCGTCTGCGGGACGACAACCGGAGCGTCACGCTGCTCCCGACGGACCGGGCCTTCCACTCGCCGCTGGTCGACGAGGTGGTGAGCCCGTTCGACGACGTGATCCGGACCCTCGGTTTGCGCGCACCTCGGATCCCGATGATCCGTACATCGACTGCCATGATGCTCGACACGGCCACCGCGACGGACGCCGGCACCTGGAGCACCCAACTGCGGACCCCGGTGCGGTTCGCGGACTCGGTCGGGGTGGTCGATCGAGCCCATCCGGATGCCGTGTGGGTGGAAGTCGGGCCGGGAACCGCTCTCGGTTCCCTCGTCAGGTCATGCGGTGTCGATACCGATGTCGTGGCAACGATCGGCAGGCCGGAGTCGACGTGGCCTGCGGGCACAGCCGGCGCCGACCTCGCTGGACGTCTGTGGTGCGCGGGCGCGCAACCGGATCACACGAGCTTCGCGGGTTCCGGACGTCGGGTGCCGCTACCCACGTACCCGTTCGAGCGACAGCGGCATCGAATCGGCCGGTCGAACCGCATGCCGATGGCATCGGCCACCGGTCCGGTCGCTCTCACTCGCGCGGAGCGCCCGGAGACGGGAACGGCGTTCGTGGCACCCAGAAGCGGCCTCGAGAGCGCCGTCGCGGAGACCGTCGCGGAAGCACTGGGCGTCGAACGTCTCGGTGCTCACGACGACCTGTTCGCGTTCGGCGGTGATTCCGTGACGGCGACGGCCGTCGCGGCGCGCCTCTCCGACGCATATCCGGTGACGGTCACGCTGGCAGATGTCATGGCTTCACCGGCGACGCCGAGCGGAATCGCCGAACGCCTCACCTCGTTGCTCACCGATGCAGTCGAGAACATGAGCGAAGAAGAAGTCGCGCAGATGCTCTCCGTCCTCGCGGATCCGGCGTGACCGCAAGCGGGGAATCGCGCGGAGGGCGCTCGAGCCAGGTTTTCCGATGGCGCACACGCGCTATCGGCCTCGTGCAGTGCGAATTCAGGAGAAACAAATGAAATGGCGGATCACCGGCATGGCCGGTCTCATCGGTGCAGCAGCACTGGTTGCAGGATGTTCGCAGGAAGCTTCATCGACCGGTGTTGTGACCGGGGCGAGCGAAGCGACGGGGGTTGTGACCGAATACGAATCGATTACCGTGACGCACGCGTTCGGTGAGACGGTCGTCGAGTCCGAGCCCCAGAGGATCGTCGCATTGGGGGCCACGGCGACCGACGCTGTACTGGCGTTGGGGGGCACCCTGGTCGGAGCGGCCGCCAGCCCCGTGAGCGCCACCGGAATCTCACCGTGGCAGGAGGACCTGCTGGATCCGGCATCGACCACACTTCTGCAGATGGATCAGGTCGGCGGATACGACTACGAGCAGATCCTGTCGCTCGACCCCGACGTGGTGCTCGCTCAGGAGGCGGGCAACGCGGAGGCGATCTACGACGAACTCGGTGACGTGGTTCCCGTGATCCCGTTCCACGAGAACGTGTTCGGCGATTCTTGGCAGACCGTCACCCGCGATGTCGCAACGATCCTCGGCAAAGAGGAGGCCGGCGACGAACTCGTTGCGTCCGTCGAATCCGCCTCCGACGCTCCGGACGGCTTGGACGGGAGGACCTGGCTCTTCCTTGCCGCTCCGGCACCGGGTCTGGTCAATGTGATCAACAATGAGGACGACCCCATGTCCCAGTTCTTCGCCCGCTACGGCATGAAGATCTCCCCGGAGGTGCTCGCGCTCGAAGACAACGCTCAGAATCCGGGCACGGCGGTCGTCTCCGAGGAGAACTACGGGGTGCTCGACGCCGATTTCGTGATCGTTGCGGCCGGATCGGACGAGGCGAGTTCGCAGCTACTCGGGTCACCCACCTTCTCAGCGGTGCCGGCCGTCGTCGACGGACGCACCTGGGTCACGGACATGACCGTCGCCATGGCACTACGTTCGCCGACCGTACTCGCGGTGCCATGGGTTGCCGATCAGCTGCAGCCGAAGCTCGAGACAGTGGCCGACCGATGAGTGCCGGCATCACTCGCCGAACCCCACCATCGGAAGCTGCCGGATCGGCGTCGGGAATGCGGCTCGAGCCCCGACAGGCACCGTCGAATACTCGACCACCTAGGATGAACGGGTGGACCTGCATCTCGTGACCTACTTCGTGGCCGTCATCGACCACGGTGGAATCACGAAAGCAGCTCAGGCTCTGTATATTTCACAGCCATCACTGTCGCAGGCCATCCGAACCTTCGAACGCCGCCTGGACACCACTCTCTTCGACCGGACCGGGCGGCGCCTCACTCTGACCGAGGACGGCCGCACCCTGGAGGTCGCGGCGCGCCGCATTCTCGCCGACGTCGAACGCGCGAAGAGCAAGGTCGCCGCAGTCCGCGAACTCGAGGCCGGACGCATCCAGATCGTGACGTACTCCGCGTTCTCCGTCCATCCCGTCGTCGAACTCGTCCGACGGTTCCGGACCCGACATCCCGGCATCATGGTGTCGATCTCCGACTCCGACGGCCCGGCCGGTGTGCACTCCGCACTCCGACGCGGCGAGGCCGAGATCGGAGTGACCGACCTGTCGGCCGAGCACGCGGGCATGATCACCGTCCCACTCCTCGAGCAGGAGATGGTCCTCGCGCTGCATCCCGACCTCGCGGCCGAACTTCCCGACCCGGTGCCGCGCGAGATCGTTCGCAAGGTTCCCCTGGTCATCGATCTGGGATCACCCGCCGACGCTGCGAAGACCGGTGAGCTGCTGGGTTCCGACAACGTCGTCGTCGACTGCGCTCACCCCACCGCCATCTGGGAGTTCGTGATGCGCGGTACCGGAGCGACCGTGGTACCCAGACTGGTCGCCGAAAAGCAGATACCCGGCGCCACCGTCCTGCGGCTCGATCCGCCGCTGCGCCGTCCCGTCGGGCTCGTCCTGCGAGCCGGAGAACCGTCACCGGCAGCGGCCGCATTCATCTCGGCCGCAACCGGCACGAAACCGGGAGCGTAGAGAAGATGGAATTCCGCCAGATCGAATACTTCCTCGCAGTCGTCGAGAACGACGGCATCAACGGCGCAGCCGCCGCCCTCGGCGTCGCGCAGCCGACCGTGTCACAGGCGCTGCGCAGCCTCGAACGTGAGCTGAGTGTGCAGCTGTTCCACCGCATCGGCCGCGGTATGGTGCTCACCGCCGCCGGACACAGCCTCATCGGACCGAGCCGCCAGATCCTGCGTGATGTCGCAGGGGTGGAGGAGCTACTGACCTCGCATTCCGCCGAGGTCACCGGCCGCCTCGACCTGATGGTGTTCCCCGCCCTCGCAACCGGCCCGATCATCGATCTGGTGGCCCGGTTCCGGCGCGCCCACCCCAAGGCGACGGTGCGTTTCGGCGATCTCCGAAGCGAGGGCGACTCCGCCTCGGTGATCCGCGACGGGCACTGCGAGTTCGTGGTCGCGCACCTGCCGTTCGAGAACGGCCTCGGACTCGAGATGATCGACCTCGGCGAGCAGGAATATTGGCTCGCGTATCCGCCGGGCACCGAACTCCCACCCGGACCGGTGGAGCTGGCATCGCTGCCGTCGATTCCCATGGTGTTCGTGCCGCGAGGAGGCGGCATCCTGAGCGACGAGATCGACCGTGAGATGCGTCGGCAGGGCGCCGCGCCGCGCATCGCGGCGGTCACCGATCACCGGGAGGCACGGCCCCCGATGGTGCTGGCAGGAATCGGCGGGTCGCTGCTCGAACGTTCGGTCGCGGAATCGGTCCGCGACATTGCCGTGGTGCGGCCGTGCGAGCCGACATTCACCCGTACGGTTGCCCTGGCGTTCGACCCCGCGACGCTGTCGAAGGCCGGGCGCGCGTTCGTCGACCTCGTGAAGTCGTCGACCGATCGGCCCTGAGCGGACCTGCCTTCTCCGAGCAAGGCGAGTGAGTGATCGGATGTCCTGCGCGAGCGTCCGAATTCGGTAGCGCTGCTCGGCGCGGAAGATGATTCGAACGGCGAACGACCGGTGACACCGGCCGAGTCGAGGGTCACGATGGTAGACACCATTCGTTTACGGAGATGACAGCCATGTCCACATCCACTCCCGAACAACCTTCACTTTCCGTCGCCGAAACGGATTCGGTCGACGCCTATGCCCAGCGCATCGTCGATGCCGCTCTCGGCGCGATCGACGTGTTCGCCATCTATCTCGGCGACCGGCTCGGCTGGTACCGCAGTCTCGCGTCCAATGGCCCGGCCACCGCCGACGAACTCGCCGCCCGCACCGGAACCCACCCGCGGTATGCGCGCGAGTGGCTCGAACAGCAGGCAGTGACCGGGCTGCTCTCCGTCGACCACGACGAACCCCCGCACTTCACACTGTCGCCCGCCGGAGCGGAAGTACTCACCGATGAGCGCAGCCTGGCGTATCTGACTCCGCTGCCACGCCTCCTGACCAGCGGCGCCGTGCAGATGCCGGCCCTGCTCGAGGCGTATCGCACGGGCGGTGGTGTCGGCTGGGCGCGCTACGGCAGCGATGCGCGCGAGTCGCAGTCCGACGTGAACCGCCCGTGGTTCGAGCTGGCATTGCCGGGGGCGCTGCAGTCTGTACCCGAGGTCGACGATCTACTCCGTGCCCCGGGAGCTGCGATCGCCGACATCGGTTGCGGTGGTGGATGGTCCACCATCGCACTCGCCCGAGCCTATCCGAACGCCACACTGCACGGCTTCGACATCGACAGCGCCAGCGTCGAACTCGCACGTTCGAATATATCGTCGGAACCTGATGTGGCGCAGCAGATCACGATCACCGAAGCGGACGCGACCGGACTTCCCGAGTCGGCGTTCCACGCTGTGTTCGCATTCGAGTGCATTCATGACATGCCGCGACCGGTGCAGGTGCTCGCGGCAGCACGTCGCGCGCTCGTGCCGGGCGGTGCGGTGATCGTGATGGACGAGGCCGTCGGGGAGGAATTCACCGCGCCGGGCGACGACGTCGAGCGGCTCATGTACGGATACAGTCTGACGGTCTGCCTCCCCGACGGGATGAGTCACCAACCGAGCGCGGGGACGGGCACCGTCATGCGCCCCGCCATTCTTCGGAAGTACGCGCAGGAGGCCGGCTTCGCCCGGATGGACATCCTCCCGATCGAGGATTTCAGCTTCTTCCGGTTCTACCGGCTGTCGGAGGGGTGATCCTCGGGCGCGATCACCTCGACCGGCGGTGGCACCATCCGTGATGTCGTGGTGCGGCGGGTTCCACCGTCTCGAGACCTTGTTCCCTCCATGATCAGAGAATCCGTCTCATCGGAGAAGTAGTTCCTTGAGTGAATTCAGGTGGGTGCGTGTGAGAGAGGCTGCCGCCAGGGCATCACGCGAGTCGATCGCGTTGTAGATGCGTTCGTGTGTGGCGTGGTCGGCGTCGTCTCCATGAGTGCCTCGGAGACGGAGCATGTCGACCATCGCCTGACGGCTGCGCGGCGCGAAGTGAGTGAACAGTTCGAGCAGGATCGCGCTGTGCGCTGCCAGCAGGATGCCTCGATGAAAAGTGAAGTCGGTATCGACGTGCGCTTCTATGTCCACTCGATGCTTCGCGCGGTCGACCAATGCCAGGCGCAGGTTCTCGAGGTCCGAGGGCGTGCGGCGTTCGGCCGCCAGAGCGGAAGCCTCGACCTCGATCGCGATGCGCGCTTCGATGACGGCGGCGATGTCGGCTCGATGCAGGACTGCATCCCAGTTCTCCGGAATATCGAGGGCGGTGACGAACACCCCCGCCCCTTGACGCGAAGCGAGCACCCCCTGACCGGCGAGTTGCCGGATCGCCTCGCGCACGGTCGAGCGGCCGACTCCGAGCTGAGGAGCGAGTGTGGTCTCCCCGGGCAGCTTGTCTCCCACGTTCCACTCGCCGTCTCGAATTCGCGACAACAGCAGGTCAGCGGCCTGTTCGGCGAGTGACTCACGACGGACGAGTGACATGTCGCCATTCTCCCATGCCCGGCTCGACACCTTCAGCTCCTCAGCTTGTCTGAGGAGCTGTGGTAGCGTCGCCGCATGCTCATCCTCGGATTCCTTCTTCTTCGCCGCCACGGCGGGGTGTAGCCCGACCGGCTCCCGTCGTGGAGCCCGAACGCGCCGGTCGACACGTCACGACCCGTAGAAGGAACCACGAACATGACCGCCTTCCCCAGCATCAACACTCCCGCCGGACGGGTACCCGCCGATACCCCCTCCTGGAATCGGCAGACGCACTCACAGATGCCCTCACACCGTTACCGCGATGTCCACTCCCGTGTGGAAGTTCCACTCACAGAGCGTGACTGGCCGTGCAAGCGCATGACCGCAGCCCCGCTGTGGGTACCGGTCGATCTGCGCGACGGCAATCAGGCGCTGGCCGAGCCGATGGATCCCGCCCGGAAGCGCCGTTTGTTCGAGCTGATGGTCGCGATGGGCTACAAGGAGATCGAGGTCGGCTATCCGTCGGCCTCGCAGACCGACTACGACTTCGTCCGCCTCATCGCCGATACCGACATCGCACCCGACGACGTCACGATCGTCGTGTTCACGCCGGCCCGCCGCGACCTCATCGAGCGCACTGTCGAGTCGGTCCGAGGCGTCCGCAATGATGTTGTCATCCACATGTACACCGCAACCGCACCGACGTGGCGCGATGTCGTGCTCGGGCACGACCGAGCGGCGCTCACCGAGTTGATCATGTCCGGAGGCCGGGATGTGCTCGAATTCGCCGGCGACCTCGCGAATGTGCGTTTCGAGTTCTCACCCGAGGTCTTCAACCTCACCGAGCCCGACTTCGCTCTCGAGGTCTGCGATGCGATGACGAAGCTGTGGGATGCCTCGCTGCAGCGTCCGGTCATCCTCAATCTTCCTGCGACCGTCGAGATCGCAACCCCGAACGTGTACGCCGATCAGATCGAATACATGCACAAGAACCTCGATCGTCGCGATGCGGTGATCCTGTCCGTGCACCCGCACAACGACCGCGGTACCGGGGTCGCGTGTGCCGAACTCGCTGTCCTGGCCGGAGCACAGCGCGTCGAAGGCTGCATGTTCGGCAACGGGGAGCGCACGGGCAATGTCGATATCGCCACTCTCGCCCTGAACCTGCATGCGCAGGGCGTCGATCCGATGATCGACTTCTCCGACATCGACAAGATCCGCCGCACCGTCGAGCACGCCAACCGCATCGAGATCCATCCCAGACATCCGTATGTCGGCGACCTCGTGCACACCGCCTTCAGTGGCACTCACCAAGACGCGATCAAGAAGGGTTTCGCCGAGCACCATGCCCGCGCGGCCGCCGAGGGCCGTCGAGTCAGCGAGACCGAGTGGCGCGTGCCGTACCTGCCCATCGACCCCGCCGACCTCGGCCGCAGCTACGATGCCGTCATCCGGGTGA
This sequence comes from Rhodococcus artemisiae, assembly GCF_036327795.1. Classification (NCBI taxonomy): domain Bacteria; kingdom Bacillati; phylum Actinomycetota; class Actinomycetes; order Mycobacteriales; family Nocardiaceae; genus Rhodococcus; species Rhodococcus artemisiae. Next base: position 130,710 of record NZ_JAUTXY010000011.1, read on the forward strand.
ACTCGCAGTCCGGCAAGGGCGGCATCGCCTACCTGCTGGAGGCCGGGTACGGCATCGAACTGCCCCGGCGTCTGCAGATCGACTTCGCCCGCCACATACAGAAGCACACCGACGCCACCGGCAGCGAAGTCACCGCATCACAACTGTGGGACATCTTCGAGGCCGAGTACATCGTCACGCCGGGTGGCAAGCCCGCCATCGAACTGACAGGCTTCGACACCACCAATGAGACCACGACTCTCACATTGCGCGTCGACGACTCCGAGCACACCAGCTCGCATCACGGCGTCGGCCCGGTGGAGGCCCTCACCGAAGCACTCGCGCGTATCGGAATCTCGCTCGACGTCCTCGCCCTGCATCAGACCAGCATCGGCTCCGGCAGCGGCGCTCCGGAGCCGTCAGCGCTCGAGGACAGCGACGCGCTCACCCTGATCGAGTACCGCAGGGGCACAGTGACGCGGTGGGCTGCCGGCAAGAGCCGATCCGTGCTGACCGCCACCCTCGAGTCCCTCATCGGCGCAGCGAACACCGACCTGAGAGCAACTCTCACAAGTGATCAGACCTCGGTGGTAACCGACTGCGTCAGTACCGATTTGGCCCACCGGTAATCAGCCTTGCCAGCGGGGGAGCGGACGATCTGCGGCATCACGACGACATGCCGGGGGACCTTGTACCCGGCGATGACGGTCCGGCAGTGTTCGGCGAGCTCCTCCTGCGTCGGCTCGTGCGCACCCTCGCGCAGCTGTACGACCACCGAGACCGTCTCGCCCAGACGGGGATCCGGTACGCCGGTGACGAGTGCATCCTCCACCGCGGGATGTCCCTTGACCGCCTCCTCGACCTCCTCCGCGTAGATCTTCTCGCCACCACTGTTGATGCAGGCCGAGCCGCGGCCGAGCACGATGATCGAGCCGTCCGCCTCGACCGTGGCAAGGTCGCCGAGCAGCGACATTCGTGTGCCGTCCACGACGGGGAAGGTGGCGGCGGTCTTCTCGGGGTCGTTGTAGTAGCCCACCGGTACGTGACCGACCCGCGCAAGGTAGCCGATGGCGTCCGATCCCGGTTCGATCGTCGAATAGTCGGTGTCGACGACGCGCACCTTCGGGGACGCGGGCAGTCTCTGTTTGCCGTCCTCGCCGGGGGTGAGGGCACCGTTGGCTCCCGATTCGGACGAACCGAAAGAGTTGAGCAGCATGACGTTGGGGAGCAGTTCCTTCAGGCGGTCGCGCACGCTGACCGACCACAGCGCACCTCCCGAACCGATGACGATCAGCGAGCTGAGGTCGAACTCGTCGCGACGCTCGGCGAGGACGTCGGCGATGGGCCGGCTGATCGCATCTCCGACGACCATGAGCACGGCGGCCTTGTGTTCGTCGATCCGACGCAGCGCCTCCGCCGGTTCGAAGTTGCGCATGATCACCTGAGGGAAGCCCATGAACAGGCCCATGAAGACGGCGTACATGGCAGCGCCGTGCATGAGCGGAGCGGTGACGACATACGTCAACGGGTGTTCGTTGGCGGCGGCCGCGGCAGCGAGCGATTCGGGACTGTCGTGCGGGTCGCCGTACGCGTTGCCTCCGCCGAGTGCGGCGAAGTAGAAGTCCTCGTGCCGCCACATCACGCCCTTGGGCATGCCGGTGGTGCCACCCGTGTAGAGGATGTAGAGGTCGTCGTCGCTGCGTGGAGCGAAGTCGCGTTCGTCCGAGGCGTCCGCGACGGCGACGTCGTACCGCACGACGGTAACCTCGGCGAGTGCTGCTGCGTCATCGAGCGCCGACGTGGGAGCATCGCCGACGACCACGATGTGTCGCAGGTGCGGACAGTCGGGCAGGACCTCGGCGACGACATGGGTCAGGTCTGCGTCCACCACGAGCGCGACGAGTTCGGCGTTGTTGTAGAGGTAGTCGAGTTCAGCGCCCACGTATCGGAAGTTGATATTGATCGGGACGGCCCTGATCTTCATGGTGCCGAGCATCGTGTCGAGGTACTCGAGACTGTTGCGCATGTGCAGTCCGACATGTTCGCCGGGTTCGACCCCCGCCGCGGCGAGGTGATGACCGATCCGGTTGGCGGCGGCATCGTACTGCGCATAGGTGTGCGATCGGTCGCCGCAGACGATGGCCGTGCGATCGGGAATCGCGTCGACCACCGCTTCGGTGAGGTCGGCCAGATTCAGAGACATAGTGCTGTTCCTTCCGATCGGTCCTGCAACGGCGCCGCTCACATCCCTGTCCGAAATGTGCCGTACGCCACTCTGGGCAAAAGTAGAACACATATCAGTTCCGGCATCAATGGGCGCGCCCGACCAGCGGAAACAAGGAACGGTCGGCCGGCAGATGCCGGCCGACCGTTGTCGGTGGAACTCAGACGTGACGACGAATCAGGACACGCGTTCGAAGATCGCCGCGAGACCCTGGCCGCCGCCGATGCACATGGTCTCGAGGGCGTAGCGGCCCTCACGCCGGTGCAACTCGCGGGCGAGTGTCGCGAGCATGCGCCCACCGGTCGCGCCGACCGGATGACCGAGCGAGATGCCGGAGCCGTGGATGTTGGTGCGCTCGAAGTCTGCGGCACCGAACTTCCACTCGCGGGTCACGGCCAGCGCCTGCGCCGCGAACGCCTCGTTGAGTTCGATGACGTCGACATCGGCAAGCGTGATGCCGGCCTTGGCGAGTGCGATCTCGGTCGCGGGCACGGGGCCGATGCCCATGATCTTGGGTGCAACACCGGCCACACCCCACGACACGATGCGCACGAGCGGGGTCAAGCCGAGCTCCGCAGCCTTCTCCGGGGTCGTGACGATCGCCATCGACGCGGCATCGTTCTGCCCGCTGGCGTTGCCGGCCGTGACGGTGGCGTCGGGATCCTGCTTGCCCATGATCGGCCGCAGCGACGAGAGAGTCTCGACGGTGGTGTCGGCACGGGGATGCTCGTCGGTGTCGATGATCCGGTCGCCCTTACGCGAGGGCACGGTGACCGGGATGATCTCCTCGGCGAGGATGCCGGCCTGCTGAGCGGCCACCGCGCGGCGGTGCGACTCCGCCGCGAGCTCATCCTGCTCCTGACGGCTGATGCCGTACTCGGCGCGCAGGTTCTCGGCGGTCTCGATCATGCCGCCGGGGACCGGGTAATGCTTGCCGCCCGCGGTCGAGCGGGCCCGGACCAGGCCGTCGTGCATCTGCACACCGGTGCGTGCACCGCCCCAGCGGATGTCCGTCGAGTAGAACGCTGCGTTACTCATCGACTCGGTACCACCGGCCACGACGAGTTCGTTGTCGCCGTTACCGACCTGCAGCGCAGCCTGGATGACGGCCTGCAGACCGGAGCCACAGCGACGGTCGATGTGCATGCCGGGCACGGTGACCGGAAGACCGGCATCGAGAGCGACGACACGACCGATGGCCGGGGCTTCACTGTTGCCGTTGCAATGCCCGAGGATGACGTCGCCGACCTCGTCGGGCGACACACCCGTCCGCTCGAGCAGACCCTTCAGCGCCGTGACACCGAGATCGACAGCGGTGAGGGACTTGAACATTCCGCCGTAGCGACCGATGGGGGTACGGACGGGCTCGCAGATGACAACTTCGCGCATGATGACCTTTCGAGGTGTGGGTGACGGGACCGTCACATGAAACGGCCGCCGGTGACGTCGAGGACGGTGCCGGTCATGTAGGACGACATGTCGGATGCGAGGAACAGTGCCACCGAGGCGATTTCGTCGACCTCGCCCGGACGGCCCATCGGGATCTCCGCCATCTTCTGATCCCACGCCTTCTGCGGCATGGCCTCGGTCATCGCCGAGCGGATCAGGCCGGGCTGAATAGCGTTGACGCGCACACCGTGGTGAGCCATTTCCTTCGCGGCGGCCTTGGTGAGACCGACGATGCCTGCCTTCGCGGCGGAGTAGTTGGTCTGGCCCACCATGCCGACCTTGCCGGACAGCGACGAGATGTTGACGATCGCGCCGCGCTTGGCGTCACGCATGATCGCGGCAGCCTTACGGGTTCCGTGCCACGTGCCCTTGAGGTGCACCGAGATGACGAGGTCGAAATCCTCTTCGGTCATCGTGCGCATCGTCGCGTCGCGGGTGATGCCGGCGTTGTTGACCACGACATCGAGCGAACCGAAGCCGTCGACCGCCTCTGCGAGGAGGGTGTCCCAATCGGCGGATTCGACGACGTTCGCCTTCACCGCACGGGCCACGTCACGACCGCCGAGCTTGTCCGCTGCTGCGGTGGCGGCGTCGAGATCGAGGTCGCCGATGACGACGCGGGCACCGGCATCGACGAAGTTCTGGGCGATCGCGAAGCCGATACCCTGCGCGCCACCTGTGATCACGGCGGTACGGTTCTCCAACAGCGACATCTGAAATCCTTTCGAGGGGACCTGAGTTGTCCCCGAAACGGGTCGATGCCTTCGAATATATCCACGCGACCGCACGAAATACCCTTCGGAATCCATCGAGACTGCCTATATGGGAATGGCGCCATTCGTATTGGACACGACCCGAGGCGGCCTCGAAAGTGGTAGTCATGACACTTGCGACTCCGGCCCCCGAGGTCGACGAAGACGACTTCCGCGAGATCCTCGCCCAGACCCGTGCGTTCGTGCGCAACGTCGTGGTCCCCCGCGAGCAGGAGATCGCCGACACCAACGCGATTCCCGACGACATCCGTCAGGCTGCCAAGGACATGGGCCTGTTCGGCTACGCCATCCCGCAGGAGTGGGGCGGTCTCGGCCTCAACCTCCAGCAGGATGCCGAACTTGCCATGGAACTGGGCTACACCACCCTGGCATTGCGGTCGATGTTCGGCACCAACAACGGCATCGCCGGCCAGGTCCTCGTCAACTTCGGCACCGACGAGCAGAAGCAGCAGTGGCTCGAGGGCATCGCCTCCGGCGACGTCGTCGCCTCGTTCGCGCTCACCGAGCCCGGCGCCGGCTCCAACCCGTCGGGCCTGCGCACCAAGGCCGTCCGCGACGGCGACGACTGGATCATCACCGGCGAGAAGCGCTTCATCACCAACGCGCCGCTCGCGAACCTGTTCGTCGTGTTCGCCCGCACCCGCCCGGCCGACGAGAACGGCACCGGCATCGCGGTGTTCCTCGTCCCCGCCGACACCGAAGGTGTGCAGGTCGCGAACAAGGACGCCAAGATGGGCCAGGAAGGCGCCTGGACCGCTGACGTGCACTTCAATGAGGTACGTGTGCCGAATTCCGCGCTCGTCGGCGGCAGCGAGGACGTCGGGTACAAGGCCGCGATGGTCTCCCTCGCCCGCGGCCGCGTGCACATCGCCGCGCTCTCGGTGGGCCAGGCACAACGCGCCCTCGACGAGTCCGTCGAATACGCCGCCACCGCCACGCAGGGCGGCAACCCGATCGGCAACTTCCAGCTCGTACAGGCGATGATCGCCGACCAGCAGACCGGCGTCATGGCCGGACGCGCCCTGGTGCGCGACGCCGCGCGCGCGTGGGTCGAGGAAACCGACCGCCGCATCGCCCCGTCGGCCGCGAAACTGTACTGCACCGAAATGGTCGGCAAAGTCGCCGATCTCGCGGTGCAGATCCACGGCGGAACCGGCTATATGCGCGAGGTACCGGTCGAGCGCATCTACCGCGACGTGCGGCTGCTGCGTCTGTACGAGGGCACCAGCGAGATCCAGCGCCTGATCATCGGCGGCGGACTCGTCAAGCAGGCCCAGCGCTCGTCGTAACCGCTTCACGAACGAGGCAGCCACATCCCGTCGACGGGATGTGGCTGCCTCGTTCGTGCGCGAACTCCACCCGTGAAACACCAACCGCCCGTGCACAGATCCAGTATGGGTCTACCGGAACCGTGCACGGGCAGCGGCTCACTGCGTTATGTCAGCTGGGCGCGCAGGTCGGTCTTGAGGATCTTGCCCGCCGCCGAGGTCGGCAGCGCATCCAGAACCACGACCTCCCGGATCTTCTTGTACGGCAACACGCGTTCTGCGACGTAGGCCTCGAGTTCGCCCTCGTCGATGTCCGCACCCGCGACAGGCACGACGAACGCCACGGGCTCCTGACCGGTCGCACCGACATCGCGCCCCACCACCGCAGCGGTCGACACGGACGGATGTGTCACGATGATCTCCTCGAGCTCACGCGGATACACGTTGTAGCCCTTGTAGATCAGCATGTCCTTCGCGCGGTCGGCGATGAACAGGTAGCCGTCGTCGTCGCGGTAGGCGATGTCGCCGGTCGCGAGCCAGCCGTCCACGTACTGCTCTGCCGTGATCTCCGGGTGCCCGAGGTAGCCGTCGGTGACCTGCGGGCCGCGGACCCACAGTTCGCCGCGCTCGTTCGGACCGACCGTCCCCGCTGCGTCGCCTTGCGGGCGGATCTCGATCTCGGTGTCGAACACAGGAAGGCCGACGCTACCGATCCGATAGTCGAGGCCGCGGGCCAACGGCATCGCGGTGACGACGCATGTGCCCTCGGTCAGGCCGTAACCCTCGGCGACAGTCGCGTTGGGGAACGCGCGTCCGAGCGCCTCGAGCGTGACGTGGTCGATCGGGGCGGCACCCGATGACACCACCCGCACCGTCGACAGGTCGCGGGTCGCGACGTCCGGGTGTGTAGCCAATGAGTGCCACATCGCCGGGCTTCCGGTGATGTAGCTGGCCTCGTAGCGCTCGATCAGTTCGAGCATCCGGGCCGGATCGAAGCGTCCCGCGAGCACCTGCGTGAGGCCGCACGCGAGCAGGAACGAGGTGTTGATCAGCGCGTGCGCGTGGAACAACGGGGATACCACGATCGTCGAACCCTGGGCCGGGGTGACACCCGCGATATCGAGTCCGTCGATCTTCTCGAGCGAGACCAGACCGTCCTTCACCACGGTCTGGTGTCCGGCACGCCACCCGCACATCTGTGTCACGTTGCCGACGACGTTGCGATGCAGAACCCGCACGCCCTTCGAAACCCCCGTCGTACCACCGGTGTACGCGATGTGCGCGACGTCGTCTCCGCTCACCTGCGCGGGCTCGAACTCGGTGGAGTGACGCGCCAGCAGCTCGGCGAACTGCACCGCGCCGGCCCCGGCCGCCTCGACGGGCTCGTCGGACACGACCGCGATGAGCTCGACGGTCGTACCCTCCGACGCACCCAGCAGTGTGTCCAGCTGCGCGGGCGCCGTGACGGCAGCGACAGCCCCCGTCTCCTCGATCTGGCGTCGCAGACCCGGACCGGGCTGAAGCGGATTGACGAGGGTCAACGTGGCACCGGCACGCAATGCGCCGTAGTAGGCGATGTGAAAATCGGCGCAGTTGCCCAGATGCATGAGCACGACATCGTGCGCGACGACACCGGCAGCACTCAACGCGTTCGCGAACTGTGCCGAACACTCGTCGAGCTCGCGGTACGTGAGGACACGATCACCGTCGACGACGGCAGCGCGGTCGCCGTACATGGCAGCCATGCTCGGCGCCCACACCGCCATCGACGTCTGTGGGTACGACAACGCGGTGTCGGCCCAGTCGGACTGATTGGGAGTCATCGTCGAACCCCTGGTCAGCGCGGTGCCATGCGGATGGCACCGTCGAGTCGGATGGTCTCGCCGTTGAGGTAACCGTTCTCGAGGATCGACGCAGCGAGACGTCCGAATTCGTCGGGACGGCCCATCCGCGCCGGGTTCGGCACGGTGGCCTCGAGCGACGCACGCACGTCGTCGCGCAGACGCGCGAGGAGCGGCGTGTCCATGATGCCGGGGGCAATGGTGTTGACGCGGATGTTCTTGCTCGCGAGGTCGCGGGCGGCGACGATCGTCATACCGACGACGCCCGCCTTGGACGCCGAGTAATTGATCTGGCCGATCTGTCCTTCGTACGCCGCTGCGGATGCGGTCATCACGATTGCACCGCGCTCGCCGTCGATCGGCTCGAGCTGAGCGATGCGCTCGGCACCGAGACGCAGCGCATTGAACGACCCGATCAGGTTGAGGCGGATGACGAACTCGAAGTCCTCGAGCGAGCCCGCCTTACCCTCCTTGTCGAGGATCCGCATCTTGCGGCCGGCACCAGCGCAGTGCACGACTCCACGCAGCCCCCCGCGCTCGTGCGCGACGTCGAGGGCGGCAGCGAACTGCTCGGCGTCGGTGACATCCGCGGCCGCGAATGTTGCGCCGTCACCGAGCCCCTCGGCAACGTCGGCACCGTCCGACGACGGCAGGTCGATGAGGGTGACGTTGCCACCCGCGGCGAGCACACGCTGGGCGGCGGCGAGTCCGAGACCGGAGGCGCCGCCGGTGACGGCGACGGAAAGACCTTTGAGTTCCATGATTTTCGATCCTCGAGTTGAGTAGGCGGGTATCAGAGCAGTTCGAGAACGGTGGCGTTGGCCATGCCGCCGGCCTCGCACATCGACTGCAGGCCGTAGCGGATGCCGTTGTCGCGCATGTGGTGTACAAGGCGGGTCATGAGGATCGCGCCGGAGCCACCGAGCGGGTGGCCGACACCGATCGCGCCACCGAGAGGGTTGAGCCGGTCGAGCTTCGCGCCTGTCTCGGCGAGCCATGCGAGCGGCACTGGTGCGAATGCTTCGTTGATCTCGAAGGCGCCGATGTCGTCGATGGACAGACCCGACTTCGCGAGGGCCTTCTCGGTAGCGGCAATCGGGCCCGTGAGCATCACGACCGGGTCATCGGCCGCCACGACCGCGGTGTGGATGCGCGCGAGCGGGGTCCATCCCTGCTGCGCGGCGTACTCGCTGGTGGTGATCAGGAGAGCACCGGCACCGTCGGAGATCTGCGAGGAGTTACCGGCGTGGATGACGCCGTCCTCCTTGAACACGGTCTTGAGCTTGCCGAGCGACTCGAGCGTACCTCCACGGCGGATGCCCTCATCGGTGCGCAGACCCGCGATCGGAGCGATCTGCTTCTCGAACGCACCGGCATCGGTCGCGGCCGCGGAGAGTTCGTGAGAGCGGAGCGAGAATTCGTCGAGTCGGGTGCGGGTGAACCCCCACTTCTCGGCGATCATCTCGGCGCCGATGCCCTGACTGAATCCGTTGACACCGAACCGTTCGAGCACCTCGGGCGGGTAGTTCTCGCCGGGGTTCTTCACGGCACTGCCCATCGGAACGAGTGACATCGACTCGACACCACCGGCAACGACGACGTCGGCCTGGTCGGCGATCACGGACCCGGCGGCGAACGACACGGCCTGCTGGCTCGACCCACAGGCGCGGTTGATCGTGGTGGCGGGCACCGACACGGGCCATCCAGCGGCAAACACTGCGCTACGTGAGACGATTCCGGCCTGCGCGCCCACTTGGCTCACACAACCCCACTGGACATCGTCGACCGACGAAGGCTCGAAGCCGTTGCGTTCGGCGAGTGCGCGGAGCACATGAGCCGAGAGGTCGACGGGGTGAACTTCGGACAGGGCACCGCCCCGTCGTCCGATGGGAGTACGGACGGCATCGACGATCACGGCATCGCGCATGTGAATCGGTCCTTTTTGTGGTAGCGAACAAATCGGTCTGGTCGGTAACCCGATGGAGCGAACACCAGCAAAGTGCCACCGGCCGGGTAGTGGTTCTCACGTCGAGGAGACCACGCGCCCGGCCGGTGAGGGAAAGTCTTTCGGCGGAAGCTTCCGTTAGGCGGAAGCTATGCCGACTTCGCGAGAACCTCGCCGCGGATGATCTTGCGGTCGCGTTCGGGGTTGGCGAACACCAGCACGAGCACCGCCGCGATCGCACCGAGGACACCGATGATCTGGAACGAGGTCGCGTAACCCTCGGCTGCGGTGGCAGCGCTGTCGACGATGAGGCCGGTGCCGTAGGGGGCGACGAGGCCACCGACTGCCATGAGCGCGAGGAACACGCCCATCGTGCCGGCGGTCTGCTGCGGCGGGCACAGCTCGGAGATCGCGGCGTTGATCAGCGGGAAGGCGATGGCGCCGAAGCCGTAGCCGATCGAGACGACCGCCACGGCGAGGGCCGGGGTACCGATCGACGGGAGGAAGACCAGGACCGCACCGCAGATGAGGACGCCGATGGCGGGAACGATGATGCGGACCACGCGGGAGGTGTAGCCGCGACCACGCAGGCGGTCGGTGACGGTGCCCGACGAGATCATCAGCACGAGTCCGACGATCGAGGGAAGTGCGAACATCGAGCCTGCCTGCAGGGCGCTGTAGCCGAGGCCCAGTTCGAAGTACGACGGCAGCCAGGTGAGGACCACGGTGGTGAGCGCATACACGACGATGATCATGAAGGCGCAGCTCGCGAAGGTGCGGGTGAAGAAGATCTTGCGCCACGACACGGACGGCTCCGTCGGCGCGGACCCCACCGCGGTATCGGCACCCTTGACTGCTTTGGACGTGAACGGGCCTTCCTTGAAGCCGGGGATCCAGCACACCATCCACACCAGACCGAGGACCGACAGCGCAACGATGGCCATACGCCACCCGTATTGAACGGTGATGAAGGTCAGGACCGGAGCGAGCGCGATCTTGGCGACCGAGGCAGAGCCGGCGAGAAATGCGCCGGGCAGACCGCGTTTGGCCGGCGGGTGCCACGAGTACGCGGCGGTGTGCATGAGGGCCGAACTCGGGCCTTCACCCAGGCCGAGCAACATGCGGCACACGACGAGGACGACGAAGCCCCCGGTGACGACGAGCGGCAGCATCACGACCGACCAGGTCAGTCCGAGCGCGAGCAGTGCCCACTTGAGGGTCAACTTCTTCTCGAGCGGTCCGGCGAGGAAGCCGCCGACGGTGAAGGTCACGAAGAACAGCGAGCCGACGAGGCCGATCTGCGACGAGGTCAGCCCGAACTCCCGAGCGAGCGGCTGAGCGATGATGCCGAGCACGGCCTTGTCGGCGTAGTTCACGACATACAGGAAGATGACCAACCCGGTCATACCCCAGGCACGGCCGGCAGTCACCTTGAACGGCAGTTTGGATTCGGATGGCTCGGGGCCATCGTGGGTACGGTCCGTACCATTCACGATCTCACCTGTGGTCACGTGGAGTCCCTTCAAGACTCGGAGGAAACCGACGCGGGCTGCACTGGCCTCGCGATCGGCGTGGAGCATCACGCCTGGCGTTGGATGTCATTCAACGTGACGGAGCTCACCGAACACAAAGAGTTCTGCCCGATCCGAACGATCACCAGAACCTATGACCCGTCACAACCGGAGCGGAATATTGATCTGCGCTAACCGATCGATAGCCGATCGGTGCTGGTCCGCCCCAGAAACCTGTTGCATGCTGACTGGGAACCGATTCGGGTCACGCGTGCCCGAACACACGTGACGGACGAGGACAGAGAAACCATGAACTCCACCGCCTCCACAGACGAGCTCCCCTCGTCCACCGCCCCTCTTGCGGGTGTGCGCGTGGTCGAAGTGTCGAGCTTCGTCGCCGCACCCCTGTGTGGCATGACCCTGGCGCACCTCGGCGCCGACGTCATCCGCGTAGATCCGATCGGCGGAGCTGCCGACTACCACCGGTGGCCGCTGACCGAGGACGACGAGTCCATCTACTGGGCCGGCCTGAACAAGGGAAAACGTTCGTTCGCAGCGAACTTCCGTGACCCCCAGGCACACAAGATCATTCGAGATCTCATCATCGACGCCGGTGTGCTCGTCACCAATGCGGCCGGACGCGACTGGCTCGACTACGACGAGCTCTCCGCCATCCGGCCCGATCTGATCCACGTCCAGGTCCTCGGGCGTGCCGACGGCACCGGTGCCGTCGACTACACCGTCAACGCCGCCACCGGGTTCCCCCAGGTGACCGGGCCCGAGAACCTCGACAGCCCCGTCAACCACGTGCTCCCCGCATGGGACGTCTCCTGCGGCCTCTACGCGGCGCTGTCGGTCGCGTCGGCCGTCTACCGACGCGAGATCACCGGCGCCGGAACCAAGATCGTGCTGCCGCTCGAGGACGTCGCGTTCGCGACCGCAGGCAACCTCGGTTACCTCGCCGAAGCACAGCTCGGACTTCCCGGACGCGGCCGCTTCGGCAATGCCGTCTACGGCACCTACGGCTCCGACTTCACCACCTCGGACGGTGCCCGCATCATGATCGTCGCCCTGACCCCGCGACACTTCCGCGATCTGACCGAACTCACCGGCACCACCTCGGCCGCAGCTGCGCTCGAGGCCGCGCTCGGCGTCGACTTCCGCGACGAAGGTGTCCGTTTCGAACACCGCGAGGTGCTGGGCGGCCTGTTCGCCAAATGGTTCCGTGAGCACACCGTCGCCGAGGCAGAGGCCGCGCTCGACGGCACCTCGATCCTGCACGAGCGCTACCGCACGTTCGCCGAACTCGCTTCCGACCCACGCGTGACGAACAACCCGATGTTCCAGAAGATCGACCAGCCGCGCATCGGCACGCATCTCGCACCGAGCACACCGATGTCGTTCGACGGTGAGCACCCGCCCGTGCGCACCGCCCCCGCCAACGGTGACGACACCGCCGGGATCCTCACCGAACATCTCGGCCTCACCGACGACGAGATCGACGCACTCGCCGCCGCCGGCTCTGTCCGCACCCAGCAGAAGGACAACGCATGACCCGCCTGGCCCAGACCCTCGGCCTGACCGAGTTCCAGACCGAGATCCTCGACAACGTACGACGTTTCGTCGACCGCGAGATCATCCCGAACGCACAGGACCTCGAACACTCCGACACCTACCCGCAGGCGATCGTCGATCAGATGCGCGAGATGGGCCTGTTCGGTCTGATGATCCCCGAGGAGTACGGCGGACTCGGCGAGTCGCTGCTCACCTACGCCCTGTGCGTCGAGGAACTCGCGCGGGGCTGGATGAGCGTTTCCGGCGTCATCAACACGCACTTCATCGTCGCGTACATGATCCGCCAGCACGGAACCGAAGCACAGAAGCAGCACTTCCTGCCGCGCATGGCAACCGGCGAGGTGCGCGGCGCGTTCTCGATGTCCGAGCCCGAACTCGGCTCCGACGTCGCTGCGATCCGTACCAAGGCCAAGCGCGACGCCGACGGCGACTACGTCATCAACGGCCAGAAGATGTGGCTGACCAACGGCGGAAGCTCCACCCTCGTCGCCGCACTCGTCCGTACCGAGGAGGGCGCCGACAAGCCGCACCAGAACCTCACCACGTTCCTCGTCGAGAAGCCTGCAGGTTTCGGCGAGGTGGCGCCCGGGCTGACCATCCCCGGCAAGATCGACAAGATGGGCTACAAAGGCATCGACACGACCGAACTGGTCTTCGACGACTACAAAGCCTCTGCCGACACCATCCTCGGCGGTGCTCCCGGTCGTGGCTTCTTCCAGATGATGGACGGTGTCGAGGTCGGTCGCGTCAACGTCTCCGCCCGCGCGTGCGGTGTCGCGATCCGCGCATTCGAGCTTGCAGCCCGGTATGCACAACAGCGCACCACGTTCGGCAAGCCGATCGCGCAACATCAGGCGATCGCGTTCTCCCTCGCCGAGATGGCGACCAAGGTCGAGGCCGCGCACCTGATGATGGTCAACGCTGCACGTCTGAAGGATTCGGGCGAACGCAACGACGTCGCCGCCGGCATGGCCAAGTACCTGACGAGCGAGTACTGCTCCGAGGTGACGCAGGCCAGCTTCCGCATCCACGGTGGCTACGGCTACTCCAAGGAGTACGAGATCGAGCGGCTCATGCGTGAGGCGCCGTTCCTGCTCATCGGCGAGGGCACCAGCGAGATCCAGAAGACGATCATCAGCAAGGGCATCCTCCGCGAGTACGCGCTGTAATCCTGCTGCCCTGTCACATTTACCGGAAGGAAAAGCCTTGCAGCGTACGGTGTTCAACGAGGACCACGAAGCATTCCGCGATACGGTTCGGACCTTCATCGCGAAGGAAGTCGTCCCGGTCTACGAGGAATGGGAAGAAGAGGGACATCCCCCGCGCGATTTCTACCGGCGCATGGGCGAACTCGGATTCCTCGGCATCCAGGTCCCCGAGGAGTACGGCGGAGGCGGCGAGAGCTCGCTGAAGTTCAACGTGATCCTCGCGGAAGAGGCATCGGCCGCGGGTGTGTCGTTCGGTTCGTCGTCGGTGCACTCGAACCTGATCCTGCCGTACATCATGCAGAACGCGACCGAGGATCAGAAGCAGCGCTGGCTCCCCGGATTCGCTTCGGGTGACCTGATGTTCGCGATCGCGATGACAGAGCCGGGCACCGGCTCCGACCTCGCGAACATCGCAACCAGCGCAAAGCTGTCGGACGACGGCAGCCACTACGTACTCAACGGATCGAAGACGTTCATCACCGGTGGTGCACTCGCCGACCGGGTGCTCGTCGTCGCCCGCACGACCCCCTACGACCCGGACAACCGTCGCGGTGGCCTCTCGATTCTCGTGGTGGACGCATCGAGCGAGGGCTACTCCGTCGGTCGCAAGCTGAAGAAGATCGGTCTCCGGACCTCCGACACGGCCGAGTTGTCGTTCGACGACGTGAAGGTTCCGGTCGCGGATCTGCTCGGCGAAGAGGGCAAGGCCTTCTCGTACCTCACCCAGAACCTCGCTCAGGAGCGTCTGACGATTGCGTTCGGCGCAGCCGCGACGGCGTCGGCCGCGATCGCACACGCCATCGCATACACCAAGGACCGCAAGGTCTTCGGCAAGCCCGTCGCCTCGTTCCAGAACTCCAAGTTCGTGCTCGCCGAGTGCTCGACCGAACTGCAGGCCATGCAGATCATGGTCGACCACGCGATCGAGCTCAACGACCGCGACGAGCTGTCCGTCCCCGACGCTGCCCGCGCGAAGCTGTTCGCGACCGAGGCGGCCGGCCGGATCATCGACAAGTGTCTGCAGCTGCACGGCGGCTACGGATACATCACCGAGTACCCGATCGCGCGCCTCTACGCCGACACCCGCGTCACCCGCATCTACGGTGGGACGAGCGAGGTCATGAAGACGATCATCGCGAAGGATCTCGGCCTCTGACGTGATCAGGCTATGGCACCGGAAGCGCGGATCATGTTGCCTTGCAGGCAACATGATCCGCGCTTCTCGTTCGCACTGGCTTCTCGTTCGCACTAGAGGAGAACCTGGCCGATCACCAGCGCCGTTCCGAGCGCGATCATCACCGCACCCGACACGCGGCTCACGATCGTGGCTGCTGCCGGGCGGGCGCGGAGCACACGCTTCGCACCCGCGCCGACACCCAGGTACACCACAGCGCACGTGATCACGTGCACCACACCGAGCATCACGATCTGCGCGGCGAGCGGCCACGGGCCTGCCGGATCTGTGAACTGCGGCAGCAGCGCCAGGAGCAACAGAAACACCTTCGGGTTGAGGCCGCTGACCCCCACACCCTTGACGGTCTGCCGCGCCCACGAGTGGGTGCCACCCGGCCCACCTTCCTGCGGAGCCGACGGGCTCGTGAGCATCCCCACGCCGAGCCACATCAGGTACGCGGCTCCGAGGGTCGACAGCACCGCGAGCAACACCGGCGACTGTGCGAGCACAGCCGCGACACCGGCCGCGACGATCGCGGTCATCACGAGGTGCCCGAGCAACATTCCGCTGACGGCAGGCACGACACTCCGATAGCGCAGTCCCGCAGTGATCGCATAGGCCCAGTCCGCGCCCGGCGTCAGTACGAACAGTATGGACACCATCCAGAACGCAACAACGACACCGGCAGCCATGGGTCACCTCATTTCCGTGAATTGAACGAGACGACTAGTCCCAAGGAAAGATTAGGAACTTTCCCCTGGAATGTGTTTGCAAGTACTCACCTGCCGCGTCGCCTTTGAGGGAAGATCTTCCACATGGACGCAATCGACAGGGAAATTCTTGCTGAGCTACAGAAAGACGGCCGACTCACCATCACCGAGCTCGCCGATCGCGTGCGTCTGAGCATCTCGCCCTGCCACCGGCGCCTACGCGCACTGGAGCGCGACGGAGCGATCAGCGGATACCACGCACAGCTCGACGCGAATGTCCTCGGCCTCACCTTCGAATCGCTGGTGTTCGTCACGATGCACACCGCGGAACGAATCACCCTCGACGCATTCGAGACGGCCGTGGCCACGATTCCCAACGTGATCCAGGCTCAACGCTTGTTCGGCGACCCGGACTATCTCCTGCGTGTCCTCACCCGCGACCTGTCGGCCTACCAGGCGCTCTACGACGAACAGCTCTCCGCACTCCCCGGTGTCCAGCGACTGAGCTCGACGCTCGTCATGAAACGTGTCGTAGAGAATCGGCCCCTGCCCCTGTGAACTGTTCCGCTGCCGAGCGGTAGGGGACCCGAAGGGACACGGTCATCGTGTGCCGATACTCTTCGCGCCATGCGACTGCTCGAGAAATCGAAACGAGTGATCGAAGCCCAACTGAACAACTCCACGATCCGCGCTCTGTCGGGTTCGATGGTGGCGTACGAGGGGCAGATCACCTTCAAATCTGCGGGGTTCGGCGGCGGCGACGGCGTGCTCGCGGGTCTGCGCCAGCGCGCGGCCGGCGAAGGCCTGTCGCTCATGGAGTGCACAGGCACCGGCGTGGTGTACCTCGCGCACCGAGCGCAGAACACCACGGTGCTCGAGCTGAACAACGAGACGTTGCAGGTCGAATCCGAACAGCTGCTTGCGCTGAACGGGAACCTCACCACCAACGTCACGTTCGCCGGGGTACGCGGCGGAATGAGCGGGCAGGGTCTGTTCACGACCACGGTGTCGGGATCGGGTCAGGTGGCGCTGCTCTCGTCGGGTGGCCCGCTCATCCATCTCGAGGTGTCGCCGCAATACCCGCTCGTCGTCGACCCCGACGCGTTCGTATGCGCGAAAGGGATGCTGACGCAATCCTTCGTGACCGATGTGTCGTGGCGGTCGGCGATCGGCCAGGGCAGCGGCGAAGCCTTCTCCCTCAGGTGGGACGGCAACGGCGTCGTGTCCATTCAGCCGGCGGAACGGTAGGGGGAGGACCATGGCGTTCACGAAGATCAACAGCAAGGTCGTGCGGGTCGACCTCATGCAGTCGGGTCCCATCATCGCGCGGCGCGGCGCGATGCTCTTCTATACCGGCGACGTGCAGTTCGCTCCGCACGGCACTCCGGGCGGGCTCGGCGGAAGCCCCGGACTCGGCGGGCTTGCCGGGATGGCCGGCCGGATGATGCAGGGCGAGCACGAGGCGACGATGATCGCCCAGGGCAAGGGCACCGTGCACTACGGCTTCAAGGGCCTCGAGACGCACATCGTCGACATGGCGGCCGGAGGGGAACTCCGCGTGGAGGCATCGCGGATGCTCGCTCATACCGCCGGTCTGCAGAGCTCGGTGGTCTCGGCGAACGCCTCACCGTCCGGAGGAGGTGGAGGGGGTCTGATGGGAGCGTTGCGTGGCGCCGCGACCGGCGTGGTCACCGGTCAGGGCATGTTCACCACCCAGTTGTCCGGTTACGGTGCGGCAGTGTTGCTCGCCCACGGCGGGGTCCTCGAGTTACAGGTGGGTGGGCCGGCGCCTGTGGTCGTCGACCCACAGGCCTTCGTCGCCTCCTACGGCCCAGTGCGTACCGAACTGAAATCCTCGACGAGCTGGCGCAACGTCGGCCGGACCGGGGGCGAGTCGATGCAACTCGAGTGCACCGGCCAGGGCATCGTCTACGTTCAGGCATCGGAGGAGAAGTTGTGAGCACCATCCTGAATCCGTCGCACCTGGTGGGCAGCGACAACGTTCCCGGTAACAACTACGCGTTCAGTATCGACCTGCAGTCACCCTGGTTTCTGTCGAAGGGCGCGATGATCGCGTACTACGGACAGATGCAGTTCAACGCGCTCACCCACGATCTGAGCGGGCAGATATTGCAGATGGTGGCGCGGCAGTTCTCGGCCCCGATGTATCTGGGTGAGTACGTGGTGGCAAGTGGCCACGGAAAGCTGATCCTCGGCGACCGCGGGTACGACATCAATTCGTACGACCTCGACGACGGTAACCTCACGATCCGCCAGGCGAGCCTGCTCGCGTTCGAACCGGGACTGTCGTTGAATCAGTCGATCGTGCCCGGGTTCCTCACACTGATCGGCACCGGCAAGTTCCTGGCGTCCTCGAACGGACCGGTGATGTTCGCCGAGCCGCCGCTACGCGTGGATCCTGAGGCTCTCGTCGGCTGGGCCGACTGCCCTTCGCCCAGCCACCACTACGACGAATCGTGGATCACCAGCCATCTGGCAGCGGGCGCGCGACGATTCGGCGTGCAGTCGGGAGAGGAACGCCAGTTCGATTTCACCGGCGCCGGCACAGTGCTGATCCAGTCGAGCGAGAAGGTCATCCACGATTCGTCGATCGTGCGAACCATCGAAGGTCACCTTCCCGGCCTGTCGTCGAGTGGACTACAGCGGATCAACCAAGTGGTGTCACAACAGATGCAGCAGCAACAGCATTAACAGCCCTGGGTGAACACTGGGAATAGCACGGAGTAACCATTCCTGAATTGTGACTACCATCACACACTAGGGTAGCCTAACCCGATGTAAGGTTTGGGCAACCTAAGAAAGTGTCGTCGGCAACAGGAATGGTGGCTCATGATCGTCTGCAGTTGCCACGCACTCACGCATCATCACATCGAAGCGGAGGTCGCAGCCGGCGCGCGCTGCACCCGCGAAGTGAGTGCAGCCTGCCGCGCAGGCACTGATTGCGGCAATTGCGTCCGCAACATCTCGGCGATCATCCGGCACGCCCGCGCTCAGAGTGAGATCATCGTACTCGAGACCGCCGTGTAGCCAGCCCCTACCCGGCGGTGAAACCCGATGGTTCACCCCGGGAGGTGCCATGAAGGGCGACAAGAAGGTAATCGAACTACTCAACGAGCAGCTCACAGCCGAGCTCACTGCGATCAACCAGTATTTTCTGCACTCGAAGATGCAGGAAGATCGCGGATGGACGAAACTCGCCTCGCACACGCGCGCCGAGTCGTTCGACGAGATGCGGCATGCCGAGAAGCTCACCGACAGGATCCTGTACCTCGACGGACTCCCCAACTATCAGCGGCTCGGGTCGCTGCGGCTGGGTCAGACCGTCAAGGAGATGCTCGAATCGGATCTGATCGTCGAGGTCGAGGCACGTGATCGGCTCCGCAAGGGGTCCGAGTACATGCGTTCGGTCAGCGACATCACGTCGGCGAACATCTTCGAGGCGATCCTCGCCGACGAAGAAGAACACATCGACTATCTGGAAACCCAGCTCGACCTGCTGGAGCAGCTCGGTGAGCCGCTCTACCTGGCCAAGCACGTGACGCCGGAGGAATGACGGCGTAGCAGCAAGAACATGTGAGGGCGACCCCATCGGGGTCGCCCTCACTGCGTCTGCGATGAGTTCCGGCCGATCCGACGGTCGGTACCTGGTGGATGGCACGGCACACCGTCGCGCCCCGTCCGGAAGGAGACCTCATGGCCACCCCCTCCCTCGGCAGTATGCTTCTGTCGAGTACGGATCCCGAACGCCTACGCGACTGGTACGTGAATGCATTCTCGGTGAAGTCCGAGCGCACACCCGGCGAACCCGCATACGACGTCCTCGATTTCGACGGCTTCTACGTCATGCTCGACCGTCGCGCCGATATCGGTGCACTCAATCCCGAACCCGGACGTCTGATCATCAACCTCGAAGTGACCGGTGCGCGAGACATCGTTACCCGACTCGACGAACTCGGCACGAAGTGGCACTCGCCGCTCGAAGATCGCGACGGCAGCCTCTTCGCGACCGCGATCGACCCCGACGGCAACTACGTGCAACTCGTCGAGCTCAGCGACGAGGCCAAAGCTGCGATGACCTGAGGTCGATCGCGTCGGGCTGTACACGATGGCATCCTGGAGGACGTGACCGAGCGCAAGCGTCCGGACGTGAGTTTCGAGACGTGGATCGAACGACAGATCCGCGTCGCGCAGGAACGTGGCGACTTCGACAACCTTCCCGGCGCCGGGAAACCCATCCCGGACCACGGGAACGACGAGATGTGGTGGATCAAGACCTATCTCGAGCGCGAAGGTCTGTCGGGGGAGGCATTGCTGCCGCCGGAACTGCAGTTGCGCAAGGAGATCGAACGACTGCCCGAGTCGGTGCGGACGATTCCGACGGAGAAGGACGTGCGGCAGGTCGTCGCCGATCTGAACCGCCGTGTCGCCGCGTGCATGCTCTCACCGGACCGGCCGCCCGTTCCGCTGCACAAGGTCGACGTCGACGACGTGCTCGAAGCCTGGCGAACAGCGCGACAGCAACGGCGCAGGGAAGCCGAGGAAGCCTTGGCAGCACCGGCAAGCACCGGGCAGACACCGACAAGCACCGAACAGCGACGACGGTTCCGATGGTTCCGGACGCGGTGAGCCGCGCGCCCCACTCAGCCTCGTGAAAGACCAGACCGAATCGGGAACACGGGGTCGCCGTATTGATCACGGTGCAGCGCGTTCGCATCGCCTCGCTGTACCAGACATCAGCCCAAGTGGGGTTTGCATGGCCGTTCAGCGCGAGCGCACGGAGGTATGCTCACCATCGACGGGCGTCGCGCTCACCTACCGACAGACCGTGGGCGCTCGACAACCTCACCGCGCGAATCGAATCCGAGACCACCGGGCAACCGACCCCAAGCTACCTCCGTCACAGGGCCACCGCGGACGATCTTGCATGTGGAGGGCAGATGGACACCCGCGATCCGCGCTGTTCTGATCGACAACGGAGGCGCCGCAGCCGCACTCAGGCCGGGTCGAGCTCCGCGGACTCGATCCGGTGTGGCACCGATGCATCGCGGCGCTCGCCGCCGCTGTCCTGGTTCCACAGGACCACCTCGGTGCCTCTCGCGACGACGGCCGACCCGGACGGCTCCTGGGCGACGATCACCCCGGTGGCCGGCGCGGCGGCCCCGTCGGGTCCGACCGGCAGCAGTCCCGTCCCTCGTACGATCGCGCAGGCATCGTCGGCGTTCAGGCCGACCACGTCGGGGACCTCGAGCTTCGCGTTGTGGTGGGCCATGATCACTTCTCCTTCAGACACTCACTCGAGCAGATCTCGTTCGTACCCGGCAATGCGTTCGCACCCGAGGCGTGCGGTCCAAAGCGTGGCTCAGTCCCGGAGACCAGTCTTCGCTCCTCACCCACGTGGTCGTCGTCTCAACCTGACGATCACCCAAGCCTGACACAACACGACGACCACCAAGAGCCCGAGGACGGCCAGCGGCCACGCCGCAAGGGTGCTGTGGCCCGGCACTGTGTCGAGGTGATGGATGTAGATGTCTCCCGCGATGGTGCTTCCGTCGAAGATGCAGGTCCATTCGGGATCTCGTCCCGGCAAGACCCTGGGCTCGACGCCACAGGTGAATCCCGACTCACGAAGCAGGTCACGCACGATCTCGGGATGTTCGGTCCAGATGTCAGGCAACGCCCTTCCCCTTATCTGTGTGAGGGCCCCGTCCGAGTCGGAGTCCGTACGGTCGCTCGGCTTCCTCGATGTGTCGTCGTGCCCGCTCCCACGGCGCGGGGCCAGAAGAAAACGAGCGCTCAGGTTCAGGCATGGGACGGCTCGTCCGACTCGGCGCGCCGTCGACGGGTCAGACGCAGGCGCGCGATACGGTGACCGTCGAGTTCACCGACGGTCAGCCGGTGCCCGTCGACAGTCACGCTTTCGCCCAGCCCCGGCAGGTGTTGCAGGTGGTGCAGCACGAAGCCGGCGACGGTCTCGTAAGGACCCTCGGGCAACACGATGGCGGTCAGCCGGGTGAAGTCCTCGACGTGGAGCCGGCCGTCGATCTGCTGGTGCAGCGGCCGGCGCTGGGGCGCGCTCGCAGTCTCGAACACGGTCGGGTCGTCGGCAGGATCGAATTCGTCGCCGATCTCCCCGACGATCTCTTCGACGATGTCCTCGACCGTCACGATGCCGGCGGTGCCGCCGTATTCGTCGACGATCAGAGCGATCTGGGCGTTGTCGCGGCGCATCACCGTCAACGCGGCGAGTGTCGGCTTGGATCCGGGCAGCGCGAGGATCGGGCGACACAGGTCGGCGACGGTGGCGGTGTCCGGGGACGGGTCGGCGAGCAGCAGATCACGCAGATGCACGAACCCCAACACATGATCGGCGGTGTCGGCGATCACGGGAAACCTACTGTGCGCCTGCTCCAATGCGATCGTGCGGGCGTCGGGGATCGTGGTGGCGGCACCGAGGAAATCGACATCGGTGCGCGGTCGCATCACCTCGGTCAGGTGCCGGGATCCGGCGTCGAAGACCTCGGTGAGCACACTGCGTTCATCGTCGGGAACTGCCTCGTGGCCGACGAGCAGATCACGCAGTTCCTCATGGGTGATCTCCTCGTTCGTGCGTGACGGGTCGGCCCCGAGCAGCCGCACCAACGCATCGGTGGAGATCGACAGCAGCCAGATCACCGGGCGCATGACGGTGGCGAAGCGGTCCAGAGCCGGGGCCGTGGTCACCGCAGTCCCGGTAGCACGTTGCAGGGCAATGCGTTTGGGAACCAATTCACCGAGCACCAGTGACAGGTATGCGATGACCAAGGTGGTGCCGATCAACGCGGCCGCGTTGGCTGCGCGGTCCGAGAGCCCCCACCCCTGCAAGGTCGGAGCGAAGTCCGGCGCGAGTGTCGAGGCGCCGTACGCGGCCGAGAAGAACCCCGCGACTGTCACACCGATCTGCACTGCGGACAGGAACCGGTTGGGATTGCGGGCCAGTTCCGCGGTGCGGCGGCCGCGACTGCTTCGCCGCTCGAGTTCGCGGAGTTGACTCTCACGCAATGTCACCAGTGCGATCTCGGTGGCGGCGAACACCCCGCCGACGAGCACGAACACCAGCACCAGTGCCAGGTTGAGAACGGTGTCGGCGGTCATACCACATTCCCCTGGTCAACGGGCGGTGGCGTGGGTTTCGGGCCGTCGTCCATGATCCTTTCTCCTCACCGGATGCTCTCCAGTGTAGGGAAAACGCGGCAAAGGCGAGCAACAGTCGAT
Source organism: Rhodococcus artemisiae (assembly GCF_036327795.1). Taxonomy (NCBI): domain Bacteria; kingdom Bacillati; phylum Actinomycetota; class Actinomycetes; order Mycobacteriales; family Nocardiaceae; genus Rhodococcus; species Rhodococcus artemisiae. The sequence goes on from NZ_JAUTXY010000011.1 coordinate 153,639, forward strand.
GTGCGGATCGTTGAGGGTGATCAACCCGATCACCTGCCCGTCCCCGGTGACGATGGCGAAGTGGTTTGCGGGTCTCGCGCAGGGCGCGAAACGCTTCATACACCGGCACCGTCACGAGCGGCGTCAACGATCGCGAGTACGTGCGCACCACCGCATGGCTGAAGCTGGATGAGCGAACAGATCTGCTCCCCCGGCCGGAACGTTCGAGCATGGCGGAGATCCGGAGCATCGACCCGGATCGCGCGACGGACGATGTGCGCCTGCTCGCAGCCCTGGCCGCGACCTATTCCGAAATCCTCTCCGCCGCCGGCATTCCAGAGGGGTCGCCACGCGAACAGGGCCACGGGCACCCTGCGGTGCCCGTGGCCGTGTTCGTTCGATCCGTCATGCGTCACACCCCTTCGGCAAGTCTCCTACAGAGAAGACGTCGGGGTCACGCCGAATGTGAGGTCGGTGCAAGTATCCGACTCAAGCCAGGGAGGCTCCGGTGGCCGCTCGGACCTGCTCCTCGGTCACACCCGGCGCGCACTCACGCAGAGCCAGACCATCGTCGGTGACATCGATGACAGCAAGATTCGTGACGATCCGCTGCACCACGCCCTCACCCGTGAGCGGAAGCGAGCACTCCTCGACGATCTTCGGGTTGCCCTGCTTGTCGGTGTGCTCCATCAACACGATCACCTTACGAGCACCATGGACCAGATCCATCGCACCGCCCATGCCCTTGACCATTTTGCCGGGTACCATCCAGTTCGCCAGGTCTCCAGTGGCCGATACCTGCATACCGCCGAGCACGGCGGTATCGATATGACCACCACGGATCATCCCGAACGACAGCGCCGAATCGAAGAACGCCGCACCCGGATCGACCGTCACCGTCTCCTTACCGGCATTGATCAGATCCGGATCGACCTCCTCGTCCGTCGGATACCGGCCCGTGCCCAAGATCCCGTTCTCACTGTGCAACGTCACCTGCACACCCTCGGGCAGATAATTCGGGATCAGGGTCGGCAAGCCGATACCGAGATTGACGTACTCACCCGGTGACAGTTCCTGCGCGGCACGCGCAGCCATCTCGATCCGCGACCACCCGACGGTCTCGGCGGTGTCCACACTGGTGCTCATGCTCACGCTCCCTTTCCGGCGCTGACGGTGCGCTTCTCGATCAGCTTGTCCTGGATGCCGGTGTGCACGATCCGATCGACGAACACACCCGGCAGATGCACCTGCCCCGGATCGATCTCACCCGGCTCGACGAGCTCCTCGACCTGCACGATGCACACCGCGCCGGCCATCGCCGCCAGCGGATTGAAATTCATCGCGGCCTTGTTGAACACCAGATTGCCCTCGGTATCCCCCCGCAGCGCATGCACCAACGAATAGTCGGCGCTGATCGACTCCTCGAGCACATACCGCTTACCACGGAACTCGCGGATCTCCTTCGCCGGCGACGCGATCTGCACCGACCCGTCCGCCGCATACCGCCACGGCAACCCACCCTCGGAGATCGGCGTGCCCACACCCGCGGGAGTGAAGAACGCCGGAATCCCGGCACCACCGGCACGGAGCTTCTCGGCCAGGGTGCCCTGCGGCGTCAGCTCCACCTCGAGCTCACCGGAGAGGTACTGGCGTGCGAATTCCTTGTTCTCACCGACGTACGACGCGGTGACCCGGCGGATCCGTTTCTCCCCGAGAAGAATCCCGAGTCCGTGGCCGTCGACACCGCAGTTGTTGGAGAACACCTCGAAATCGGTGGCGTTGCCGGCGGCGATCGCGGCGATCAACTCGTCGGGGATACCGCACAGGCCGAAACCACCGACGGCCAGCAGCGCACCCGACGGAATGTCCGCAACGGCGGCCTCGGGCGTCTCGAATACCTTGGAAGCCAAATCCAATACCTCTCCGGTCCGGGGGCCGCATCGCCACCGGGCAGATGCGTCCGCTGGGTGAACACGTCCTCTTTGCTGTGTACCAATTAATAGTGTGGGTGATCACATTGCAAGGGCCTCACCGGAGAGAATCGCGGATTGGTCGCTGGGCGAACACGCAACCGGAGAGTGTCTACCCAGTGGACGTATGCTGGGTCCGTGACATCGGGCGCTCAGGGACAGTTGGTCGGGAGAGTTGCAGTACTCCTGCGGGCCGTCTCCGCCCACGAACCGGCCGGAGTGTCGACGTCCGACCTCGCACGCGAGACCGATCTTGCCAGGCCGACGGTCCACCGCCTGCTCGCCACGCTCGCCGACGAAGGACTGGTCGACCGGCACCGCGACAACGGGAGATGGACATTGGGCCCGGAGCTGTATCTGCTCGGTTCACTCGCGGCCGCGCGCTACGACATCGCGGAACTCGCAGGGGACGTCCTACGCGACCTCGCCCGGGAAACCGGGGAGAGCGCCTATCTTTCCGCACGTCGTGGTGATGAGACCGTGTGCCTGGCCGTCGAGGAAGGCAGCTTTCCGCTGCGTTCCCATGTACTGCACGTCGGGATCCGGTTCCCGCTGGGCGTGGCGTCGGCCGGGCTGGCGATCCTGTCGCATCTACCCGACCGAGACATCGACGCGTATCTGTCGAGAACCGACCTCTCGACGGAGTGGGGACCCGACCACGCGAGAGATGATATCGACAAGCGCATCGCCGCTACCCGTTTGGCCGGGTACTCGGTCAATCCCGCGCTCATCGTCGAGGGGAGTTGGGGCATGGGCGCGGCAGTGTTCGACCAACGCGACACCCCGACGTGGGCGCTCAGCATCACCGGCGTCGAAAGCCGTTTCCGCGACGACCGCCGCAATGGGCTCGGCAAGTCGCTGCTGAACCAGGCGCACCGGCTCACACAGCTCCTCCGGCGACGCCCCCAATCGAGAAGTTGAGGGGGAGGTTATGTGCGTGATCGGCAGCGTTCTCGCCCATAACCTCCCCCTCGGTACGCGACGATCAGGACGTCGCGCTCGCCTCGGCGCGCCGGAGCAGCCGCTCGGCGTGCTTCAGAATCGGTCCATCGACCATCTTGCCTTCGAAATCGAAGACGCCCCGCTGGGTTTGTGCAGCAGCAAGCACGCGCCGCGCCCAGTCGGCCTCCTCCTCGGTGGGCGCGAACGCACGGCGGATCACCTCGATCTGAGCGGGGTGAATCGCGACCTTGATGTCGAATCCGACAGCCACTGTGTCGAGGGACTCCTCGTACAGCCCGTCGGTGTCCTTGATGTCGAGGTATACCGAGTCCAGCGCCCAGCAGGCATGGCCTTTCGCGGCGAGCAGCGACACCGACCGAGCATGCTGCGCGACGGCCCGGTATGTGCCGTCGGCGCGTCGGCTCGAGTTGCCGCCGAGGCCCGCGACAAGGTCTTCGGCACCCCACATGACACCGATCGTGTTGTCCGCCTTCGCGATCTCCTCGACGGCGAGCACACCCAGCGGTGACTCGATCAGAGCGACAACCTCGAGCAGCGCAAGCGAGCGCACTTCGTCGGCGCTTTCACACTTCGGGAGCATCACGCGGGTGTAGGACGTGCGACGCAGCGCTTCGAGGTCGAGTTCGTGATCGGCGGTGCCCACCGGGTTGACCCGCACGACTGTGCGTTCCGGATCGAGCGGGGTGGCGACGAGGGCGTCGCGTGCCGTCTGCTTGTCGCCGGCCGACACCGCGTCCTCGAGGTCGATGATGACGACGTCGGAGCGGTCGGCGGCCTTGGCGTAGCGTTCGGGCCGGTCTGCCGGGACAAAAAGCCATGCGGGTCCGGGCAATTCCCAAGTCATGATGTCGGCCTCTTCTGTACGAGTGTTTTGCGGACCGCGACGCCGACGACGTCGCCGTGCTGGTTGCGACCCGTGTGCTCGAGGGTGACGATACCTTCGCCGGGGCGACTCTTCGACTCGCGCTTGTCGAGGATCTTCGTCTCGACGTAGAGGGTATCGCCGTGGAAGAGCGGCTTCGGGAACGACACTTCGGAGAATCCGAGGTTCGCGACGATCGTGCCCTGCGTGAGCTGTGCGACGGACAGTCCGATCATCGTGGACAGGGTGAACATCGAATTCACCAGTCGCTCACCGAAACTCGTCCCGGCCGCGTACGCGGCATCGAGGTGCAGAGCCTGCGTGTTCATCGTCTGCGTCGTGAACAGCGTGTTGTCGGCCTCGGTGATGGTACGACCCGGCCGGTGCTCGTAGATCGCGCCGAGCTCGTATTCTTCGAACCACAGACCACGCTGAGTAATTCGCTTTTCGGTCTCGCTCACAGTCCCAGCCCCCGCGCGATGAGCATGAGTTGCACCTCGGTGGTGCCCTCACCGATTTCGAGGATCTTGCTGTCGCGGTAGTGCCGCGCGACAGCGTATTCGTTCATGAACCCGTAGCCGCCGTGGATCTGCGTGGCATCGCGCGCGTTGTCCATGGCCGCCTCGGAGGCAACGAGCTTCGCGATCGACGCCTGCTTCTTGAACGGCTTCCCGGCGAGCATGGCCGCCGCGGCGTCGTAGTATGCGGTGCGAGCGGTATGGGCACGCGCTTCCATCCGCGCGATCTTGAATGCGATGGCCTGGTTGTTGCCGATCGCGGTGCCGAACGCTTCGCGCTCCTTGGCGTACTTGATCGATTCGTCGACGCAGCCCTGCGCGGCACCGACCGACAATGCCGCGATCGCGATGCGACCCTCGTCGAGGATACGCAGGAAATTCGCGTATCCGCGACCACGCTGCCCGAGGAGGTTCGCTTCGGGGACGCGCACATCGGCGAATGTCAGCGGGTGGGTGTCGGAGGCATTCCAGCCGACCTTGTTGTAGGCGGGTTCAGCGGTGAATCCGGGCGTATCGGCGGGCACGAGGATCGTCGAGATCTCCTTCTTCCCGTTCGCGTCGGCCCCGGTAACCGCGGTGACCGTGACGAGAGAGGTGATGTCGGTGCCCGAGTTGGTGATGAACTGCTTGTTGCCGTTGATCACCCAGTGCCCGTCCTCGAGCTTCGCGGTGGTCTTGGTACCGCCTGCATCGCTACCTGCGCCGGGCTCGGTCAGGCCGAACGCCGCGAGGTTGCGGCCACTCGTGAGCTGCGGCAGCCATTCCTGCTTCTGCTCCTCGGTGCCGAAGCGGTAGACCGGCATCGCGCCGAGCGACACGCCCGCCTCGAGGGTGATGGCGACCGACTGATCGACCTTGCCGAGTTCCTCGAGGGCGAGGCAGAGGGCGAAATAGTCGCCGCCCATTCCGCCGTACTCCTCGGGGAAGGGAAGACCGAACAGGCCCATCTCCGCCATTCCCTGCACCACTTCATACGGGAACGAATGCTCGGCGTCGTGCTTGGCCGCGACCGGCGCGACGACGGTGCGCGCGAAGTCGGCGACGGACTTCTTCAGCTGTTCGTATTCGTCGGGGAGCTGGCCGGTGGCCAAGTAGCTCGGGGACCCGTAGTTGGGCGACTCGGTCATGCCTGGTCTTCTTTCGTGTCGGCGTGCGGAGTGATGCGTGCGAGCAGTTGATCGACCTTGACCTGTTCGCCTGCGGCAGCGAACAGTTCGACGACGCCGTCGATCGGGGCGGTGAGCGCGTGTTCCATCTTCATGGCTTCGACGATCGCGATCGTCCGGCCCGCGGTGACCTCGGCGCCTGCCTCTACGGAGACGGCGATGACGGCACCCGGCATCGGGCTCGTGATATCGGCGTCGCCGGCGTGATCGTCGCCGCCGCGCACGCTGGCCTCGCGGACCTCACGGACCGCGACGGCACCGTGTCCGTCGGCGAGCCAGATCGCGTCGTCGACCTCCGCGACCCGGAACACGTGACGGCGACCGTTGAGCACGACAGCAAGAACCGAGCCGTCGAGAAATGCGGACAGCGAGTATTCGCTGCCGTCCTCAACATTCGCGGTGCCTGCAGACGGGGTTCCGGTGAGTCGCACGTGCGCGGTGCGGTCGCCGGACGCGAGCCGGTAGCTGGTCGGCACGTGCGGGCCCACTCGCCATCCGTCGGGAACGTCCCACGGGTCGGAGGTGTCGTCGGGCCAGTGCTGCAACCAGCGGAGCACGGCCGCGGCGACCAGCGCGGCATCGGAGGTCTCGGGTGCGGTGTAGTCACCGAGACGCCGATCGAGCAGACCGGTGTCCAGTGCGCCGGCCACCACCTCGGGATCGGCCAGCAGGAACCGCGCGAAGTCGATATTGGTCACCACACCGAGCACCGCGGTGTCGGCGAGCGCACGGTCGAGGCGCCGCAGTGCTCCGGCACGATCGTCGGCGTGCGCGATGACCTTGGCGAGCATCGGGTCGTAGTCGCTGCCGACGACCGTGCCCGGCTGCAGGCCGGAGTCGACGCGGATCCCGGTGCCGCTCGCTTCGATCACGTCGGCGACGGTGCCTCCGGTGGGCAGGAACCCGCGACCGGGATCCTCGGCGTACACGCGGGCTTCGATGGCGTGACCGGTGAGGGTGACGTCGTCCTGGGTGAATCCGAGTGGCTCCCCGGCGGCGACACGCACCTGCCACTCGACGAGGTCGAGGCCGGTGACCATCTCGGTGACGGGATGCTCGACCTGCAGGCGGGTGTTCATCTCCATGAAGAAGAACTCGTCGGGGGCGTCGGCCGAGACGATGAACTCGACGGTGCCGGCGCCGGTGTAGTCGACGCTGCGCGCCGTGTTGCAGGCCGCTTCACCGATGCGACCACGGGTGGCCTCGTCGAGCAACGGTGACGGCGCTTCCTCGATGACCTTCTGGTGGCGACGCTGCAGACTGCATTCGCGTTCGCCGAGATGGACGACATTACCGTGGGTGTCGGCGAGGATCTGTACCTCGATGTGGCGCGGTCTCAGTACGAATCGCTCGAGGAACAGCGTGTCGTCACCGAACGACGACCCGGCCTCGCGACGCGCGGAGACCAGGGCGTCGGGAAGATCGGCGGGATCGTGCACCAGCCGCATACCCTTGCCGCCACCTCCGGCCGACGGCTTGACCAGCACCGGGTAGCCGACTTCAGCGGCACCGGCGATCAGCTCGTCGTCGGTCAGGCCCGGTCGCGAGATACCCGGGACGACGGGGACATCGAACTCCGAGACCGCGGCCTTCGCGGTGATCTTGTCGCCCATGGTCTCGATCGCGTGGGCGGACGGGCCGAGGAACGCGATGCCCGCCGTGGTGCACGCGGCGGCGAATTCCGAGTTTTCCGACAGGAATCCGTAACCCGGGTGGATGGCCTGCGCGCCGGTTTCGACCGCCGCGGCGATGACCTTGTCGATCACCAGGTAGCTCTCGCGTGCCGCGGCGGGGCCGAGGAGTACGGCGGTATCGGCTTCCCGGACGTGCCGGGCGTCGCGGTCGGCCTCACTGAACACTGCGACGGAGCGGATGCCCATCGCTTTGAGGGTGCGGATGACGCGGACGGCGATCTCTCCGCGGTTGGCTACCAGTACTGTATCGATGCGTTTCGTGTCACTCATCTCGCTCACATCCGGAAGACGCCGTAGGAGACCGGCTCGAGCGGTGCGTTGGCGCACGTCGACAGTGCCAGTCCGAGAACTTTTCTGGTGTCGGCGGGGTCGATGATGCCGTCGTCCCACAACCGCGCGGTGGAGTAGTAGGGGTTGCCCTGGTCTTCGTACTGTTCACGGATCGGCGCCTTGAACGCTTCCTCGTCCTCGGCCGACCACGGCTTGCCCGATGCGTCGAGCTGATCCGAACGCACGGTCGCGAGGACCGATGCGGCCTGCTCGCCGCCCATCACCGAGATGCGGGCATTGGGCCACATCCACAGGAAGCGAGGCGAATACGCGCGCCCGCACATCGAGTAGTTGCCGGCGCCGTACGAGCCGCCGACGACGACGGTGAGCTTCGGGACGCGCGCGCAGGCAACGGCGGTGACCATCTTCGCGCCGTGCTTGGCGATGCCGGCGGCCTCGTAGTCGCGGCCGACCATGAACCCGGAGATGTTCTGCAGGAACAGCAGCGGAACTGAACGTTTGTCGCACAGTTCGATGAAATGCGCTCCCTTGAGCGCGGATTCACCGAACAGCACACCGTTGTTGGCGATGACACCGACGGGATGGCCGTGGATGCGCGCGAACCCGGTGACCAGAGTCTTGCCGTATTCGGCCTTGAACTCGTGGAACGAGGAGCCGTCGACCACCCGAGAGATGACCTCGCGCACGTCGTACGGGGTGCGCGAATCGGTGGGGACGACGTCGTAGAGCTCGGCCGGGTCGGCGTCGGGTTCGACGGTCGGGGCGACGTCCCACGGGCGCGGGGTGCGCGGCCCGAGGGTCGAGACGATGTTGCGCACGATGCGCAGGGCGTCGCGGTCGTCTTCGGCGAGGTGGTCGGTGACGCCGGAGACCTTCGAATGCAGGTCGCCGCCACCGAGCTCTTCGGCGGTGACGACCTCTCCGGTCGCGGCCTTCACCAGCGGCGGACCGCCGAGGAAGATGGTGCCCTGGTTGCGGACGATCACGGCCTCGTCGCTCATCGCGGGCACGTAGGCGCCGCCGGCGGTGCACGAGCCGAGGACCGCCGCGATCTGCGGGATCCCCTGCGCGCTCATCGTCGCCTGGTTGTAGAAGATGCGGCCGAAATGCTCGCGATCGGGGAAGACCTCGTCCTGCCGGGGCAGGAAAGCGCCTCCGGAGTCGACGAGGTAGATGCACGGCAGGTTGTTCTGCAGCGCGACTTCCTGCGCGCGCAGATGCTTCTTGACGGTGATCGGGTAGTAGGTTCCGCCCTTGACCGTGGCGTCGTTCGCGACGATCACGCACTCGCGACCGGCGACGCGGCCGATACCGGTGATGACGCCGGCGCCGGGGCACTCGTCGTCGTACATGCCGTTCGCGGCGAGCGGGGACAGTTCGAGGAACGGGCTTCCGGTGTCGAGAAGCTCGTCGACGCGGTCGCGGGGGAGCAGCTTGCCCCGCGACACGTGGCGTTCGCGGGATTTCTCGCTGCCCCCGAGGGCTGCCGCAGCAAGCTTCTCCCGGAGTTCTCCGACCAATTGTTCGTGCTGGTCACGGCTGGTTTTCGAGAGAGCGTGAGCGGTTGTCACGGTCACCATCCTCGGTAGATTGACCTAATCACCATTAACTGAAAAACTAGGTTAGTTACCATTAACCGAGTTGTCCATACCCAATGTTGCCCACAACCAGACGAGTGGAGTGCCGGCCATGAACGAGGCTGTCGAAGTGGAGGCTGCGCAGCAGGCTGCGGCGGAGTCCGTCACGCTCACACCACGGTCGCAGGCCAAGGCCGAGCGCAGGCGGCAACTGCTCGTCGCCGCGGCGCGCCTGATCGCCGAACGCGGCTTCACCGGCGTGCGCCTCGAGGACCTCGGTGCGGCCGTCGGCATCAGCGGACCCGCCGTCTACCGGCACTTCCCCAACAAGGACGCGCTGCTGGTCGAGATACTCGTCGACATCAGCCGACGCCTGTTCGCCGGCGGCACCGCGGTCGAGGAGAGCAACTCCGACCCCCACGAGACACTCGAGGGCCTCGTCGACTTCCATCTCGACTTCGCGCTGGGAGAACAGGACCTCATCCGCGTCCAGGACCGCGAACTGCACTCACTCACCGACGAGGGACGACGCCAGGTCCGCACCCTGCAGCGCCGCTACGTCGAGATCTGGGTGGGCGTGCTGTGCCGCATCGATCCGGCACTCGCCGAATCCGACGCCCGCACCATGGCGCACGCGACCTTCGGGCTCATCAACTCCACACCACACAGCGCCGATCCTCGCTCACCGCACAGCACCCGCACCGTACTGCGACGGATGGCGCTCGCAGCACTCGACTCCACACGTGTGGAAAAAGTAGGACAAGGAGATCGGTCATGAGCTACTTCGAACGCACCGGAGGGCACTCCTTCCGCGCAACCGAGCACGTGGGTGGCGCATGGAACACCGCAGAACAGCACATCGCACCCGCATTCGGGCTGCTCGCGCACGTCGTCGAATGCGACCGAAATGCGCGGCGCGACGACGGCCTGGTGATCGGTCGCCTGTCCTACGACATCCTCGGGGTCCTGCCGATCGGCGACATGGATGTCGAGGTGACGGTGCTGCGTCCCGGTCGCACCATCGAACTCGTCGAGGCCGTGCTCAGCCACGGCGGGCGCGCCGCCGTGCGACTGCGGGCGTGGCTCATGACTCCTGGCGCCACCGACACACTCGAAGGCACAGCGCTACCCCGGATCGCCGCGCCGGACGAGATGAAGCCCTGGGACGCCGCCGAGGTGTGGCCGGGCGGATTCATCGAATCAGCGGAGATTCGGCGCGATCAGGTCGAGCCGGGACGAGCCTCGTTCTGGGTACGTTCCCCGATTCCGCTGCTCACCGACGAGAAGGTCAGCGACCTCGCGCATGCCGTCCGACTCTTCGACATCTCCAACGGCATGACCGTGCGCGCCGACCCGAAGGCCGTCGCCTTCCCCAACCTCGATCTCACCGCGCACCTGTTCAGGCAGCCAAACGGCGACTGGGTCGGCTTCGACACCACCGTGTCGTTCGGAGCCGACGGTATCGGCCTGACCAGCAGCGTCCTGCACGACACCTACGGCCCGATCGGCACGATGTCGCAGATCCTCACGGTGCGTCCCAGCACCTGACGACGGCGTACGCGCGATCCGCGGACAAACTCACCGGGTCGACCGCGTGCATCTGCCTGCCGTGTTCGCGGTTGTCAGGTGCAGTCGCGGATACAACACCTGGCGCACGGCCTAAGCTCGGCGCATGGCAGCGGCAGTGCACGTGCGATCCCCGCAAGACCTGGCCCGATCCCTCGAGTCGACCGGCTACCTCGCCGACGACGGCGTTGCGATGTCGGCGTTCCTCGCGCTCCGCATGGGCAGGCCTCTGTTCTGTGAAGGGGAGCCCGGCACAGGGAAGACCTCGCTCGCCGTCGCGCTCGCCGAGGCCCTGAACCTGCCGTTGATCAGGCTGCAGTGCCACGAGGGCATCGATGCGTCGCAAGCACTGTACGACTGGGATTTTCCCCGGCAGCTACTGCACCTGCGCACCCTCGAAGCAGCAAGCGAGGGCAGTTTCGACGCCGATACCGCCGAGCGCTCTCTCTACACCGAGCGATTCCTGCTCACCCGCCCGCTGCTGCAGGCCCTCACCGACGCCCCGTGCGTGCTGCTCGTCGACGAAATCGACCGCGCCGACGACGAGTTCGAGGCGTTCCTGCTGCAGGTCCTCGATGAGAACTCCGTGACCATCCCCGAACTCGGGGAGATCCGGGCGAGTGTTCCGCCCCTCGTCGTACTCACCTCCAACCGCACCCGCGATGTGCACGATGCACTCAAACGACGCTGCCTCTACCACTGGGTCGAACATCCCGACCTCGAACGCGAGATCGCGATCCTGCGCCGCCGGCTCCCCGGAATCGATGCCGCGCTTGCGGAACAGATCGCCCGCGCCGTCCATGCCCTCCGCGACGCGGATCTGCTCAAACCTCCGGGGGTCGCCGAATCCCTCGACTGGGCGCGGGCCCTGATCGAACTCGACCGCGACGTGCTCGACACCGCGACCGCCGCCGCGACGCTCGGCGCAGTCCTGAAATATCGCGAGGACCTCGAACGGGTCGCGCGCGCGGGTCTCGACCGACTCCTGGCAGGCTGACCCGTGGGCGGCGGTGCGCTCGTCGGTGTCGCAGGGTTCGCGCGAGCCCTCGAAGAGGCCGGGTTCCCGGTCGCGCTCGACTCCACCCACGGCTACGTCCGTGCCCTCCGCGAAGTGGACGCGAGCGACCCCACGCAGGTGTACTGGGCGGGACGGGCAACCCTCTGCCGCGACCCCGACGAGATTCCCCGCTACGACCTCGCGTTCGAAGCGTGGTTCGGAGGCGACCTCCCTGTCGTCACCCGCACCACCGGGCAGCAACAGCGCACCGCGACGGTCGCCGCGCTCACTTCGCCGACCGGATCCGACACCGGAGGCGACGATTCGCCGCGACTCCAGGTCGCGGCCGACGACACCGAGATCCTGCGGCACCGCGACATCGCCGAACTCACCCCCGCCGAACGCGCTCACCTCGACGAGATGCTCACGCTGCTGAAACCCCGCCCACCGCGACGACCCGCAGCACGACTGCGACCGTCACGACGCGGCACCGTCGACCCGAGGCGCACCCTGCGGGCCATGCTCGCCGCGGGCGGCGAAACAGTCCGGCCCGCCCGGCACCGCCGCACGACCCGTCCACGTCGAGTGGTTCTGCTCATCGATGTCTCCGGATCCATGAGCCCCTACGCCGACGCACTCCTGCGCTTCGCGCACGTCGTCACCCGCAGCAACCCGTCGGGCACCGAGGTGTTCTCCCTCGGCACACGCATGACCCGCCTCTCGCGCGCACTTCGCGCCCGCGATCCGGAACGCGCACTGGCCGCGGCATCGCACACCGTCCCCGACTGGGCCGGCGGCACGCGTCTCGGCGACACGTTGCGTGCGTTCCTCGACCGCTGGGGCCGACGGGGTATCGCACGCGGTGCCGTCGTCGTCATCTTCTCCGACGGCTGGGAACGCGGCGACACCTCTTTGCTGGCCGAACAGATGGCTCAACTGCGCCGACTCGCCCACGCCGTACTCTGGGTCAACCCCCATGCGGGCGCCGACGGTTACGAACCCATCCAGTCCGGGATCTCGGCCGCACTCCCGCACCTCGACCGACTGCTCGCCGGGCACAGCCTGGCGACGTTGGAGGAACTGCTGAAGGAGGTCCACCGTGCGTGATGTTCTCGACGAACTCGAGCGCCGGTACCGTGCCGGAGAAACCGTCGCACTGGGCACCGTGGTCTCGACGTTCCGGTCCGCGCCACGCGAAGCGGGCGCCTCGATGCTCGTCGCCGGCGACGGCAGCGTCACGGGCAGCGTGTCCGGCGGGTGCGTCGAGGGTGCAGTCTACGAACTGGGTCAAGAGGTCATCGGCGACGGCAACGCAGTTCTGCAGCGGTACGGGGTCTCCGACGACGACGCATTCGCGGTCGGCCTGACCTGCGGCGGCATCATCGACGTCTTCGTCGAACGCATCGACCCCGCAGAGTTCACCGCGCTCGGCGACGTCATCGACTCGATCCACACGGGCGAACCTGTCGCGGTTGCCACCGTCACCGAACATCCCGATCCCGCCGTGGTCGGGCGACGCATGGTGGTGTGGCCCGACCGGGCCGCCGGTGAGCTTCCCTCCACCCGCATGACGGACGCGATCACCGACGACGCGCGCGGCCTGCTCGACGTGGGCCGTTCCGGGACCCTGCACTACGGACCCGACGGTCAGCGACGCGGCGAAGGTATGTCGGTGTTCGTCAACGCGTTCCAGCCACGACCGCGCCTCCTGGTATTCGGCGCAATCGATTTCGCGGCCGCGATGGCCACGCTCGGGTCGTTCCTCGGCTACCGGGTGACAGTGTGCGACGCGCGCGGCGTGTTCGCGACCCCCGCGCGTTTTCCCGCGGCCGACGAAGTGGTCGTCGACTGGCCACACCGCTATCTTGCGGCCGAACACGAGGCCGGCCGGGTCGACCAGCGCACAGTGATCGCGGTGCTCACCCACGACCCCAAGTTCGACGTGCCGCTGCTCGAGGTGGCGTTGCGGATGGACGTCGCCTACGTGGGGGCGATGGGCTCGCGCCGCACGCACGACGACAGGCTTGCCCGGCTGCGCGAGATCGGTATGACCGAGGACGAGCTCGCCGAGCTGAGCTCGCCGATCGGCCTCGATCTCGGTGCCCGCACCCCCGAGGAGACCGCCGTGTCGATCGGTGCCGAGATCATTGCGCTGCGGTGGGGCGGACGCGGGCAACGCCTGGCGGACCGGCAGGGACCGATCCACACGCACGAAGAACTGTCGCACCCTACCGGTGAGAAGTACTGGGCCTAGAAGTATTGGGCGCCGCCGTCGATCGCCAGACTCTGGGCGGTGACGAACGCCGATTCGTCGGAGGCGAGGAACGCGACCATGTTCGCGATCTCGTCGGCCTCCGCCATGTACTTGTTCAGGAACGGCATGGTCATGCCGCCCAGGCGCGGATTGGACTCCGCGGTCTGTGCGATGCGCTCACGCATGCTCCCCGAACCCATCGGGGTGTTCACGGCACCGGGATGAATGCTGTTGACACGGATGTCGTGCTGCCCGAGTTCCGCCGCGAATGCGCGGGCCATGCCCACGAGCGCATGCTTGCTGGTGGTGTAGTGCACCATGAACGGCTGCAGCTTCACACCGGCGAGTGAGCTGGTGATGACGATCGACCCGCCACCGCGGGTGATGAGGTGCGGCGCGGTCGCGGTGACCGTGTTCCACACGCCGGTGACGTTGATGTCGAGGGTGTCGCGAAAGCTCGTGGGGGTGACCTCGTCCCAGGTCTGCGGAATGCAGATACCGGCGTTGGCGACTACCACGTCGAGGCCGCCGAAGTGCGCGACCCCTTCGTCGACCACCTTCGTCATGCCCTCCAGGTCGCGGACGTCGCACTGTGCCAGGTGCGCTTTCGCGCCTTCCGCCTCGACGAGCCGCTTCGTTTCCTCGAGGTCGCCCGGGGTCGCCGAATCGTAGGGGACGCCGGGCAGGGGACCGGCGAGATCGATGCCGATGATCTGGGCGCCTTCACTCGCGAGCCGCACGGCGTGCGCACGGCCCTGACCACGGGCAACTCCGGTGATGAATGCGATCTTGTTGTCGAGCCGGGCCATGTGCGTTCCTCTCGCCGTCGGAGGCTTCGGCAGACGGTGCGGATGTGGCCGAAGGATTTCCGTCAATCACCTCCTTTCTACGCGTGAGATGCAGGAAGCTGACAGTGACCCATATCACTGGGGAACACACGGGACTGTACGAAGCACTGGGAGGTCCGATGCGCATCGTTGTCACGGTCGACGGAGCGGTCTACACCGACGACGTCGAACCCCGACTCCTTCTCGTCCACTATCTGAGGGAACGACTCGGCAAGGTGGGCACTGTGGTGGGGTGCGACACCAGCAACTGCGGTGCATGCACCGTCCTGCTGGACGGCAAGAGCGTCAAGTCCTGCTCTGTGCTCGCCGTGCAGGCCGACGACAGGGCTGTCACGACAGTCGAGGGGCTCGCGAAGGACGGCGCGCTGCACCCTGTCCAGGAGGCATTCCGCGAGACCCATGCCTTGCAGTGCGGATACTGCACACCCGGCATGATCATGTCGACAGTCGACCTGTTGAACGAGAACCCCGACCCCGACGAAGAGCAGGTACGCCACGGACTCGAGGGAAATCTCTGTCGCTGCACGGGATATCAGAACATCGTCGCTGCCGCGCAGGACGCAGCCCGGCGCATGCAGGGAACCCAGGCGGAGGACGCACGATGACCACCACCGAATCACGCACCTCCAGCTCGGACGACCTCGAGATCGGACAGTCGCGCCGCCGCAAGGAGGACGAACACCTCATCACCGGCCGGACCCGGTGGACCGACAACATCGTCCTCCCCGGCATGTTGCACGCCGCGATCCTGCGCAGCCCCTTCTCGCACGCCCGCATCACCGGCATCGATGCGGAGGAAGCAGAGAAGATGCCGGGCGTCATCGCCGTGTACACAGGCGCCGACCTCGCCGAGGAGCAGGGGAGCCTGCCGTGCGCGTGGCCGATCACCGAAGATCAGTTGGCTCCGCCCGCACCGTCGCTGGCCGTAGACACCGTCAACTTCGCCGGTGAGGCGGTCGCCGTCGTCGTTGCCCGCACCACCTACGAGGCGCACGACGCGCTCGACGTCATCGACGTCGAGTACGAGGACCTGCCGGTGGTACTCGACCTCGCCGACGCGGCCGCCGATACCGAACTGGTCCATCCCGATCTCGGAACGAATCGCAGCGCCACGTGGACATTCGACTCGGCCGAAGCCGGTTCCGGAGGCAACGTCGAGGACGCGATCCGCGACGCAGAGGTGCTCGTCGAACGCACCTTCCGGCAGCAACGACTGATTCCCGCGTTCATGGAGCCCCGCTCTGTGGTCGTGGATCCCACCGCCACGCAGATCACGATGTGGTCGGCCACCCAGGTACCGCACATTCTGCGACTGATGCTGGCGATGTCGCTCGGCATTCCCGAACACAAACTGCGGGTGATCGCGCCCGACGTCGGCGGAGGGTTCGGCGGCAAGCTGCAGGTGACCCCCGAAGAGGTTCTCACGCTGCTCATCGCGCGCCGACTCCGCAAGCCCGTCAAGTACACCGAGTCCCGCAGCGAGTCGATGGTCGCCGCGCACCACGGCCGCGACCAGATCCAGAAGCTCACGCTCGCTGCCCGACGCGACGGCACCGTCACCGGTTTCAAGGTCGAACTGCTCGCCGACATGGGCGCGTACCTGCGTCTCGTCACTTCTGGGGTGCCGATCCTCGGGGCATTCATGTTCAGCGGTATCTACAAGTTCGACTCCTACCACTTCACCTGCACCAACGTGTTCACCAACAAGGTGCCCACCGACGCGTACCGCGGTGCGGGGCGCCCGGAGGCGACGTTCGCGATCGAACGCATGATGGACGAACTCGCCGTCGAACTGTCGATGGATCCCCTCGAGATCCGCGAGAAGAACTGGATCAAGCACGAAGAGTTCCCGTTCGATTCGGTGGCGGGGCTGACCTACGATTCGGGCAACTACGAAGCCGCCACCGCGAAGGCCCGCGAGTTGTTCGACTACGACGGCCTGCGGCGCGAGCAGGCGCAGCGTCGCGAATCGAACGATCCCGTGCAACTCGGCATCGGGGTGTCGACCTTCACCGAGATGTGCGGTCTCGCTCCGTCTCGGGTACTCGGATCGCTGTCGTACGGGGCCGGCGGGTGGGAACACGCCGCCGTCCGCATGCTGCCGACCGGCAAGGTCGAAGTGGTCACCGGGTCGTCGTCGCACGGCCAGGGTCACGAGACCGCCTGGAGCCAGATCGTCGCCGATCAGCTGGGAATCCCGTTCGACGACATCGAGATCCTGCACGGCGACACCCAGTCGTCGCCACGCGGGCTCGACACGTACGGGTCGCGCTCACTTGCCGTCGGCGGAATCGCCGTGGTCAAGGCAGCCGAGAAGGTGGTCGCGAAGGCCCGCCCGATCGCGGCGCACCTGATGGAATGTGCCGAGGACGATCTCGAATTCACCGAGGGCCGATTCAAGGTGAAGGGAACCGAGAAGGCCGTTGCTCTCACCGACGTCGCACTCGCGGTGTTCGCTGCGCACGACCTGCCCGACGGAGTCGAACCGAACCTCGATTCCGAGGCCGCATACGACCCCGACAACTTCTCGTTCCCGCACGGCACCCACCTGTGCGCGATCGAAGTCGACACCGAGACCGGGCACGCACGAATCCGCAAGTACGTGTGTGTCGACGACATCGGGCACGTGGTGAACCCGCTGATCGTGGAGGGCCAGGTGCACGGCGGTCTGGCGCAAGGCATCGCCCAGGCCCTGTACGAGGAGGCCCTCCACGACGAGTCCGGAACGCTGCTCAGCGGCTCGTTCGCCGAATACCTGCTGCCGACGGCGGTGGACCTCCCGCACTTCACCACCGACCGCACCGACACACCTGCTCCGGGAAATCCGCTCGGGGTCAAGGGGGTCGGCGAGGCCGGCACGATCGCGTCGACACCCGCGGTGGTCAACTCCGTACTCGATGCGCTCCGTCCGCTCGGAGTTCGTTCCATCGACATGCCGTGCACACCCATGCGGGTCTGGCACGCGATCCGTTCCGCCCAGGAAGGAAACCGATGATCCCCGCCGAATTCGAGTACGCCGCCCCGACCACTCTCGACGAAGCAGTCGCCGCGCTGAACGACGCCGGTGAGGACGCCAAGGTGCTGGCCGGAGGGCAGAGCCTGATGCCCGTGCTCCGGCTCCGTATGGCAGCACCGACCACCGTCGTGGACCTCGGTCGAGTGCCTGACCTGCGCGGTATCCGTGAAGACGGCGACACGCTGGTGATCGGAGCAACCACCACGCATTACGAGGTGCTGCACGATCCTCTCGTCGCGCAGCACGCGAGGTTGCTGACAGAGGCCACAGCCACCGTCGCCGACCCGCAGATCCGCCACCGCGGAACACTCGGCGGCGCTCTCGTCCACGCCGACCCCGCAGGCGATCTGTCCGCTCCGGCACTGGCGCTCGACGCGGAACTCGTCGTCGTCGGCCCGTCGGGTCGGCGCACCGTCTCGGCGGCCGACTTCTTCCAGGACTACTTCACGACTGCGGTCGAACCCGGCGAAATCCTCGCGGAGATCCGCATTCCCAAGCACACGGAGTGGGCGGCACGCTACGAGAAGTTCCATCGCGCAGCGCAACAATGGTCGATCGTGGGTGTCGCAGCGACAATCGACATCGACAATGGCACGATCCGACAAGCGAAGGTCGCTCTGACGAACATGGCCGCGGTGCCCGTGCGGGCCCGCGCGGTCGAAGACGCACTCGTCGGACAAGCGGCCACCGCCGACACGATCGCGTCGGCCGCGGCACACGCGGCCGACGGGACCGACCCGATGACCGACGGCAATGCCGACGCCGAGTACCGGAGCCACCTGGCGACGGTCCTCACCCGGCGGGCCGTGACGACCGCTGCGGGGCTCTGACCGATCCCGCAGAACCGACGCAGGAGAGACCGATGCAACTCGAACACCAGCTGTCCGTACCGGCACCCGTCGACGAGGTGTGGGCCGCGCTGCTCGATCCGGAGAAGGTCGCCCCCTGTATGCCCGGGGCGACGCTCACCGGTGTGGACGGCGACACCTTCACCGGCACGGTGAAGGTCAAGCTGGGCCCGGTCGCGCTCACCTACAAGGGCACCGGCGTCTACGTCGAGAAGGACGAGTCGGCCAAGCGGGCAGTCATCGAAGCGAACGCGAAGGACGCGCGGGGCAACGGAACCGTCAGCGCGACCATCACCATCGTGCTCACCGGCGAGGGCGACCACACCAACGGCACCGTGACCACCGATATGACGATCACGGGCAAGCCGGCGCAGTTCGGTCGCGGCATGATCTCGGACGTCGGCGGCAAGATCCTCGAGCAGTTCGCGGCATGCCTGTCCAAGAAACTCGGCCCGGCAGCGGCCGAGCCCGAGGAGGCTCCTGCCGACAGCGCAAGTGCTGCAACTCCGGCCGCCGCAGCGTCGGCGGCGCCCGCGAGCGCACCGAAAGCAACCGCGAGCGCACCCAAAGCACCGGCGGCGCAACCCGAGGCCGAGCCACTCGACCTCATGCAGTACGCGAGCGGTTCCGCGGTGCAACGCATCGCGCCGGTCGTGGGGATCGTCGCAATTGTCGCCTTGATCCTCGCGGTGATTCTCCGCAAGCGGTCGAACTGACCAGCACCCTGCACTGACCACCACACTGCACTGATCACCACGTCTCTTCGCGGTGACCCGGGAAGATCCTCAGGTCACCGCGGAGAGGCGTGTGGCGTGAAGTCCGGCAACCAGATCCGGTGTGGCGATCACCGACAGTTCGGTGCGTAGCCAGCGGTGGCCGGGGTCGTCGTCGAACTCGTCGTGCCATACCGCCCACTCACGCACGGCGGGAAGCGAAAAACTCGGTTCGAGGATCCGTAGTTGCGCCACACCTGCGATCCGCCGTGCCATACGCTCCGGGATGATCGTCACGAGATCGGTCATTTCGAGCACATACGGCAAGACTGCAATGTTGGTGGTCGTCGCCGACGACCTCGTGGCGATCCCGGCTCGGGACAGGGTTCGGGCGAGACTCTTGTCGCCGCCGTACTGCAGATAGGACAACAGGGGATAGCCCGCGAGCACATCCGCGGTGAGTTCGACACCTGCGTACGGATGCCCGCTCCACACGACCCCGACGTATCGATCGTGGAGGACGACTCGGCGTCTGCACTGTTCGAATTCGGATGTGGAGAGCAGTTGCTCCGGTACCACGGCGAGGTCGATTTCGTGTCTGTGGAAAGCCTCGATCCCGGCCATCGACAGCGGCTGCATATCGAACCTGATGCCGTGCGATCGGTACCGATTCCGCCTCAGGAGGTTCCGCAGCAACGTCACCTCCGAATAATCCCCGGTGAGCAGTGTGAAAGCGCGCTCGGCCGTCGCGGGATCGAAGTCGGGAACGGTGAGGATCGACCGTTCCACGGTGGACAGCACACGTCGTAGCGGTTCGGTGAGGGCGAGTGCACGCGGCGTCGGCCTCAGTGTTCGTCCGCTCTTGACCAGGAGGGGGTCGTCGAACTGTTTGCGCAGACGCGCCAGTGCGGTGCTGGTGGCGGGCTGAGACATGTTCAGCCGGCGTGCAGCCTTCGTCACATTGCATTCGGTGAGGAGGACATCGAGAACGACGAGCAGATTCAGATCGACTCGTCGCAGTTCCACCGCATTTCTCCTCTTCATGGGGATCGCCGGGCCTCGGGGATCCTATCCCAGTCGCCCGTTACATACTGAACGTCCGGTATCTGTTACAGCGCATACCTCCTATCCGATTCGGACATGCAATTTGTATTAATGCATGACACAGCCCTAATCTGACCCAGATCTCACTGGTTGAGTGTTAGATTGCCGAACCTTTCCCCAGGGCAAATCCCGATTTCGGCCCGGCCGGTGTGAGACACGGACCAGAAAGGCCAGGCCCACCCCCATGAGCCTCTTCCGCAACTTGCGGCTGCCGACACCGGACAATTGGCGCCTGTGGCAGAAGGTCACGGCGGTTGTCGCTGTGCCCCTCATTGCCGCGTCGCTCTACGGCGGCCTGCGCGTCTACGACACCGTCCAAGAGGCGAGGCACTACTCCGAGCAAGCGGAGCGGGTGACGATCATCCCCTCGCTGGCGCAGTGGAGCATGGGCGTCGGCGGTGCAGCCCTGGCAACCATGATCCACCTGCCCACCGACAACGCCGCGGCGATCATCTCCGAGCACGAGCCCACGCTCGACGCGTTCCTCGCCGACCCGGACCTCGACCCCCAGCTCATGGCCCAGGTGTCCCGCGCCATCCAGGAAGGCGAGGCCCTCTACCAGAGCGCCACTCAAGGTGGGGCGTCGCGCGAGGCACTCCACGAACAGCTCCAGGGATTCGTCTCCCGGATCACCCTGGTGTTCCGGAGTATCGTCGACGCCAGCGGCGACTCGCAGGTGCTCGCCGATGCCGGTCTGCTCCTCGCCACCTGGGACACCCAGTGGGAGATCATCGACCAGGTCATCGCGTTCGGTGCGCTCATGGACGGTTCCGAGGCAGCGAGCCTCATGTTCACCAATGCGCAGGCCGCCGAGGCCGGCAAGCTCGCATTGTTCCTCGAGAACGCGTCCGATCCCGAGATGTCGAGCACCCTCAACGGGCTGATGGAACAACGACGCGCTCTCATCGCAGGTATCGACGACGCGTCCACCGACGTGTCCGCACTGCGCAACTCGATCTTCGCGACCTTGACCATCTATCAGGAGGTCGTCGACGGGGCCGGAACCCGGATCGTCGCGACACTCGACGACCTCGCGTCCACGGCCAAACGGAACGCGTGGGGTACGGCAATCGGCGTGGCGGTGATCCTCACACTCGCGCTCGGCCTCGCCCTGCTCGTTGCGGCCTCCTTGATCCGGCCTCTGCGGCGCCTCCGCAACGACACCCTCCGAGCCGCCGAAGTCGGCCTACCGGACGCGATCGCAGACATCAAGAACGGTGCCGACATCGAGACGGTCAACCTCGAGCCGGTCCGCGTCACCACCCGGGAGGAGATCGGTGAGGTGGCGCGCGCTGTCGACAACATGAGCGCCGGCGCTCTCCGCCTCGCAGGTGAGCAGGCCGCACTTCGACGTCAGGTCAACGAGATGCTCGAAACCCTGGCACGACGGAACAAGACCCTCGTCGAGCAGCAGCTCACGCTCATCGACTCGCTCGAGCACGAAGAGCGCGATCCCACGCGACTCCAGAACCTGTTCGCACTCGACCACCTCGCCGCACGTATGCGTCGCACCGGCGATTCGCTGCTCGTCCTAGCCGGTACCCGTCAGCGCATGGGCCGCGTGCCCGACACACCGTTGGGCGATGTGCTTCGCGCCGCGGTCTCCCAGGTCGAGAACTACCAGCGTGTCGATTTCGGCAACGCACCGGAAGGCAGCCTGCTCGGCAGTTCCGTCACCGACATCGTGCACCTCGTCGCCGAGCTGCTCGACAACGCGCTCCGCGCCTCCCCGCCGGACAGCACCGTCGCATTCGCGTTCTCCCGCGCCGTCGACGGTGGGCTACTGCTCGAGATCGCCGACCGCGGAATCGGTATCCCGGCCGAGGAACTGGCCGAGATCAACGAACGGCTTTCGAGCGACGACGAGGGCAACTGGGGTGCCGCCCGACGCATGGGTCTGTTCGTCGTCGCGCGCCTCGCTGCGCGCAACGGGATCACGGTGCGGCTGCGCCCGACCTTCGATTCCACGACCAACGCCGGTATCACCGCGAGCGTCTACCTGCCCATCCGACTCCTCAAGGGAGTGGGTAACACTGTCACCGACACGTACCAGATCGACCGTCCGCGTCGGCTGCAGCGATCGGTAACAGAGACCGAGCACGCCATCAACCCGTACCCGCTCACACAGGAGATCTCCGAACGACCTGCGGGACAGCTGCCGCAGAGGAACTCGTTCTCCGACAACACGGCCCGGTACGACTCGAATCCCTCATACGACCAGAACCCGCAGCACGACCCGGACCCGCAGTACGACCCGGACCCGCAGTACGACCCGGAACCCCAATACGGTTCGGAGTCTCAGTACGGTTCGGAGTCCCAGTACCTGCCTGAGCCCCAGTACGGCCAGAACCCGCAGCACGGCCGGCCGTACGAGGGCGAGCAGGAAAACGAAGGCGACGGTGAGTGGCAGCAGGATCCCGCACCTCGGCCACAGAGCCCCGGCACGAGCCCGACCATCCAGCGCGGCCGCCTGCACGAGCGGTGGCCGAGCAGGCGCGAAGACTGAGCCCGAACGGGCCAACGGACTACCCACCATCGACACCTACGGCTGACGACACTGTCGTCAGCCGTACGTGTCGATGCAGCACCCGACGGAGCAGACCCACTTCGAGATCGTGATCTTCTCGCAATCATTGCCGAAAAACGTGCCGACAATCACATGGACCAAAGAAAACCGTTCGGTCTCTCCGCAGCACGATTTCGACATCTACCAGCAACGATGACGCCGCGACTCGTCCAGGCACTCGGATCGACCGCAATCAGTGCGTGACCTTTCCGTTATATTCACCTACGGTCGTAGGTATCCCGCAAGGGAAGACCGACCAGCGGCGCCGGGCCGAGATCCACACCCGTCGGGGGTGGCCCGGCGCCGCATCCCATCACGGACGCTCGCCGCAACCGCGACAAGTGCGCCGGCCCCGAAGGGAAGATGCTAGGAAGTCGCCACTCGCGCAGCCCGCACCTCGAGTTCGTCGGCGTCGACCTCCGCGCCCCACGCGCGCAACGCCGACGCGGTCACGCGCAGCGACTCGGCCGACGGATTCGCGGCCGCCGCCGTCGGCGCAGGACGGCGCTTACTTCGACCGGCCAAGGGGAACATCGCGCTGAAGAGCATGCTGAACCTTTCGTGCGGGGTCTGCCGGGTAGGTACCGGCACCACGGCTGCGTGCCCGGACAGGGGCGATCCGGGTACGGCTCTCCGAACACACAGGATGTCTGTTACGGGTCTACCACCGAGTAACTTGGATGTGAATGCGAACTGAGTCACATCGGTACCGAAGGCGCCGAACCTGACAGGTCACCACGTGGGGCGCACGATCCCCATGCCCACAGGTGAGCGAAATCATGCCGTCCATACGGGATACGGCAGCGAGAATCACATGACCCGACTCACCGGATGGGCGCGAACATCTCCTCGGCGAGAAGCGTCGGGGACTCGAGCGGGAGCAGGCGCCCCGCGCCCTCCACCACCTCGACGCTTGCGCCGATCTCGTCCGCAATCTTCCGGAGCGGAGCGACGTGCACGAGGGGATCCTGATCGCCCACCACGAGCTCCACGGCGTGACCGTTCCAGCGCTGCCACAGCGACCGGCCGATCCGAGGCATCCCCGCCAGTGAGGTGCAGTACGCACCGACGCGGCAGGACCACCGCAGCGTGGCGTCGTCCGGCTCGAAGCCCGAACCCGCGAGAGCGCGGAGATAGCGCTCGGTGTTCTCGAAATTCGGCTCATTGCGCCACTGGAGACCCGGAATCAGTGCGCGGTGCCAACGCGCACGCGGCACCAGACCGAGGGGAGCGGCGAGGACGAGCTTCTCGACCCGCTCCACATCGGTGATCGCAGCAGCAACCGACGCGGCCCATCCGAGCCCCAGGATCGGCACGACACCGATCTCCAGGGCATCGAGGACCTCCGTGAGCCAACGACCGTATGCGGCGTGGACGTTGCCTTCAGGGCGGGTGCATGCGCTCGCTCCCGGCAAGCCGGGCAGATCGATGAGAATCACCCGCCGGGACGGGTCGAACGAGCCGGCCAGATCGCGCAGGCCGGCTGCGGGGAGGTCGCCTCCCGCGAGGACGACGATCGGGCGCCCTGTCGCGGGCCCGACGCTGAGCACGTGGGTCTCGCCGAGGGACGTACGCGCGACCTGCTCGTCGACCGGCCTCGACCAGTGCGACAGCATTCCTGCACACGCGTGGTGGATGACGCTGTCATCGCCGGGGCAGCGGTACGGGGACTTCGTGAGCATTCCCAGTCACCCACCGATCCGGACTACAACAACATCTTCACAGGTGAACGGCATGTTTGGATCTTCTCTCGTACGTACGACACTTCTCTCGCCGACCAGACTTCCGGCACACCGCACGACACCGTAGCTCACTCTTCGGCGTTCGCGCCAGCAGGGATCCGGAACGGCCGCACTACCAGCATCAACCTCCCCATCAGCACCATCGGCAGGTATCGTTCCGATCACGGTGTGGTGCCCGACACGTCACCGTACGGTCTTGACCGACAGTAGATCTCGCGAAAGGGGCATGATGGACATCGACGTACTCGTCGTCATCGGAGTCGGCGGAATGGGGCTTGCCATCGCACGACGACTGGGCGCCGGCCGCACAGTGCTGCTGGCAGACTTCGACGAGACAACCCTCGGCGACGCTGCATCGACCCTCCACGGCGAGGGACACGAGGTGAAAGCGCAGGTCGTCGACGTGTCGGATCACAACTCGGTTGCATCGCTCGCCGACCTCGCAGCCGGACTCGGTCGCGTCACCCACGTCGCGCACACTGCCGGGGTGTCGCCGGAACAGGCACCCATCGAAGCCGTCCTGAAGGTCGATCTGCTGGGTGTCGCACTCGTCCTCGACGAGTTCTCCCGCGTCATCGCCCCGCGCGGAGCCGGCGTCGTGATCGCCAGCATGGCCGGCCACATGGGAGCACTGTCTCCCGAGCAGGAGAGGGCCCTCGCCATCACCCCGACCGCCGAACTGCTCGATCTCCCCTTCCTCGCCGCCGAGAAGCTGGGACACCCCGGAATCGCCTATACGGTCGCGAAACGTGGCAACGCAGTGCGGGTACAGGCAGCAGCGGCCGCGTGGGGAAAACGCGGAGCACGGATCAATTCCATCAGTCCCGGAGTCATCTCGACTCCCATGGGCCGCCAGGAACTCTCCGGTGAATCCGGGCAACGGATGCAGGGGATGGTGAACATGTCGGCGACCGGCAGACTCGGCACACCCGACGACATCGCCGGTGCGGCGGCGTTTCTCCTCGACCCGCAGGCCGGCTTCATCACCGGCACAGACCTTCTCGTCGACGGTGGTGTCGTCGCCGCAGTCCGTGCCGCTCAGTGGGCAGATGCGAACTGACCGTTCGGTGGGCAGATGCGAACTGACCGTTCGGTGGGCAGGGTCGAACTGACCGGTCAGCCGGGCAATCCTCGCCGCCACTGCAGGTCCATCGGCAACTCGCCGATGGACTCCAGCACCACCGGGCGGTAACCACCCCCCACCTCGGGATCGGGGAAATGCTCCTCGGGGTCGATGAACATCACCTCGATCCCGTCGAGGTGCAGTCGACGGACCATCTCGAGCAGAACCCGGCTGCCGGCAGGGAAGACCGAACGGACGAGGGCCAGGTCGAGCACGAGCCGGGGAGTGACGATCGGTTCGTCGATCAGGTCGCGCACGATCGTCTCCACGTTCGTGAACTGGAGGTCGCCCTGGAGCACCAGCAGCGTGACAGCAGTGTCTCCATCTCCGAATTCCCTGCGGCGACGCAACACCGAGTGCGCAACCATCGGGGCGTCCATGAGATGCAGATTCATGTCGCGAGAAAGACGTTCACAGACCTCGACTCCGCGAGCACTCGTACCGTGTGGATCGAGCCGCGGCGAAAAAACCGCAATACCCAACTGCCCCGGAAGAATTCCGATGATCCCGCCGGACACACCGCTCTTCGCGGGAATCCCGATGGTCGTCAACCAGTCTCCGGCGGCGTCGTACATCCCACACGTCGCCATCACCGACAACACTTGACGCACCACAGGTCTGGAAAAGATCTGTTCGCCCGTGTGCGGCTGAACTCCGCCGCTCGCAAGGGTTGCAGCCATCATCCCGAGATCGGCGGTCGTCACACGCACCGCGCACTGTCGTACATACCCTTCGACCACGGCGCGCGGATCACCCGTGAAGACGTCGTAACTGCGAAGAAGATTGGCCAGAGCGAGATTTCGGTAACCGTTGTCCAGCTCCGACCTGGCAACCTTCTCATCGATGTCGAGCTCGCGCCCTGCCAACGACGAGAGCAACTTCAGGATCCGCTCGACACCGGAATCGGCCGGCGGGGTGGACGCCACGAGGGCGTGCGTCGCGAGCGCACCTGCATTGATCATCGGGTTGAGCGGACGACCGGTGTTCCGCTCGAGCGAGATCTCGCTGAACGCCTCACCGGACGGCTCCACACCGACATGGTCGAGGACGGCCTCGAACCCGAGGGTCTCGAGTGCGAGGCCGTACACGAACGGCTTGGAGATCGACTGGATCGTGAACGCGTCCTGGTGGTCGCCGACGGAGTACGCGTCGCCCTCCGCCGTCACCAAGGAGAGCGCGAACCGATCGGGGTCGACCGCCGCCAGCTCCGGGATGTACTCGGCGAGCTCACCGGAATCGGGTGCACATGTATCGAGTACCTGAGTCAGGTAGTCCGGGATCGGGGACCGCATGGCCTCATTCTGGCCCACGCGGCCGCTCGGGGCGAGCGAAGCGACGGGGACTCCCCGTCCGCTGGCTCAATACGAGGTCTCGATCGGCCCAGGGGTCCACCAACCGGTCCGGTTCACCTTCTCGGTGTCCACATGCGCCGGCTCGGCCGACGCGTCGAGCGGACGATACTGCTCGATCGAACCCCAGTCGCGATCCCAGTCGTTGTCGAGGTACGAGGAGATCGTGCGACCGCCGAGCAACATCTCGGTCCAGCCGAGCGGACCACCACCGTAGTGGTCCTGCCACAGATTCGTCGAGATGGCTCCGA
The DNA here is from genome assembly GCF_036327795.1 of Rhodococcus artemisiae. NCBI lineage: Bacteria > Bacillati > Actinomycetota > Actinomycetes > Mycobacteriales > Nocardiaceae > Rhodococcus > Rhodococcus artemisiae. Next base: position 181,036 of record NZ_JAUTXY010000011.1, read on the forward strand.
CACGGTCCGGAAGGACCCGGAACTCGGGGATCTCGGCGACACCGTTGCTGTGCAACATCTGATGCTGGCAGGGGAAGTTCAGGCCGACGGCCCAATCCAACAGGACCGGGGACTCGGTGCCGAGAACGGCCTGTGCCGTCTGCGTCTGCGGCACCCGCGGAGGGGTGAACGCGAGCCACTGCTCCGGTGCCAGATCGCGGTCGTGCGCGACGATCCTCACCGTGTCGGCTTCCGCAGGAAGAGTGTCGAGCGGCACCCGCAGGTTCCGCCACGACGGTGCCGGTCCGATGTCGATCGGGAGGGCGGATCCGAGTGCGCGCACAGTATCGCCTTCGGTGACACCGTATTCGAGTTCGATCCGTTGCCCGTAGGTTTCGGTGCCGTCGGCGTCGACCGAGAAGATCCGACCGGCCGCCGATATCGACACGATGTCGCCGCGAGAACCCGCCGCATCCTGTTCCGGGAGGCGGTACCAGTCGGTGGTGACGTTCCCGGTGATGCCGCCGTAGCTGCCGAGGACCGGGGTCGTGGCGGGGTCGAGACCGAACGGCAGCGCGACGGTGCTGCCGTTGGCGCCGGCCTGCCCGGTGCCGCCCTGGGTACCTGCCGTGCCGCCGGCCGTCTGGTCGTTGTCGGAGTCGACGGTGTTCGCGGTACCTGCGTCTGCGGACTCGTCGTCGGCGGTCAGGTCATCAGCGACTCCGTCCGGGGAGAATCCGTCGCCGCCCTCGGCCACGAGCGCGTTCGCGATGTCACCGCTGACCGGGGCGAGCATGCCCGTATTGGGGTTCATCTCGAGCAGGACGTCGTTCGCGAGTCCGCACGGCGAACCTGCCAGCGCGTCGATGTTGGATCGCGCCACCGAGTACGCCGGGTACTGCGACACCGCGCCCTTCGCGAGGGAGAGCACCTCGAACAGCACCATCGCGGCGGCGGCCACCGTGAGCGGCGGGATCGACCACAAGCGCGAGGGTGTGTCGGTGCGCGTGGACGCGACGGGGTGGATGTGCCACCACGCTGCGAGCAGGAGTGCCAGCACGGTGAGACCGAAGAACACGGTGGAGAAACCGAACCCGGCAACCGACGGCGGCTTGTCCCACCACGGCACGCCGTAGCTCGACACGTACCACCAGCCGTTGGGGCCGATGAACGACATCGTGAGCGTGAACAGCACCGCAGCCGCGAAGAGCGCACGATTGCGACGCGACCGCAGCACCGTGGGCCCCACGGCAACGGCAGCAACGATCGCCACGCACGCGGCAAGGCCGGCGTAGATGCCGAAGTGGTGGGTCCACTTCGTGGGTGCGAACATCATCAGCACCATCGCGCCGAGGGTGATACCCACGAGGCGCCGGGACGGGCCCGAGGCTGCTCCGGGGATCTTCCCGCCGCGCCGCAGCAGCGCCACGATCACCGTGATCAGGCACAGGATCATCGTGAACATCGCGAAGCGCCGCGCGAGCGACCCATCGACGGTGATCTGCAGCAGGTACTGGTAACGCAGGTACTCCTGGAACCACGGCACGCTCGGGCCGACGACGTGCGCGGACTGCATCTCCAGCACCGCGGCCAGCGTCTGATCGGCGAACACGGCAGCGAGGATCACGACCCCCGCTGCGACGATCGGTGCGAGCACGACGAAGAAGCCGAACTCGCGGCCACGCGCGAGGACGATTCGTGCAATGGGCCGTGCACCGGCGATCAGCGCCGCGAAGCAGATGATGCCGGACGGTCCGGCAGTGACGGTGACAGCGCCTACCAGCACCGCCACCGCGGCCGGGAAGAGCCGTCGGGTAGCGATCGCGCGCTCGACCGAGCACCACGTCAGGAGCACACCGGTCGCGACGATCGGCTCGGGACGCAGACCGTTGTTGAACGGCAACCAGAACGCCAGGAAGACGAATGCGCCCGTCCAGAGCGGTATCGAGTTCCGGCGGACTGCCGCACCGATCCGGGGTGCCACCTCGCGGCTGATCACCCACCACGCGAGCAGGCCGGCGATCAGGCCGGGCAGTCGCATCCAGATGCTCGCGGTGGACACGTGGGTCATGAGCGCGAGCACGTCGTAGAACGGTGTGCCGAACGGCGACTCCGGTACCCCGAACCAGCGGAAGTAGTTGGCCATGTACCCGGCCTCGCCCGCGGCGCGAGCCATTCCCAGCTGATAACCGTCGTCCGCGGTGTTCGCGCCGATGATGTGCCAGAGCAGCAACGTGCCGACCACGAGTCCGTCGACCCGGCGGAACGACCACCACGATGCGGGCAGGATGCGCCGGGAACGGCGCCCGTCGGTGGTGTCGAGGCGGTGCAACGACCACAGCGACAGCGCCGTGGCGAGCACCGCGACGATCATCGCGATCAGCTTGAGGTAGGTCGGGGACGACGTGAAGCGGGTGTCGAGGGTCGCGTCGACCGAGAGTCCGTCGGGAAGATCGCCCGTCAGGCCGGTGAACACTCCGACCATCTGCGGGCGGAGGTCACGCTCGAACACCTGTTCGGTGTCAGAGCCCCCCGCGCCGGTGACCGAAGCAACCGTGCGGGTGGGGGTCGAGTTCACCGTGACCGCACAGCCGGCGCCCAGCTCGTCGACGGGCACCGAGAGCAGCATGGTGTTGCGTGCGATCACCTCGAGGGTGGCCGGGCGTGCGTCGGAGCCGGTCGTGACCCGCGCAACGAGCCCGTACCGCTCGGCGTTGGGCGCACCCTGCGGGGAGGTCGAGACGATGGTCCCGCCTTCGGCGCCACCTGCGACCGCGCAAGGGATGGTGATGTCCAATTCCACGGGCGCGTACGACACCAGCGGCGCGGTGACACTCGTGCTGCTGCCGTCCTGCGGCCAGCTCAGCGTCCCCTGCGTCTGTGTCACGGGAAGGAACGGAATCGACAACGCGGCGACGATGCCCACCAGCGCACCCAGCAGGGCGATGAGCCGGGCTCGCGTCACCTCGGATCGGGTCGCCGACGGCTCGACTGCCGGTGGTCGGACGGGGTCCTCGGTCGTACTGGCCTCACTCACGCCACGCGATGCTATCCGAGATGGAGGCCTGTCCCTATTTCACCGTGCCGTTTCACAGCACCGAAGTCGTATCGGCACAGGTCTCGGACGTCGGCAGTTCGTCCGCAAGAAAGATCGTCTGAGCCATCATCTTGTAGCCCGACATCTCCTCACGGAGCACTTCGATGGATTCCTCGGGATGCACCGAGTCGATCACAGCGTGCTCACCGATCGCATTGAATTGGTGGCTGACGCCGCGCGGGATCTGCATGTCGACGAACGAACACGGCGGCACGATCATGTTGTACCGGGTGCGACGGACTCCGTCGGGCATGTCGGGCAGGTCGTCTTCGAACGTGACAGGACGGAAGGGGGTGACACCCGGAACGTCGGTCACCTCAAACGGCGACAGACTACCGACCCGGATGCGGGTGCCCGGCCCGGTCATCATGCGCACGAACCGCAAGCCGGTATGCAGATGCATGCGCGAACAGATCCCGCGTTCTTCGATGTTGTAGAAGTCCATGATGTAGCGGTCGGCGAAGAACCCGTCGAAGGGTGCCTCGATCATGTACACATCCCCTTCCTCGAACGATTGGGAACGGACGAGGCCCTCTGCATCCGGGGTGGTTGCCGCGTCACTGTCCTTGGCCTTGGCCTTGGCCTTGGCCTTGGCCTTGGCCTTGGCCTTGGCCTTGTCCACGATGCCGGCGAATGCACTGACCACGACCAGCGCGACTTCGGGTGGGAACTCGGCGACCGGAGTGACGACGCAGCGTCCCGCATCCCGGAATTCGGCGACGTCGTGGACCTCGTTGTCGTCGTCGGCGCGACGCTTGAGCGTGGTCGGGGTGGCGCGGGGATCGGGCATGCCGGGAGAGCTCCTGATATCGGATCGTTCGAACGATGTCGTGCACGGGTTCGAGTCGCGTCGGGTCCGGATCAGGGTCCGATCCGGAACGACCGCAACCACAGTTCGAGGGTGAGGACGAGCCACAGTTTTCCGCCCTGGCGTGGCAGCAATGTACCTTCACCTCGCATCCAACGGCGGACCGTGTCCTCACGGAAAAGCCCCCTCGCCCGTGCAGACTGCCCGAGCAGCAGATCGTGACCGAGGTCACGGAGCGGACCGGTGAGCCACTGCTGGACCGGAACCCGCATCCCACTCTTGGGCCGGTCGACGATGGTATCGGGCAGGAGGTCACGGACTGATTCCTTGAGAATCCACTTCTCGGACGTGCCGGCCAGTTTCAGATTCGGCGGGACCCGGAACGCGTGATCGATGACCTCACGGTCGAACAACGGAGCTCGTCCTTCCACACCGCTTGCAGCCGTGAGTCTTTCCACCTTGGTGAGGATATGGTGGGCGCCCTTCGTGCGCAGGTTCGTGTGCAGCAACTGGTTCAGGAGGCTCGTCATCCGACCCTGCTGCAGATACGGCATCAGTACCTCCGTGAGCGGTGGTGCACTCTCGAGATCTGCGAGGGCGTCCGCTGTGAGCAGTACCGGGAGATCGTCATAGCACTTGCGGTAGCTGTCGAGGTATGCGCGCGCCCGCGCTTCCGGGTCGGGGTCGCTGCGGAACAACTCGAAGATCACCATCGGCAGATTCTTCGGACCGCCGAATACGGGATCACCGCCCTCCCCGTTGAGGATCGTGCGCACACCGTCCGCCGCAGCCGCCTCCGCGAGCATCAGATTCGGCACCGTCAGCGGATCTCCGACCGGGCAGTCCAGCAGGGACACGGTCGTCGCCAACCGTTCGGCGACCGCCTCACCCGGGACCGTGAGGACCCGATGATTCGTATGGCAGTGCGCAGCAACAAGTCCGGAGTAGGCAAGTTCGTTCGGGGTCGTGCCGTCGAATGCTATGGAATACGAGCGGACCGGGTTGTCGTGCAGCTTCGACGCGAGTGCGGTGACAAGGCTGCTGTCGATGCCTCCGGAGAGCAATACCCCGACCGGCTCGTCCTCCGGCAGTCGTCGCATGGTTGCCGCCTCGAGCAACTCACGCAACCTGTCGACGTGGTCGTGCGCCGACCTGCGGTCTTCGATTTCCCTCGGTTCCCAGTACGTTTCTTCGAGGATCGACCCGTCCTGATGCAGGCGCACGCACCGGCCCGGGAGGGCCTCATGGACATCCCGCAGAAAGGTTTCGGCCCCTGGAAGGTATGCGAATGTGAGGAACGACTGCACCGCGGACAGGTTCAGTGCGGTGTCGAGGTCAGGCCATGCCCGCAACGCGCGCAGGGAGGTCGACGCCGCCCAGGTGCCACGAGCACGCGCATAGAACAGGGTGCGCGCGCCGACGTGATCGCGCACCAGCACCAGTTCGTCGCCGTCCGTGATCGCCAGTGCGAACATGCCGTCTGCCAACGCGATCCCACCGAGGCCGAGCGTGGCGTAGCAGTGAAGCAACAGCTCCGCATCGTCGCAGCGCCCGTCGGGTGCGTCCGCGCCGAGTCGGGCGCGGAGCAGATCTCCGTTGAAGAGCGTGACCTCGCCGATCGCGGTCAGAGCCCCGACCGTGTAGGGGCCGGTCGCTGTTCCCGGTCCGTCGAGCAATCCGACTCCGTGAGATCCCGGCGCAGGTCGGCCGCCGACCGCACGCACGTGCACGTCAGGATCGCCCTCTCCCAGGAAGGCACACCACCGACTCACCGCTTCTCCTCAGTACTCGATCGATATCCGCTCGGTCGACATTCGCTAGCCGAAGTCGCCACCACCGTCGTCGCCCGGGCCGCCCCAGTCTCCGTAGTCGGAACCACCGTCCGCGCCCACGAACTCGTCGCCGGCGTCGACCTGTAATGCCTGCTCCTGCTCGGGTGTCAGAAAATCCGGAGGAAGCGCGATCGACCCGAGAAGAGCCGCACCCGCGACGGCGGTGAGGATACCGCCGAGCCGGCCACCGAACTGGGACCTGTTGGTGGTGAGAGCGCCGTCGCTCCACAGGGTTCGGCCATATCCGCCCTCGCGCCCGTAGATCACCCGCCCGTCGCCGTACGTCCGCTTGATGAGGTCGCGCCCCAGTGGCTCGTCGGTGCCGGTCATGCCGTGATCGTCTCGCCAGAAGACCACTCCGCTCTCTCCCCGCGACCGCCATTCCGTCCGCCCATCGGTGTACCTCCGGCAGACCGTGCCGTCGGTCAGCAATTCGTCGACGTAGTGGAATACGCGGCGTTCGGGCTGTGCCGGTTCGGGCTGGGTCAGTTCGGGCACTGTGGCTCCTTCATGCGGTCGGCCAGGTCAGGAAACCCGCGCGGCGGACACCGCGCACATCGACGAGCGGTGCGGTGGTGCGGTGGATTCCTCGGACCAGTCGGTGGACGGTACGCAACAGGACTGCTGGATTCACCGATTCCACCTCGACAGCCCGTCCGAGTGCGTGCGGCAAGTGGAGCGGCGCAGCCTGCGACGGAATGAGCCCGATCGCGGCGACGCGCACTCCGTCCGGGATGTCGGTCAGGGCAGGCAACCGGGCCGGGAGGTCCAGCCCTTTCTCGCTCGCGTCGTGCAGCACATACACAGTGGCACCGCCGGCGCGGTCGAGCATCGCGGCGATTCCCGGATCGAGTGGAAGATCGGCGGCGCTCACGACCGGGCAGGCCGACTCCATCGGCACTCCGTTTGCCCGCAGCATCGCCGCGACCTGCATCGACTCGCAGACCAACAGGCGGGGCAGGCCATAGTCGAACAGATCCGGTTCCGTCGTGTTCCGTCCTGCTCCTCGGGGAAGAGGGCGAGCCGATTCGAGCAGCCCGGGGATGGTGCCGTGCCGGTCCAGCGCCCCGCGAAACAGCCGATCGGGCACCAACGCCGGGACCGTGAACGCGGGCCGGCGCGGAAGCCGGTGTGCGGGCATCATTCCGCGGCACAGTTCGTAGTAGAGCTGCCTTTCGGTGAACCGCAGCCCGTTCGGTGCTCCAGCACGCGCGATCGCTCGGTGCAGGAACCGGTCGAGAGCCTTGTCCGTCATGCCGTCGGCCACGTGAGAAACCCCAACTGTCGTGCGAAGCGCCGGTCCGGATCGGCGTCGTCCTCGATCCGCTCGGCGGCCGAGGAGACGGCGGCCAGTAGTCGAGCAGGCGGTATGGCCGCGATCGGGGACCACCAGCCGTCGTCCAACCATTCGACTTCGTTCGGAAACAGGGGGTCGTGCAGAAACTGCATCGCGGAGTGCGAGGACACCGGCTCCCTCAACAGGATCGCCGACTCATCGTCCATCACCGATCGAGGTCGCAGGCCGACCGCGTGCACTCGGTCGCCGAGCATCGTGCGGGCATTCCGCGCGAACGCGAATCCCGGAATGCTCGCATCGTGCAGTATCAGCACCGGCAGTCTGGGCGGGACCCGGTCGATATCCGCGACGAGCACCATGCCGTGTTCTTCCGGGACTCGATTCGCCGACAGGCATGCTCTCACACTCGGGTCTGCGCAGAGCAGCACCATTCGAGGGGCGGAGATCTCCGGGAGCATGACCCACGACTCGTACACGACGCCTTTCGGCAGCCCGCCGTATACCGCAGTCCATGGATTCAGGACATCGTCGCGGAATGCTTCGTCGCCGACCTGCATCCGCACGTGCGCGCGACTGCGGATCAGGGGTCGGCACGCGTAGATCACGACGAGTCCGACGATGACCACGAGGAGGCCGAGCAACGGGATCAACCACCATTTGGACATGCTCAGTGCCGCACCACCGATTATGGACAGGATGTATGTGGGAATCAGTACGAGCGCGACCCATGTTCCGACGATGGTCCAGTAGCCCTCGTTCAGGCTCGGAAGTCGACGTCGCGCTGCCGCGTATCGCAGTTGTGTGACTGTCACGTACAGGCCGCGGCCTGCGGATAGTCTGTCTGCCAGTTTCTGCAGCCGCAGGTCGTGCAGCGCGAATGGGCTTTCCTTCGGTTCGAGCGCGAAACGCCTCGTGCACTTCGAGCAGGTGCGGTCGCTGCGCTCCCTACGCAGGAGGTTCTCACTGCAGTGCGGACAGATCATGACCCGCCCTCCCTCCCACGTCCCGTGCTGCCTCGTCGTCCGAACCTGTAGATCATCCGGATACTAACGGTCGCTAACGAGTGCAGCCACCGTTACCAGGCACCTCGAGGGCCCGGTAACGGTGGCTGTTCATTTCATCGAAGTCGGTGTCGCCGCCGTCCATCCACTGTCTCAGCGGCGTTCAGTCCACTGTTTCACGGGCAGCGGGGATCGAACCGAGACGACCCGCTTGGAAGTCCTCGAATGCCTGGATCACTTCCGCCCTCGTGTTCATGACGAACGGTCCGGCCATCGCGACCGGCTCACGGATCGGCTTGCCGCCCAGAATGAATACCTCGACCGACGCTGTACGCGAGTCCTGAGTATCGGCGGCGGCGATCGTGATGGTCTCACCGCGCCCGAACACTGCCAGCTGACCGTCTCGCACAGGACGCCGCTCACTCCCGACCAGGCCATTGCCGGCCAGAACGTAGGCGAGCGAGTTGAATTCGGGATTCCACGGCAGCGTCACGCTTGCACCTGGCGCGATGGTGACATGCAGCAACGTGATCGGAGTGTAGGTGGATCCCGGACCCTGGTGGCCGTCGAGTTCGCCGGCGATGACGCGGATCAGTGCGCCACCATCCGGAGATGAGAGCAGCGCGACCCTGCTGCCGGCGATGTCCTGATAACGAGGAGCCACCAGCTTGTCGCTCTTCGGCAGGTTCACCCACAGCTGCACGCCATGAAAGAGTCCGCCCGTCACGACGAGTTGCTCCGGCGGGGCTTCGATGTGCAGGACACCGCCGCCCGCAGTCATCCACTGGGTGTCGCCGCCACTGATGACACCACCGCCGCCGTTCGAGTCCTGATGCTCCATCGTCCCGTCGATCATGTAGGTGACGGTCTCGAAGCCGCGGTGCGGATGCCAGGGCGTGCCCTTCGGCTCTCCGGGTGCGTAGTCGACCTCGCCCATCTGATCCATGTGGATGAACGGGTCGAGGCGTTCGAGGCCGACACCCGCGAATGCGCGGCGGACCGGGAAACCTTCGCCTTCGTAACCGGTGGGTGCGGTGGTCACAGACACGACGGGTCGTGCGACAGAACCCGTCGCCGGTGCGGTAACGCGCGGTAGCGCGAGGATGTTGTCGACGCTCACGGCAGGCATTTGCTCTCCTCCGAGTCATATAGTTGATTTGTCAACTATCTCTGCAGTATCTCAACACAGGAACGGGAGCAATATTCCCCGACGGTCCGAAACCGGTCAGGTCGTCAGAACAAAGTGGGGTCGTCGAAGCCCGGGGTACCCTCGGCGGCGAGCAACGCACGTTTGGTGACCGTGCCACCCGAGGCGGAGAAACCACCCAGCGCGCCACGCGCCGCCAGCACACGATGGCACGGGACCAGAATCGGAATCGGGTTTCGCCCGAGAGCCTGCCCCACTGCCTGTGCGCCCCCAGGAGAGCCGAGTGCGGCAGCAACGTCGCCGTAGGTGCGGGTCCGGCCCGGCTCGATCGCACGAGTGACGGCATAGACCCGGCGGTCGAAATCCGGAAGGCCGGTCAGGTCGAGATCGATATCCGTCAGCGGATCGGGCTCACCTTCGATCAGTGCGGTCACGCCGTCGATGACGCGACGAGCGAGTGGGCCGGGCTCGACCGGCGCCGCATCCGGAAACAGACCACGGAGACGAGTGATGGTCGCCGCGTCGGAACTCTCGGGCAGCTGAAATCCGACGACACCGTCCTCGTGCCACACCACCGCACACCGGCCGAGGGCGGTGTCGAACAGCGCGTAGCACGTCACCGTTCCAGTATGGCGGCAGGCACCGACACCATCGCGTACCCGGTAACGCTCAACGTCGGAGGAGCACGTCCAGCAGTTCGGGGCCGGACCAATTCCGGCGGCCACCGCGCTCGGCGTCGCGGATCAGTTCGACGAGCCGATCATTGACGGGTGTCGCGACACCGTACTCACGGCCGAGCCGCACTACTTCGCCATTGATCCAGTCGACCTCGGTGACACGACCGGCCTCGAGGTCCTCCCACATCGACGATCGGGCGAGAGGATCGATCGCGAGCATCGACGACGCGACGTTGCGGAACACGATGTCCGGCACCGTCAGCAGACGCGGGATCCATGCCGGCGGCAGCGGCGTGAGGCGCGCCGCAGTGCGTCCCGCAACCTTCCCGACTGCGAGGGCTTCGCGCTGCGCCGCAGCGATACAACGACGGTAGGAACGCTGCGACAGTTCGGTCTTCAGGGGCAGACCCGACAATGCGTTGATCGGGTTGTTCAGATTCAGGAGAAGCTTCGCCCACAGCACCGCGTCCATGTCGGATCTGACGGTCAGCGGTAGTCCTGCCGCGTCGAAAAGGCTCAGGTAGGGAGCGAGCAGGCCGCTGTCCTCGACCTCGATCCCACCCTCGGATCCCTGATGGAACAGCCCCTCGCCCTGCGCCACCACATTGAACGGCACCATCCCCGTCAATACCGGACGAGTGATCTTCTCGCGCAACACAACCGCGTTGGACAACCCGTTCTGCAGACTGACCACGACCGCGTCGTTGCGCAGCAGCGGAGCCAGGGCCGCGGCCACATCCGGGGTGGCGGACGACTTCACCGTCACCAACACCAACGACGCGTCGACGACCGCATCCGGGTCGGTCCGGTAGTCGACGGCCGCGACCCGCACGTCGGCGCCGTCCAGGTCGGAAAAGCGAAGTCCGTGCTCACGCACCTCGTCGGCGATCCGTTGCCGCCCCACGAACACGACGTCGGCACCCACCGCGGCCAGCCGGCCCCCGACATAGCATCCGATGCTGCCTGCCCCGTACACGGCGATCCTCGGCATCTACGACGATCCCTTCTCAGAACGACGGGTTGGGGCGGACGAAACGCTCGTCGATGTCGGCGATCGACCGCGCACCGGTCAGAGCCATCGTGAGATCGAACTCGGCGATCACGTTGCGGATCACCTCCTCGACCCCGCGTTGCCCCGCGACCGCGAGCCCGTACATGTAGGGGCGGCCGAGCAGCACCGCGTCGGCGCCGAGCGCGAGTGCAACGAACACGTCGGCGCCACTGCGGATTCCGCTGTCCAGAAGCAATGTCGGCTCACGGCCGACCGCGGCCCGGATCTCGAGGAGCGCATCCAGAGAGGCGATCGAACCGTCGATCTGACGTCCGCCGTGGTTCGACACCACGACCGCGTCGACACCCAGGTCGACGGCCCGGCGCGCATCGTCCGGATGCAGAATCCCCTTGAGCACGATCGGCAGTCTCGTCCGGTCGCGGAGCGTCGCCAGATGCTCCCAGCTCAACCCCGGATTGGAGTAGATGTCGAGGAACGTCTCCGCCGCAGCACGCGGCACGGGAGAGCGGAGGTTGTCCAGGAACTTGCCCGGATGGTTGCGGGTCATCGACATCAGCGTGCGGATCGCACCGAGAGTGATGTCGGGTCGTTCTGTCACCATTCCGCGTACCGCGTCGATCCGCTGCCGCACGATGTCGTGGAAACGCGGATCCGACGTGTACTGGGCGATGCCCTCGCCGCGCGCGAACGGCAACGACCCCAGGTTCAGGTCCTTCGGGCGCCACCCCAGCATCGTCGTGTCGAGGGTGACGACAACGGCTTCGGCACCGATTGCCTCGGCGCGATGCAGCAGGCTGTCGACGAGTTCTTCGTCGGAACTCCAGTACAGCTGAAACCAGCGGGAAGCCGAGCCCATCGCAGCGGCGCAGTCCTCCATCGGGTTGCAGCCCTGGTTGGAGAAGATGTACGGCACGCCCGTCGCCGCGGCGCCGCGCGCGATCGCCAGATCGCTGTCAGTAGCCATCAACGCGCCCGCACCCACCGGAGCCAACAGCAATGGCGACGGCAGCGATGTATTCACCACGGTCGTGCTCAGGTCGCGTTCGGTGACGCCGTGCGCCATGCGCGGAACAATCGCCCACCTGTCGAACGCGCGACGGTTGTTACGCATCGTCCGACCCTCACCTGCACCACCCGCGACATACGCCCAGGCACGCTTCGAACTGGCGCGCCGCGCCGCGCGCTCGAGATCGCCGAATGCCGTGGGCACCGCGGGCCTGCGGCCGAGTGCACCGTCGCGGTAGACGGTGCCCTGACGGTCACGGCCGGGTCCGGCGGCCGCGGGAGCAGCGGCTTCTGTCACGAGTTCCCCTCTCGAGCATGGTGGTGCACCGATCCTTCCCCACAACGGGCGATCAGGGAACCGGGATCCTCCGCATGTGGTGGACTCGAGTGCATGTACCGCGAGTACCCGTCGACCTCCGATGTGGTGGCATGCACGTGGGAACGCCGGAGTAACGCGCCCGCTGTGCAACTGATCGTTCCGGACGGCTGCCTCGACCTGGTGTGGTTCGGCGACGGCCGCATGGAACTCGTGGGTCCGGACACCTCGCCCCGCAACGTCCGCACCGGCCATGCCGACGAGATCGTCGGGATCCGCTTCGCTCCCGGGGCGGCGCGGACTGTCGTCGGGTTGCCGATTTCCGAGCTCCGCGACGTGCAAGTGTCGATCGCGAGTCTCGGCCACCGCTGGGCGCCGTGCGGCGAGCTCGTCGAGCATCTCGGGCGGTCGCCCTCGACGGTACGGCGAACTGCGCTCGAAGCAATGGCGGGACAGATGGTCCGCTCTCACCCGGATGCGCTGGTCCGCGCGGCCGTACAGCAGCTGACGAGCCGGCCACGCCAACGTGTCGGAGACCTTGCCGAGACACTGGGAATCAGCGCCCGGCACCTGCAACGCCGCTTCGTCCACGAGGTCGGATACGGCCCGAAGACCTTCTCCCGGGTTGTCCGCCTCCACCGATTCCTCGACCTCCACCGATTCCTCGACACCGTGAACGAACAATCCGACCTCTCATTCGCCGCAGTGAGGGCCGGATACTCGAGTCAATCGCACCTGAACGACGAATTCCGAGCCCTCACATCCCTGACTCCTGTCCGATTCTTGGAAGACAACCGTCGTTCTGCGCAATAGCGTTTCGTTCATGAGCAACGATCCGAAGACCCTCCGCAGCCGTCACGTCAGTCAGGTCATCGCATGTCCGCCCGCACAGGTATACGAGTTCGCTGCGAATCCCGACAACCTGCCCAGGTGGGCGTCCGGCTTGGCGCAGTGTCATGTCGAGCGCGACGGTGACACCCTCGTGGTGGACTCTCCCATGGGTCGTGTCACAGTGCGGTTCACACCGCACAACGACCTGGGCGTACTGGACCATGACGTCACATTGTCGTCGGGTACGACGGTGAACAACCCGGTGCGCGTACTCGCACACCCGAACGGCTCCGAGATTCTCTTCACCGTTCGCCAGATCGACCTGTCGGACGAAGAGTTCGACAGGGACACCGCGACGGTCGCAGAGGATCTCGAACGCCTCCGCGACCTCCTGGAGCGGTAGGAGCACCACGCCTGTTCAGGACAACATGGCCTCGATGAGGTCGGCGGCACGCGAGGTGCCTGCTTCTGCCAGCGCGTCGGCACGCAGCTGTGCCGAACGTGTGCGCACCTCCGGATCATCGACCAGATCGACCAACGCGGCCCGCAGGTTCTCCGGCGTAGCGTCCTCCGTGTCGATGCGGCGGGCAACACCCAGCTCGACGAGCTTGTCGGCGTTCATGAACTGCTCGGCGGCCTGCGGCACCGCGATCATCGGCACGCCCGCCAGCAACCCTTCGCCGCAGCCGCCCATGCCGGCGTGGGTGACGAAGGCGTCCGCCTGCTCGAGAATGGCCCGCTGCGGGATCCAGGAGTGCACCTCGACGTTGGGTGGGATATCGCCGAGTTCCTTCGGGTCGGTGTACTTGCCGATCTGGAGTACGACGTGCCAGCCGGGCAGGTTGCCGTAGGCCGCCAGGCACCGCCGGTAGAACTCCGGCTGCCGGGTGTATGCCGAGCCGAGCGAGATCAGCAGCACGTTCTCCGCGTCGACCGGACGAGTCCAGGCGTCGGGCTCGGCGCGCAGGTCGAAGCAGGGGCCCACGAAGGTCACCGTGTCGGTGTCGACCCGGTCGGCGTGCGGCTGCATCGCCCGCGTGATCAACGCCAGAGCATGGGCGGGACGGTTGGGGAAGACATCCACGTCGGTAGTGGTTGCCCCGCACTCCGCGAGCCATCGCGAAAACTTCGTCCTGTATGCGTCGGCACCCGGGAGTTCCCACAACTGCGCCGCGACCTCCTGGTCGTAGCCCTCCCAGGAGACGAACGTCGGCGACAGCTGCATGAGGGGTCTGCCCTGCGATTCGGCGAGGGCACGCGCAGCGTAGGCGCCGATGTCGTACAGGTACAGGTCCGCCGGATCGTCGTCGTAGGCAGCATGCAATTGGGGGAGTGTCCGGATCGCATCGTCGAGGAACAGGGTCATCGCTGCGATGGGATCGTCGGGCCAATCATTCTCGGCCACCGGCAATTCGGAGGAGACGGGGACGAGTTCTGCGCCGGCGCCGTCGATCAGCTCGGCCACTGCCGGGTCGTTGGCGTATGTCACCCGGTGGCCACGGGCAACCAATTCGCGGATGATCTCGAGACTCGGCAGGACGTGGCTGACGGCGGGGACACCGACCATCGCAATGTGGGCGCGACGAAGGGGCATGGACGCGACTGTAACCCGCGCTCCGGGCACACGCATCCGAATAAATCACCGAGTTCGGGCCGGTCGATCGGCCGCCGACCGCACTGGCTCGGACGGCGTTGCGCGGCATCGATGCGTGGATGCTCGAACGGCTCGGAGTCAGCGACGCGGAGCCGAATCCCTCGTAACCACTTGGCGCAGAGTCCGGTAGCCCGCCGCTGTCAGGACCTCTCTGAGGACGCAGCCTGGAACGCCGTCGCCAACGCGGCACGCGCCTTCTCGAGCCCCGGGGAGACGAGCCCGATCGCGGCCAATTCGGTTTCGACGTTGGTCATCTCGACATCCGGAAGCCCGCATGCGACAGCTTGATGCCACGGCTGCATGTCGCCCTCGACGTTGAGCGCGAATCCATGGGTGGTGATACCGCGCCCGGATCGCATCCCGATGGACACGATCTTCCGGCCGGTTTTCTTCGTCCACACTCCCGTGAGCAGGTCGGCGCCCCGCGGGGTGTCGCGCCGCTCGGCGGGAACTCCCAACGCGTCGAGCGCGTCGACGAGGCGGTGCTCGACCTCGCGGACGTAGTCCACGACGCCCTCACCTGCACGAAGCTCGACAACGAGATAACCCACGATCTGGCCCGGCCCGTGATAGGTCAACTGACCACCACGACGTGTTTCCTTCACCGGGATGCCGACATCCAGCGGGAGATGTTCGGGCTTCGTCCGGGCGCCGACCGTGAAGATCGACGGGTGGCTGAGCAGCCAGAGTGTGTCGGGTCGCTGCGACTCGCGGCGCTCCTCGTACATCTCCTGCATTCGCGCCATCGCCGCGTCGTAGTCGACCGGGTCCTCGTCGACCACGAGACGAAGCGGACGATCGACCAACCCGTGCGTGCTCACATCGATTCACTCTAGCGACCGGATCGTGCACCTGAACATTGCCGTCCACGTTCGCCCCGCTCCTCGAGGAGGCGGCAGTGAGAAGCTCAGAGGCGGAACAGGTCGAAGTCCTTGTCGCGCTTGCGGGGCGACCACGCCAGCACGTAGTCGTTGTCGTCGCCCGGTTCGCGCGTCGCGATGACATGGTAGGGCGTGAGAGAGAAGGCCCGTGCGAAGCTTCGCACCACCTTCACTCCGAGACCGGTGTCCACCACCTTGCAGAAGAGGTTCATGACGGTTCCGTGGAGGTCGTATCCGGCAGGGGGTTTCCCGCCGAGGTCGTTGCCGTCGTAGTGCCCAACCCCCCGCCATCCGAGGTGCTCGTCGAGAGCATCCTGCCCCTGCTCGAAGAGTCGCTGGTCGTCGGGGTGCGAGAGATCGGCAGTGAACGTCCAGCATTGGAGGACCACCCAGCCGTGGTCGTCGTCGGGGACGGGGAAGTAACCGTCTGCTGCGCTCTCCTCGGTGAAATCGTGGAGGAACTCGGTTGCTGTGGGTTTGTCCGGCCATGTCCGACTACGTGTCGAGTGGAAACGTGTCCTTCCCTTGGTGCCCACGGCACCCATGTGGGTCCGCACTCCACTTTTCTCGCTCCACGCCTCGCGGTAGTGCAATACACCGTCGTCGTCGCGGCGATAGGTCTTGATCATGGCCATGGCATCGAGTATCGCTGACACCGGCGGCCCTCAGCCGGTACCGCGCTGTTCGAGTCGCCTGTCCAGCCCGTCGACAATCAGATCCAGCTCGAACTCGAACTGCTCGACTGCTCGGGACTGCGCTTCACGGCTCAATGCGAACCCGTGCAGCAGCGGAAGGTCTTCCGGCGATCCGGCTTCCACCGTTCGCACGACATCGTCCACCTGCGGATCGGCGGCTCCCGACGCCGCGGCAATGTCCTCGCGCGCCGCCGCGTGCGCGATCACGGCGAGGAGCGTGATCACGCGCCCCGCCTCCTCGGCGTCGAACCCTGCGCGCACCAGGCGTTCCATGATCCGCTCCACTGTGGTGAGAGCGCCGAGATCGGTCATTCCGTCGAATCGGATGTAGACAATGAGGACGCCTGCCGCCGTCAGCGCCTCTTTCATCGCCCGAGCGCAGGACCGGAGCACCTGGCGCCAGTCCTGGCTTTCCGGTGTGTCGACGCCGCGGATCGCGGATTCGAAGACATCCAGCGCCACCAGCTCGAGCAGGCCCTGCCGGTCGCTGACGTAGTAGTTGAGGGCCTTCCGGTCGACACCCAGTTCGTCTGCCACGGCCTGCATCGTGAGCGTGTCGGGGCGCAGCGATCGTGCCGCGGCGACGATCCGATCGCGGCTGATCTTGCTGGGTCGGCCGCGGCGGCGACGCGTACCCGCGTTGCGGACCATCTCCTCGCTGCTCACGCGGCAAGCCTACGATCTCCGGCCCCTCCGCAGGATTCCCCTCCTCCTGTGACGCCGTTTCAGCTCTCTGACCTGTATGTCCGTTGTTGCAATGAACGCGGGTAAAGATTCTTCCCATGCGGGAATTAATACCGTATTCTCTCAATCGGATATCCGGTTCCGCACGGCACAGCCCAGCCGTTCGCCCCAGGCCGTGCTTGAAGATCCCGTGTGCGACGACGCCGTTGCGCACCCCGAAGAGGAGGCAGACTTGACCGGTTTCGACGAGATCGATTTCTTCACCGATGCATCCCTGGTGGAAGATCCCTACCCGTACTTCGAGCATCTGCGTTCGAAGTGCCCCGTGACCCACATGCCGCACCACGGGGTGGTGGCCGTGACAGGCTACGACGAGGCCCTCGAGGTGTACCGCAACCACGAGGTATACTCCTCGGCCAACGCCTTCCTCGGGCCGTTCCCGCCACTGCCGTTCACCCCCGAGGGCGATGACATCACCGCTCAACTCGCCGCGCACCGCGACCAACTGCCGTTGAACGAGCACATGGTCACGATGGATCCGCCTGAACACACGGCCCAGCGCGCCCTCCTCAAGCGACTCCTGACGCCGAAGCGGCTCAAGGAGAACGAAGAGTTCATGTGGCGACTCGCCGACAAGCAGATCGACACGTTCTTCGGCAGTGGCCGGATGGAGCTGCTCAACGACTACGCGAAACCGTTCGCGTTGATCGTGGTCGCCGACCTGCTCGGCGTTCCGGAAGAAGACCATGACCAGTTCCGCGACAAGCTGCTCACCGCGACCGCCCGCACCCTCGACGAGAACGAAGAGCTCCAGGTCAATCCGCTCGAGTGGCTCGACGCCCAGTTCAGCGGCTACATCGAGGACCGTCGCAAGAACCCCCGCGCCGACGTCCTGACCGACCTCGCGACCGCCACCTTCCCCGACGGAACCCTGCCCGAGGTCATCGATGTGGTGCGTTTGGCGACGTTCCTGTTCGCCGCGGGCCAGGAAACCACTGCCCGACTGCTGAGTTCGTCGATCCAGGTCCTCGCCGAGCGACCCGACATCCAGAAGCAACTGCGCGACGACCGCGAACTCATCCCCGCGTTCATCGAGGAAACCCTCCGCGTGGAGAGCCCCGTGAAGACGGACTTCCGCCTGGTACTGAAGAACACCACACTGCGGGGCATCGATCTCCCCGCGGGCACTCCGGTCGCCATTCTTCCCGGCGCCATCAACCGCGATCCGGACCGCTTCGAATGCCCGGCAGAATTCCGCGTCGACCGCGAAAACCTGCGTGAGCATATTGCTTTCGGACGCGGCGTACACTCCTGCCCGGGCGGTCCGCTGGCACGTGTCGAAGCGAAGGTCAGCATCGAGCGGTTCCTCGACCGCATGGACGATATCCAGCTCGACGACGCGGAGCACGGACCCGAGTCGGACAGGAAGTTCACCTGGGAGCCCACCTATCTCCTGCGCGGGTTGAACAACCTGCACCTGAAGTACGACCCGATCGGCTGATCACGGAAACGTAGGAATACCCGGCGCAGCAGCCCTCGGGGCTGCGCCGGGCTCGACACCAGCCCCTGGGAGGGCAGATGAAGGTCACACTGGATACGGATCTCTGTGAAGCACACGGCCTGTGCGAAGCGAGTGCCCCGGAGTTGTTTCGACTCGGCGACGAGGACATCGTGACGATCCTCGATGACAACCCCGCACCAGAACTTCAGGACGCTGCGCGCAGGGCGGCGGGGAGTTGCCCACGGATCGCCATCCAGATCACGGAGGACTGAGGCCGAATCCCTGTCGACCTCGGTGCCTCGCGCGGTGCTCACATCCTGATGTGGCGGACCCCGACTGCCGCTCGCCGCAACTGATAGCGGACGGGTGGCAGTCGGTCGTGGGTGAGATCCAGGCCCGCGCGCGTCGCGATGTCTTCGACGACCTCGTCGATCGCGCGGCCGTCGGTGTCGACCTGTTCAGCGAATTGTTCCGTGGCAAGCGCAGTGACGCAACGCGGGATCTGCTGCATCGCCCAGGTCTCCTCCCGTCCGACGGCACGACCCAGCCAGTAACCGGTGCGGGCCTGTAGTCGGCGGCGGAGGGTCTCGGGTGATGCGACGAGGGAGAAATGCCGGACGTCGACCCTCTCGGCAGCCAGGCCCGCCATGATCTCGTCGAAATAGTCCGGTTCGACCAACGTCATGGGCACGATGACCGGACCGTCGTGGGCAGCGACCGCGTCGGCGAGCGTTGCGATGACAGCCGATCGCCACTGGGGGCGGTCCTGGAAATCGCCGCGCGCAGACGCGGGAAGCATTTTGTGGACCGCGAATCCGATGAGTTCGGGATCAGCGATGTGCGAATTCGGGGCGCGTCGATTCAGTTCGAACGCGGTCTGCGTCTTTCCTGCACCGAACGCCCCGTTGATCCAGATGAGCATTTCGCCGAGCATAGCGGTGCGCTGGCCGCGCCGTTGCTTCTGGAGTCACGTGTGAACTTTCCTCCGGTACCACGGGTTCCCGTTGCCTCACGACCCACGGAAACCCGCACAAGCGGAGGAAGGCTCAGCCGCGCGCCATGTCCACGAAACGCGACAGATGCAGCTGGTGCGCGACCGTGATGGTCGCGGTGGGTCCGTTACGGTGCTTACCCACGATCAAGTCGGCCTCGCCGCCACGCGGGTCGTCGCGTTCGAAGGCGTCGGGACGGTGCAGCAGGATCACCATGTCGGCGTCCTGCTCGAGGCTGTTGTGCACCGAGACGCCGTCGGCCACGAAATTGTGTGTGCCCGGGACGGTTCCGTCGAATACGTCCTGTTCACCGAGGCTCGTGATGGAGACGATCTCGTCCCAGTACACGTTGTTCGTGGCAACCATGTCGATGTCGGCCTCGTCGAGCACACCGGCCACCTCGGCCAGGTTGGAACGGGAAGCCGATGCACCGACGAGCTCGCTCGGCGTGAATCGCTCGACCGCAAGGAGCCTTCCGAGCGACGCCTCGAGTTCGGGCGTGACACCGTCGGCGCTGCGCCGCGTCAGCGTGGGCCCGAGCTGCGTCAGCACCCACTGCGCTGCCGTGCCGTGGGCACCGACGTCGTGCAGGAACACCGCCTGTCCGTCCGGGTCGGTCACGCGCAGGTCGTAGCCCGACGCGGTTTCGGTGATCTGCGAGAACACACCGATCCGCAGCAACAGGACGGCCAGATCGTCGACGAACTGCCGGTCGGCCGTCGAGTACCGGATCATCGCCTGCTGCACGTCCATGTCCCAGGCGAGGAGGCCGCTGTCCTCCCACACGTGGCAGAGCAGCGCCGCGACCTGATCCTTCGGCAACGCGAACGCACGCGACGGCACCGCGGCATCGGCGACGGCCTGGAGGGCGAATTCGACGATCTCGTCCTCGGTGGAGGTGACCACGTCGATCGGTGAGGGAAGAGCACGCGGCACCGCGACACGCGCGCCGACCATCAACTCGCCGAGTGGCATCCAGCCGTCCACAGTGAGGAACGGATGGTTCGCCGTCGCTTCCACCCGACGTCCGGACGCGAGCCGCAGCCGGAACACTTCCTTGCGGCCGCTCGGGAAGACCTTCGTCATCGGCCGCGCGACCATGCGCATCCGCTCGTCCAGCGACCACACGAGCGGCTGCTCACCACTCTCGAGAAGCTCCCCGAGAGTGATCTCCGCGCCGGTATCCGCGCGCAGAATCCGGGTGGACGCAGGCAAGCACCCCGACTCACGGAGGTCGGACACCTGCGGCTTCTTGTCGGTTCGCTGCTCGGGACCACGGTTGAGCTGACAGACCGCGATGACGGGAACTTCGAGTTCCTTCGCGAGGAGCTTGAGGCTTCGCGAGAATTCGGAGACCTCCTGCTGACGCGACTCGACTTTCTTGCCGGATGTCATGAGCTGCAGGTAGTCGATGACGATGAGACGGATGTCGTGCTTCTGCTTGAGCCGCCGCGCTTTTGCGCGGATCTCCATCATGGTCAGGTTCGGTGAGTCGTCGATGTACAGCGGTGCTTCGCTGATCTCGCTCATGCGACGCGCGAGTCGGGTCCAGTCGTCGTCGGTCATGCGACCGGACCGCATGTCGCCGAGCTTGATTTTCGCTTCCGCGGAGAGCAGTCGCATGACGATCTCGGTGCGTCCCATTTCCAGGGAGAAGATGACAGAGCCCATGCCGTGCTTGATCGAGCACGACCGCATGAAGTCCATGCTGAGCGTCGAGTTGTGGGTGGGCACCATCGCGCGACCCGCAAGGTACATGTGATCGCCGTCGACCTCGACGCAGCGCACCGGCACCGACTTCACCGGCTGCACCGCGACGATGTGCCGCTCGGCCGGCACCGGGACCCGGCACTCCTTGTGCAGTAGAGCCTTGCTGGGAAGGACGAAGACGTCGTCGTCGGTCTCGAACGCCACCTCGCCCCCGTCGACGGTGAAGGTGTGGCCCAGGCCGGCGATCAGTTCGGCGACATCCTCGACGAGACGTGCACAGTCCGAGGCGAATCGGATGGTGCCGTCGCCGTCGATGGTGCCCCCGGCGTCGAGAAGCCCGGCCAGCAGATCGCGGCGCTGTTCCTGCGACGCCCGCAGATACGCAGAGGGGATGTGCGCACCGAGCGCCATCAGCGCCTCCGTGCACCCGCCTTCGCCTTCGACGCGCATGTGGACGTGCGGATCGGACGACGGACCGCCGAGCCATGCACCGAGCGTGAACGGTGGAACGGGCAGGTCGGCAGCGGGCATCCGGAGGGGAGCAGCGTTGAGGACGGCGTGATCGTCGTCGAGAGTGGCAGCGAGCTCGACGGTGGTACGGACAGCTCCGTCGGAGGTGCGCCACTGGTGTTGGGCATCGGCGACGAGCACCGTGCCGTCGGAGAACACGACATCGAAGCACGGGCGACCGTGCATGACCTCGGTGGCTGCGACGACGCGGGTCGGCGCGCCGTCGGCGTCGAGCAGTACGTCGCCGACCGACACCTCACCCATGGTGGTCCACCCGCTGGGCGTGGGCAGGGGAGTATCGAGGGCGAGTGCCTTACCGACACCGGGGCGTGCAGCGATGATGATCATCTGCCCGGCGTGCAGGCCGTTGGTGAGTTCGTCGAGCTCGGCGAACCCGGTGGGCACCCCGACCGAGATGCCTCCGCGGCTGGCGATGGAGTCGATCTCGTCCATCGTGGGCTGCAGCAGTTCTTCGAGGGGAACGAAATCCTCGCTGGTGCGGCGTTCGGAGACATCGAAGATCTCGGCCTGGGCGCGGTCGACGACCTCGGCGACATCCTGCCCCTCGGAGCCCGCATACCCGTACTGGACGATGCGAGTGCCCGCCTCGACGAGACGGCGCAGGATGGCCTTCTCGGAGACGATCTCGGCGTAGTAGCCGGCGTTCGCGGCGGTGGGGACAGTCTGGGTGAGCGTGACGAGGTAGGCGGGGCCACCGATGCGCTTGAGTTCGCCCTTGCGATCGAGTTCGGCCGACACCGTGACGGGGTCGGCGGGCTCACCCCGGCTGTAGAGGTCGAGGATGGAGTCGTAGACGAACTGGTGCGCGGGCTTGTAGAAGTCGCCCGGGTGGAGCACCTCGAGGACGTCGGCGATGGCGTCCTTGCTCAGCAGCATCCCGCCGAGCACGGACTGCTCCGCGACATAGTCGTGGGGAGGCTGACGCCCGAAATCGGTTTCCGGCTCGTCGGGCGGTCCGGAGTACTCGGAATGGCCTCGATCGTCCACAACTGCCAACGCGATACCGCCCTTCCGAATCCCGAACCACGCACGGTCATGCCCGGCCGACGGACTTTCCGCAGTCGGCTCCGGCCCCTAGGCCCGGACCCACAACCCACGTTCTACCCGTCCCCACCGACACATGCCGACGCGTACCGACACATACAGGGGAGTCGTGTGCACGACGTTAGGTACCGAAATGCCGCTCACCAAATCGGGTTGTGCACACATCTGTGGATGAACTGTGGAAACGCGTGGACTACGTTGTGCACCCTCTGTGGATAACCTGGGGAGAACGTATGTCACATCGCACATTTACCCAGTTCAGAGCGCAAAAATCGCTCTTCACAACTGTGGAGCAAAAGAATTTCGGCGTGTCGTGGCCATATCGACGGCCGGGCGTGTCCGTCGTTTCGTTCCAGAAACGATATGTTGTGGATCACATACGAGATGAATTCCACACGCTTCATCCACACGTTGTGCACAGACGGCGAGGAGCCCCGCGCGATGTGCGCGGGGCTCCTCGAAAACCTGGATCAGGCAGCGACGACGTTCAGCGTGAACTTCGCGGTGACATCCGGGTGCAGCTTCACAACGACCTCGTGCTTGCCGGTCGCCTTGATGTGCGCCTTGGGCAGCACGACAATGCGCTTGTCGACAACCGGGCCACCGGAAGCCTTGAGCGCGCCGGCAACGTCGGCAGCGGTGACCGAGCCGAACAGCTTGCCCGAGTCTGCAGCGGTCTTGACTGCCAGCGAGACGCTGTCGAGGCCCTCGATGGCGGCCTTGAGCTCCTGCGCGTGCTCGAGGCCGCGCACTGCACGGGCCTCCTGTGCACGGCGGATGCCCGCGACCTGCTTCTCGGCGCCACGGGTGGCGACAATGGCCAGTCCGCGGGGCAGCAGGTAGTTGCGGCCGTAACCGTCCTTGACCTCAACGGTGTCGCCAGGCGCACCGAGGTTGTCCACGTCGGCGGTGAGGATGAGCTTCATCGTGTTTCCCCTTTCCTTAGCGAGTCGTCGAGACGTAAGGAAGCAGAGCCACCTCACGGGAGTTCTTCACAGCAACAGCGATATCGCGCTGGTGCTGCACGCAGTTGCCGGTGACGCGGCGAGCGCGGATCTTGCCGCGATCGCTGACGTACTTGCGCAGCAGCGTGGTGTCCTTGTAGTTGATCTGCACATTCTTTTCCTTGCAGAAGGTGCAGACCTTCTTCTTCAAAACCTTCTCGCGCGCGGGCGACTTAGGCATGGTCTTTCTCCGTACTTAGATGTTCCGATCGAAGGTCGGATCAGAACGGGGGCTCGTCGTCCCCGCCGCCACCGAAGGAACCACCCGCAGGAGCGTTGCTCCACGGGTCGTCCCCACCGACATTGGCGTTGGAACTGGGGCGCCCACCGCCCGATCCACCGGAGGAACCACCGAAGCCGCCTCCGCCACCGCCGCGACCGGCCTTGGTGACCTTGGCCGTGGCGTAACGGAGCGAGGGGCCGATCTCGTCGACCTCGAGCTCCACGACAGTGCGCTTCTCGCCTTCACGCGTTTCGTAGCTGCGCTGCTTGAGCCGGCCCTGCACGATCACGCGGGATCCTCGAGTCAAGCTCTCGGCCACGTTCTCGGCTGCCTCACGCCAGATGTTGCAGCGCAAGAAAAGAGCCTCGCCGTCCTTCCATTCATTGGACTGACGGTCGAACATCCGGGGCGTGGACGCGACAGTGAAGTTCGCGACCGCGGCACCCGACGGGGTGAAACGCAGTTCTGGATCGGCGGTCAGATTGCCGACCACGGTGATGACGGTGTCGCCTGCCATGTGGTTCCTCCTGCAGTGTGTGGAGTCCTGATGCGCCAGAGCCTACGGCCAAGCGCCGACAGGCTCACTTTCCGAGGCGCAGAACCTTGGTGCGAAGCACCGACTCGTTCAGGCCGAGCTGACGATCCAGCTCTGCAACGGCAGCGGGCGTCGCGCTGATGTCGACCACCGCGTAGATGCCTTCGGCATTCTTGGCGATCTCGTATGCGAGACGACGCTTACCCCACACGTCGACCTTGTCGACCTTGCCGCCTTCTTGGCGGATCACGTTGAGGAACGTCTCCAGCGAGGGAGCGACAGTGCGCTCATCCAGGCTGGGGTCCAGGATGATCATCAATTCGTAATGACGCATAAGACCTCATCACCTCCCATGGACTGTGAACGGTCACGGACGATCCGTGACAGGAGGGTCGTTGCGTCAGCAACCCAAGAAGGGTACATGACTACCGCTTGACCAGCGAAATTGACTTAGGGTGAGGACATGCGCACGAGCCGATCACTTCCCACGCTCGTCGCGGTGGTCACGTGCGCGCTGATGCTGCTGCTCGGGTACCTCAACAAGGCCCGCTGCGCAGGCCCGCCCTTCGATCTCTTCGGACGCTCGATGCAATTCGACGAGGTCAAGGACGCAACCGTCTGCTATTCCGACATCCAGCAACTGTGGCTCGGACGCGGGATCAACCTCCACCAGTTCCCGTTCGTCGACGGCGGAATCACCGCTGCGGGCAATCTCACAGGCGGCACCGTCGAGTACCCCGTACTCGGTGGCGTCCTCATGTGGGTGGGTGCACTGTTCGCGAAAACCGACGCCGACTTCCTGCTGCACTCCGCGCTGTTACTCGCGCCGTTCGGGTTGCTCACCGCGTGGATTCTCGGACGGATCGCGGGATGGCACGTCCTCTGGTGGTCTGCCACGCCGCCGCTCGTGTTGTATGCGTTCTTGAACTGGGACCTTCCGGTGGTCGCGGTGACGGTCCTGGCCATCGCGGTCGTGGGTACACGGCGATGGTCACTTCGTACCCGCGGGGTGATCGCCGCGGCACTTCTCGCCGTCGGGTTCTGCCTCAAGCTCTATCCCGGGCTCTTCGTGCTGCCACTCCTCGCATATGTCTTCACCGGCGGCGACGCCGACAGCGATGACCCCGCGTCGACCGGGCGGCGCGACCTCGGTGGCGCACTGGCCGTGGCCGCCACAGCTGTCGCGACGGTCGTCGCAGTGAACCTTCCGTTCGCGATCCTCGGTTTCGAGGGGTGGCGCGCGTCGTTCACGTTTCAGCAGAACCGAGAGGCGGACGCGACCAGCAACTCGATCTGGTACTGGGGACTGCGCCCGCTGATGGGCAACTACCAGGGGCACCACGTCACCTCCGAATACAACGACGTGGTCGCGCTGGCGTCGCCGATGTTGATGCTCGCGGCGTTCGCGCTCGCGATGTGGCTCGGATGGCGCCGCTACCTTCGCGACGGTACCTATCCGTGGCTCCCGGTGGCCGCCGCGGTGCTGTGCGGATTCCTGCTGCTCCACAAAGTGCATTCCCCCCAGTACACGCTGTGGCTGCTGCCCTTGTTCGTGCTGCTGCGCATCCCGTGGCAACTCATCGCAACGTATCTTCTGGTCGACCTGTCGATGGGGATCGGGATCTTCCTCTGGTTCGACGCGACCTCCGGCAACATCGACCCGGCACTGCCGCTGACTCTCGTCCACATCGGGGTCTGGGGGCGCGCACTACTGTTGGTCGTGTTGTTCGTCGTCTTCGTCAACTCGTCCGAGCGCCGCACACCGGAGGGCCGCACGCAGGACGACCACGATCGCCCACTCACCAGTACGGCGGATGTGCGATGAGAGGCGACCCGCCACACACCCGCGACCCGAGGAGCGCAACGGCACATGAATGCCTATCGACAGTTCCCACCGCCCGGACCGGGGCCGGGCGTCTACGGTTCTCCGTTCCATCCGTACGGTCGGCCACCGGAGAACAACCTGGTGTGGGGCATCGTCGCTACCGTGGTGTTCTGCATGCCGATCGGGATCGTGTCGCTGGTGAAGGCGTCGCGGGTCAACAATCTGTGGGCACAGGGACGTTTCGACGAAGCGCACCGGGCCGCGCGCTCGGCGAAGACCTGGGCGATCTGGTCGGCGGTGATCTGGGTTGTCGGGCTGATGGCGCTCGTCGTGGCCTATTTCGC
Organism: Rhodococcus artemisiae; assembly: GCF_036327795.1. NCBI lineage: Bacteria > Bacillati > Actinomycetota > Actinomycetes > Mycobacteriales > Nocardiaceae > Rhodococcus > Rhodococcus artemisiae. The sequence continues at coordinate 207,661 of NZ_JAUTXY010000011.1, forward strand.
GTTCTGGGCCGCTGTCGTGGCCACCACGAATTGAGCGCTGTCGGTGGCCACGACGAGTTGAGCGCTATCGTGGCCACGACGCACTGAGGACCTCATGGAACGCACCCTCGCACGCCTGAAAGCTCCCGCCGCGGTCGCGGCAGGTGCGGTGTGCGCGTGCGCGTTCGTGGCGTGGGCCGACCCGACCACCCCGGGCGGGGTCATCCCGCCGTGCCCCACCTACACGGTCTTCGGGATCCTCTGTCCCGGCTGCGGTGCGTCGAGGATGCTGTATTCGCTTGTGCACCTCGATATTCCGTCGGCGGTTCAGTTCAATGCGCTGGGTGTCGTCGCGACGGTGGGACTGCTCGCCATGTTCGGGCTGTGGACCGTGAGCCGTGTTCGTGGCACACCGATGCCCCGGTGGGAGCGATATCGGTGGGCCCCGCACATCGTGCTCACAGTGGTCGCAGTGTGGTTCGTGGTGCGCAACATTCCGGTCGCGCCGTTCACCGCACTGCGAATCTGACCGGTTCGTCCATCGATCACCGGATCAGGCAGATCACACCATCAGGCCACGCGGAGCGATCGCAGCGCTGCGTGCTGCTCGGCGCGCACCCGCCGAGGGCTGATGCCCATTGCGATCGCAGTCAGCTCGAGGTCCAGGCCCACGATCGTGCGCAGAATGAGGATCTCCCGCTGGGTGCGGGTTCCGGCACCGCCCGCAGGCTGAGCGAACCGGGAGTCTGCGGCGTCGACAGCGGTCGCGTAGGCAAGGCGTGCGAACGGCTGCTGGGCACCCGCTACCGACGACACCTCGGCGAGGATTGCGTGGCACACCTCGAGGGCAAGGCGGTCGGCCTCGGTGAACGAGACGCCCGTGTCGCGAGCGCGGGCACGGCAATAGGCGGAGGCCTGGGGATACAGCTGTCGCAGGAGGGCCGGCATCGCGGCGGCGTCGCCGGCAGCCACCGACCAGGCGAGTTCACACATCGTGAAGTGCCCGAGTACCCCGTTGCCGCGCACAGTCGTCATTTCCCCTCCCTCCGCTACAAGACTAGGACGACCTCGGCGCCTCTGCCGACCTCCGATGCAACGAAACGGAATCGAAAGAAACCGGTCGGGACGCCTTCGGTGCCGCGCGCTGGTGCGCCGGTTTCAACCATCCCGGTAGGCGGCGCGGGTGCGCATCGGGTGCCTGGTCCAGAACACCACCGACCGGATCGTCGATGAATCCGTACCGGACCGGATCGTCGACCGGACGCCGGATCTGCCACAACACCACCGCGCACAACGCCAGGACCGCGATGTCCCGGATCACCACCGTCGCGGTGAACCATTGCTCCGGTACGCCCTTGTTGTCGGGACCGAGGTAATAGAACATGCGCGGTACCCACACGAACGCATCGACCGTCATCCAGGCGAGCAGCACCCTGCGGTGCGGTATCGCGAGCACCGCCAGCGGGACCAGCCACAGTGAATACTGTGGGCTCCACACCTTGTTCGTGAAGAGGAAAGCTGCCACGAGCAGAAAACACAGCTGCGCAAGTCGTGGGCGCCGCGGTGCGGTCAGCGCAAGCCATCCGATCGCGGCGCATGCCGTCGCGAACAAAAGCAACGACACGACGTTCAGGGTCGACGGTGACCAGTCGGGCCATCCGACGAACGACCTCAGTGCGTTGTAGATCGAATCGGGATCGGCGCCGCGATCGGAATTCAAGCGGAAGAACTCGTACCACCCCTGCGGATACAGCAGCATGATCGGCAGATTCACCGCGAGCCACGTGCCCACAGCGGCACCGAGCGTCCGGAAGAAGGCGCGCATCTTCCCGGTGCGCAGGCACAACACCAGCAGTGGGCCGAGCAGCAGGAGCGGATACAGCTTCGTCGCGGCACCGATCCCCAGCAGCACACCCGCGAGCACGGGGCGGCGGCGGGCCCACGCGAGCAGACCACCCGCAGCGAATGCCGTGGCCAGGGCGTCGAAGTTCGTGAACGCATGGACCATCACGAGCGGCGAGGCAGCGACGAGCGCGGCATCCCACACTCGCCGCCCCGCGGACATGGCGGTGGCCCACACCGTCGCGAGCCACGCGAACGCGAGCACCAACGCGACGACGTTGAAGTAGATCGCCACCTGGAGCCCACCGGGCAACCACGACACCGAGTCCCAGGCCTTCGCGACACGCATCGATACGTACTGGTAGAGCCCAGCCACGACGGGGTACTCCATGTACCGGGTCTGCGTCTGCCCGTCCGTGCCGGGTTCCTCCCACGACGTGGCGTACGGAAACGCCCCCTCGTTGAGACGCTCCGCACCGTAGAGCGGAACGATGTCGGAATAGCACATCGCCACGTATTGGCGGTTGTTGCTCCAGTCCAACCCGAGTGCACCGTCGGGGCCGAGTGGCGCCTGCTGGATGCACGCGGCCTTCCCGAACCACCCCAACGCCAAGAACACCACCGCGAGCAACAGCATCGCCCGCAGCGGCGTGAAGAAACGGGTGCGGCCCAGCATGGCGTGCCGGCCGACCGGCCCCCCGACGAGTGCAGAAAGGCGCGACACCATCGGGTCGGTTCGACCCGGGGTGTCGCGCCAGTCCACGGAACGACGATCGTCGGCGAGAGGCTCGGGAGAGATGTGTCCCCTGTGCGCGGCCTCCTCGTTGACGGTCACGCCGAGAGGTTACCCGGCCGGCTGGAGCTCGCCGTACCCTTGGCCGTTCGCCGCGCCCGGCTGATCGAACTGGGGAACCCGATTCGTGGTGGTGGGAACCGACGGCACGGTGGGATCATTGCCGCCCGAGCCCCCACTCTCGGTTTCCTCCTCTTCAGAGGTCGAATCGTCGTTCGACAACCCACGTGACGGAGTCGTGGTGGCCGGGGCCTGCGCCACACCCGGAATCGGGATCGTCACACCCGGGAAGATCTCCACGTTCTGCGTCGTGATGTCGGGAACCTCCGGCAACGTCGGAATCGTTCGCGACGTCGACGGCTGATCGCTGGTCGCCGGTGCCGTCGTCTTCGCCGACCAGGTCGGCACACCGGATTCACCGGCGATCGCGCCCGGCTTGGGGAAGGACTCCACATCGGTGCCCTGAAGCGCCCCGTCCATCGTGTCCTTCCAGATGTCCGACGGCAGGCCGGATCCGTAGATCATGCCGCCCCAGCTGTTCTCGAGCGGCAGGCCCTGCTCGGTGCCGACCCATACCGCGGTGGCCAGCGACGGGGTGTACCCGACCATCCATGCGTCCTTGTTCGACCCGGTGTCGCCGAGCTGGGCGGTTCCGGTCTTCGAGGCGGACGGACGGCCACCGGCGAGGGCGTGCCCGTTCGAGTGCGCCGCGATCGGCATCATGGCCGCGGTGGTGTTGTCGGCCACGGCGTCGTCGATCACCTGTTCGCCGCTCGGCGAGCCCCGGTCGAGGAGCACCTCGCCGTCGGAGGTGACTACCTTCTGCACGAAATGCGGGTCGTAGTGCATGCCCGACGCGGCGAGCGTCGCGTAGGCCGACGCCATGTCGAGGACCCGCGACTGGTACTGGCCGAGGACGATGCCGTAGTTCGGTCCCACGCCGCCCGGCTCGGTGAGGGTCTCGCCGATGCCCGGCAGTTCCTTCGCGACACCGAGCGTGTGAGCCATGTCGGCGATGGCCTGCGGGCCGTTGTCCATGTCGAGCATCATCCGGTAGAAGCTCGTGTTCAGGGAACGCTTGAGCGCCTCGGCGATCGTGCACTCACCACACTGCTCGCCTTCGACATTGCTGATCTCGATGCCGTTGACGGTGAGCGGACCACTGTTGTACATCGTCGACAACGGCTTGCCCTGGTCGAGATTGGCGGCCAGACCGAACACCTTGAAGGACGAGCCGGTCTGAAGCCCTGCCTGTGCGAAGTCGTATCCGACGCCGGTGTCACCGCCGTAGTACGCACGCACCGCGCCGCTGCGCGGATCCACGGACACCACCGCCGTACGCAGGTTCTCGTCCTCACCTTCGAGGTTCGACTGCGCGGCGTCGAGAGCAGCGGCCTGCGCCGTGGTGTCGATCGTCGTGGTGATCTCGAGACCCGCGGTGTTGAGAAGGTTCTCGTCGATGCCTTCGGCGGAGAGTTCCGCGAGCACCTGGTTCTTGATCAGGCCCTCGGGACCCATGCTCTGGTCGCCGTAGTCGAGCTCGGCCACAGGTACGTACGCCGGGTACTGCATCGTCGCACGATCGGCCGCGTTGAGGGTGCCTGCGGACACCATGCCGTCGAGCACGTAGTTCCAGCGGGCCTCCGCACCCTCGGGGTTCTGTTCCGGGTCGAGCAGCGACGGCAACTGGATCGACGACGCGAGGACCGCGCCCTCCTCCACGGTCAGATCGCTGACCGGCTTCCCGAAATAGGCGTTCGCGGCTGCCGAGATGCCGTACGCACCACGCCCGAAGTAGATCGTGTTCAGGTAGGCGGAGAGGATCTCGTCCTTCGACCACTGGTTCGCCATCTTCACCGAGAGGACGAGCTCCTTGGCCTTACGTGTCAGGCTCCGCTCGTCACCGACCAGTGCCTTCTTGACGTACTGCTGCGTGATCGTCGAGCCACCGCCCGCGCTCTCACGTCCGAGGATGTTGTCGCGCGCGGCACGCGCGAAGCCCGAGACCGAGAAGCCGGCATTGCTGTAGAAATCACGGTCCTCGGCTGCGAGCACGGCGTTGCGGACCTGCTCGGGGATCTCCTGTAGATCCACCTCGTTCCGGTTACCTTCAGGTGGAATGACCTTGGTGATGACGCTCGATCCGTCGGCGTTGTAGATCGTCGACACCTGGTTGGTGACGAGTTCACCGGGCCTCGGCACATCCTGCGCGACGTACGCGAGCATGAACCCGAGGACGGGAACGAGAATGCCCGCCGCGACCACCACGTAGCCGATACGCCGGATCATGCGCCACGGGATGCCCCGCTTCCCGCCACCACCACCGGCTCCGCCACCGCGTCCACCCGTGGGAGGTGCCGTCGGCGGTCCGCCCGCGGGGGGACCACCCGACGGACGAGACGCAGCAGCTGCCCGCGGCGGGGGCTGCCTGAGTGCCGCCTGGTCCTGGCTGTTCGGCGCGCCGGATTGCATCCGGCGGGTTTCATCGGCTCCCGGCGCACGGCGATCGGCGGGGGCGCCCTGTGCACGATCGGCGGGCGCACCGGGGAACATCTGCGGCGGACGCTGCTGCTGAGGAACCGGGCCCGTGCCGGGTCGCATGGGCTGTCCCTGCCCCTGCGGCGGCAGTCGCCGGCCCTGCTGAGGTGGCGGTCCACCACGACCCGGCGGCGGGCCTTGCTGAGGTCCCTGTTGTCGAGGACCGGGTTGCTGGGGACCGGCCGGGCGAGGCCCCGGCTGCTGCGGGGGGAGCCCGCCACGTCCGGGTGGCTGCTGCGGTTGTCCTCGAGGGGGGAGCGGCGGACGTGCACCTGGACCCGGGGGTTGCCCCGACCCCTGCTGACGCGGCGGGGGCGGCAGCGGACGACCCGCAGCGGGTGCACCATCCGGTGTCGGCCGCTGCGGCGGGACGCCGGCAGGGCCGTTCGGCTGGGGCGGAACCGCCCGGTTGTCCTCGGGTTCGTTGTCGGTGGAACTCACGTACGTTTCTCCAAATGTCGGCGCGACGCGTTACGCCGCCTCCTCGATTCCGTCCTCGGACAGGTAGTCGACGACTCGGTCGTTCGGTCTTGTGCAGCTGTGTACACCGTCGGGCACGTCGATGTCACGTCGTCCGGCGCCCGTTCACTCGCTCGCGGTACGTCGATTTGCACCCGTCGATCGACGACGAGGCCGTTTCGGCGCGGGTTGCGCACCGAGAACGTACGACTGCACCAGGTGGTTCCAGCTGCAGGTTCGGCATACCTCGACCACGTGGACGGAGAACTCCTCCTGGCTGGATGCCAGGCGGGCCAGCTCCTCGGGAGTCCGCGCGGAGCCGGAAACCGGTCCGAGCTTGTCGCCGAAGACCCACGAAACAATGGTCAGCTGCTCCCTGCGGCAGATGGGGCACACGACATCGCTGCCCCTGCCGTGGAACTTTGCGGCTCGCAGCAGGTAGGGACTCGCATCGCAGACCTCGGCCACGCCGCGTCTGCCCGAGTAGACCTCGGCGAGCAGCGACCGTCGCTGCAACGCGTAGTCCACCACCTGCCGCTGAGTTTGCACGGGATCCAGAGTACGTGCGGCCCCAGTGCAAGTGGGCGCGGAGTGCGCTCGGTCCTGAACACGGCGCGCCCATTCCGGACGAACTACGCTTCGGCCGTGGCCCGCCGACAATCGCCGCCGACCCGAGCTCGCGACAGCGACCGCGCCCGAACGCGCACACGCCTCGACCTCGCCTGCGCCGAAGGGCAGGTCACGACCGAAGAGTGGCGCGACCTCGTCGCACGCGCCGAAAATGCGAAGACGCTGCCGGAACTCGCAGATCTCGTTCGCGACCTGCAACCGCCCGCCGAACCCGAGGCCGACCGGTCCGGAAAGGAGTCCGGTAGATGGATCGCGCCGGTGGTCGCGAGTGTGGCGATCGTCGCTGTCGGTGCCGTTGTGTGGGGTGCGCTTCCCGACCGGGGTACACCGCGGACGGACGAGCCGGTCGCGGCAGCACCCGTCGTCGCTCCGGACCCGGTCGACGAAGACGGCGGCGGTGTCGGGCCTCTCGAGCCGGGTGAGCTCGGACGGGTCGTCGACGACTACCGAGCCGCATTCGGCGATACCGTCGTGCACACCTTCGGGGTGTATCCGGACTTCGCGACCGTGGAGCGCGCGGAGAGCGAGTCGTCGAATCAGGTCGTGGGCTACACCTATCGGGGTGGATTCCAGCGGTCGGGAGCACCCCCGAGCAATCGGATGAGCACGTACTCCGATCTCGATCTCTCGACGATCGACGTCGCGGCGTTCTCCGACCTGGTGGCCCGTGCGGCGGAACTGCTGGGTCGACCCGGCGGCAGCGTGACGCACGTGCGCGTCCGCAACGACGGCACGGTGACGATGAATGTGTACGTAGACGACGACACCCGCGGCAGTGGATGGGTCGAAGCGACCGCAGCCGGCGAGATCCTGCGGACGTACGAATGATCGAGCGCCTTCCCGCTCGGGTGTCCGCCGGCGCGAATGCCGGTGTGGTGCTCGAGCTCCTCTAGTTCTCGCACACCCTCCAGCGCGGACCTTCCGTGTGCACCTATCGGGACACGCGTATGGTTCTATATATCGGTGCGATATAGTTTTGCATCGCATCAGTCGGTCAGGTTCGAACGGACGTAGGAGGTGGCCCCCTTGCTCGAGCTGGCAATCCTCGGGCTGCTTCTCGAATCGCCCATGCACGGTTACGAGCTCCGCAAGCGATTGACCGGGCTTCTGGGCGCATTCCGCGCCTTCTCGTACGGGTCGCTGTATCCGACATTGCGGCGAATGAAGGCCGATGGCCTCATCGCCGAGGAGGATGCCGGAGTGCCCGGGCCGGTGAAGCGGCGCGCTCGTCGCGTGTACCAGCTCACCCCGGTAGGCCGGGAACGGTTCACCGAACTGGTGGCCGACACGGGCCCACAGAACTACACCGATGACGGATTCGGCGTTCACCTCGCTTTCTTCAGCCGGACTCCCGCGGAAGCGCGGATGCGGATTCTGGAAGGCAGGCGACGCCAGGTCGAGGAGCGCCGAGAAGGCCTCCGCGACGCCATCGGGCGGGCGAGCGGCACATTGGATCGCTACACCCGTCAGCTACACCAACTCGGCCTCGAGTCCAGCGAACGTGAAGTCCGCTGGCTCAACGAACTCATCGCCGCCGAGCAGTCGTCAGCAGCAAGCAGAAAAGAAGGAGAACCCGACCATGGGTGAGAACAGCACCTCGGTGCGCGTGGCCATTGTGGGCGTGGGGAACTGTGCCTCGTCTCTGGTTCAGGGCGTCGAGTACTACAAGGACGCCGACGCCACCACGACCGTCCCCGGTCTGATGCACGTCGAATTCGGTCAGTACCACGTGCGCGACGTCAAGTTCGTCGCCGCGTTCGACGTCGACGCCAAGAAGGTCGGGTTCGATCTCTCCGAAGCAATCCTCGCCAGCGAGAACAACACCATCAAGCTCACGGACGTGCCGCCCACCGGGGTCACCGTCCAGCGTGGTCACACCCTCGACGGCATCGGCAAGTACTACGCCGAGACCATCGAGCTGTCCGACGCCGAGCCCGTCGACGTCGTCCAGGCGCTCAAGGACGCCGAGGTCGACGTTCTCGTGTCGTACCTGCCCGTCGGGTCCGACGAGGCCGACAAGTTCTACGCCCAGTGCTGCATCGACGCGGGCGTGGCGTTCGTCAACGCTCTCCCGGTGTTCATCGCCTCGGACCCGGTGTGGGCCAAGAAGTTCACCGACGCCGGTGTCCCGATCGTCGGCGACGACATCAAGTCGCAGGTCGGCGCCACCATCACCCACCGCGTGATGGCGAAGCTGTTCGAGGATCGCGGCGTCGTGCTCGACCGCACCTACCAGCTCAATGTCGGTGGCAACATGGACTTCAAGAACATGCTCGAGCGTGAGCGTCTCGAGTCCAAGAAGGTCTCCAAGACCCAGGCCGTCACGTCGAACCTCAACGGCCCGCTGGCCGGAAAGGTCCACGACCGCGATGTCCACATCGGCCCGTCCGACTACGTTCAGTGGCTCGACGACCGCAAGTGGGCATACGTCCGCCTCGAGGGCCGCGCCTTCGGCGATGCCCCGCTGAACCTCGAGTACAAGCTCGAGGTGTGGGATTCGCCGAACTCCGCCGGCATCATCATCGACGCGATCCGCGCCGCGAAGATCGCCAAGGACCGCGGCCTCGGTGGCCCGATCCTCCCGGCATCCGCTTACCTGATGAAGTCCCCGCCGGTCCAGATGGCCGACGACAAGGCTCGTACCGAGCTCGAGGCCTTCATCATCGGCGCCGAGTAACTCGGTACTCCGAACGCACTGTGGCGGTGGAGAGTCTCCGGACTCACCCACCGCCACAGCTGTTCTATGCGGGCGTCAGGTGCTCCCGGAGCGTGGTACCGCTGTACTCGGCGCGGAACAGACCTCGCTCGACGAGCCTCGGAACGACTTCGTCGAAGAAGATTCCCAACGAACCCCACGAACCGCCGGGCAGCGCGATGAAGCCATCCATCGCACCCTTCTCCGCCCGTTCCACGATCTGCGCCACAGCGTCGTCCGCAGTGCCCACCACCACCCAGTGCGCCGACGCGACGATCTCGGGCCGTTCGAGCAACTCCGCTACGGTCGGGCGGTCGCGCAACACCACCCGACGCACCAGTTCGGCGTGGGTTCTGCTGCGCACCGGCCGATTCGGATCGGGGAGGTCGTCGATCGGCACCGGTCCGTCGGGGTCGAGCCCTCGCAGGTCGATGCCCAACGTCGACTCGACGAATTCGAACTTCCGCTCTCGGCTCATCCGAGCGTGGGTCTCGCGATGCAGTTCGAGGGCCTGCGCCGACGTCGGCGCGAGAAACATGCTCAGCCCCGGCATCACCACGAGCGAATCCGGTGTACGGCCGAGCCGTTCGGCTCGTGCACCCAGATCGTTCCGCAGTTCGATTCCCGCATCCACATCCGGCGTTGCTGCGAACACCGCGTCGGCCACCGAGGCGGCAAATTCTCTTCCCTCGGGCGAGGAACCGGCCTGGAACAGCGGAATCTGTCCCGACGCCGGCTCCGGAACAGTGAGCGGTCCTGCCACCGAGAGGAATTCGCCCACGTGGTCGACCGGCCTCACTGCCGACGGGTCGGCGTACACCCCGTTGTCGCGGTCGAGCCGCAGGGCGTCGTGTGGATAACTCGCCCACAGTTTCTGCACGACCGAGGTGAATTCGGCAGCGCGCGCGTACCGCTCCTGCGAGCTCGGCATGTCGGCGAGCCCGAAGTTGGCCTGCCCGTCGAGGGACGTGACGATGTTCCAGCCCGCGCGCCCGCCGCTGACCCGGTTGAGCGACTGCAACTGCCGCGCCACCGCGTACGGCGGCAAGAATGTCGTCGACGCGGTCGAAACCAGACCGATCCGGCTCGTTTCCCGGGCAAGCGTGGTCAGCAGGATCGTGGGATCGAGGCTGCTGAATCCCGGTCCGGCGGAGAGCGTTGCCGGGTCGAGGAATTGAGAATCCGGTTTGAAGACGAAATCGAGTTTCGCGGCCTCACTGCGCCGTGCGAGATCGACGTAGAGGTCGCTGTCGAAGATCTCGTCGACACGACTGTCGGGGCGGCGCCATGCATCGCCCGACAACCACGTCGGTGACAACGACAGGCCGATGTGAAGCTTCTTTCCGGTCATGGTCAGGTCATACGCCGTACCACCGACAACGGCAACACCTTCATTGCGTATGCGAGCGGGATCCACGGCCACCCCGGAACGTATGCCTTGGCCGGCTCCTTCTCGATCGCCGCGGCCAGTGCACGACAACCGGTTTCGGTGTCGACGATGAACGGGACCTTCTTCACCTTCTCGTTGATCTCCGACCGGATGTAGCCGGGGAAGATGGTGCTGACGTCGATCCCGGTGCCCGCCAGGTCCGATCGCATCCCCTCTCCGAGGGCCGCGACCGCAGCTTTCGACGCACCGTAGGTCGTCATGTTGCGCGGCATCCCGCGCAGTGCGCTCATCGACGAGATCAGGACGACGTGCCCCGCATTGCGCGGACGCATGAGCTCGAGCGCCGCCTCACTCTGGGCAAGTGCACCGAGAAAATTGGTCTGCGCAGTTTGCACGTTCGCGTGGAAGTAGCCCGTGCCCAACGGCTGTCCTTTGCCGAGGCCCGCATTGACGATCACCCGGTCGAGACCGCCGAGTTCCTCGTCGAACTCACGGAAGACGGTGAAGACGTCGTCGTGCCGGTTGACGTCCAGCGACCGCACCGCGACCGTGATATGCGGGTGCTCGGCCAGCAGTTCCGACCGCAGTGCGTCGAGGCGATCCACCCTGCGAGCGGCGAGCGCGAGATTGCGTCCCCGTGCGGCGAATTCGCGGGCCATTCCGGCACCGAGACCGGAACTTGCTCCGGTGATCAGGATGTTGCGTCGCTGTGGCCGACTCATCGGCCCTCCTTCTCGAGTTGGTCGATGAGTTCGTTGCACCGGGAGTCGAGGTAACCGACGACCACCCAGAAGTCCTTGAACGCGGGGTTGGTGGTGTGCCCGTGGTGGTAACGATAGTAGATCTGCTGGGCGATCACGGCGAGCCGGAACAGGCCGAAGACCTCGTAGAATCTCCAGTTGTCCACCGGCAGACCGGATTTCTCGGAGTAGTACTCGACGATCTCACGGCGGGTGAGCATGCCGGGCAGGTCCGACGGCTGCCGCTTGGTGGCGACCATCATCGGGTCGTCGTCGGCCTGCACCCAGTACGCGAGCGACGAGCCCAGGTCCATGAGCGGGTCGCCGATCGTCGCAAGTTCCCAGTCGAGCACCGCGACCGGCCGCAGCGGATCGTCCGCGTCGAGCACCACATTGTCGAGCCGGAAATCTCCGTGCACGACCGTCGACGCAACATCGGCGGGCTGTGTCTCGTCGAGCCAGCGGGTGACGCGCGCGAAATCGGGAACGTTGTCGGTCCGGGCCGACTCGTAGCGCTTGGTCCAGCCCGCAACCTGCCGCGCGACGTACCCGGTGCCGCGGCTGAATTCGTTCAGCCCGGAGGTCTCGGGGTCGACGCCGTGCAGTTCGACGAGCAGGTCGACGATCCGCAGGCACAGGGCACGGGTCTGTTCCGGCGTCAGATCCAGGGTGGTCGGCGGGTCGGCCCGCAGGATCGTGCCGGGCACGCGGTCCATGACGTAGAAGTCGCTGCCGAGCACGCTGTGGTCGGTGCACAAGCCGACCATGGCCGGCACGTGCGGGTAGGCCGGTGCGAGCAGCGACTGGATGCGGTACTCACGCGCCATGTCGTGCCCGGACGACGGCTTCGCCCCCGCCGGCGGACGACGCAGCACGAGATCTCGATCCGGATAGCGCAGCAGGTAGGTCAGATTGGACGCGCCCCCGGCGAATTGGCGCACCTCCGGAATTCCTGCGATGCCTGCGTGTTCGCCGAGCCATGCCGCAACGGACCGGACGTCGAACGCGTCCTCGTCGCGGACCACTCGCGCGTTGTCAGGAAATTCGGTCACTCCTGTATCCCCATCTCAGTTGTATTTGCCGAGTTCGAATCGTGCCACGAGGCCCTGATGCACCTCGTCGGGGCCGTCCGCAAGGCGCAGCGCCCGCGCTGCCGTCCAGGCACCCGCGAGCGGGAAGTCGTCGGACAGGCCTGCGCCACCGTGTATCTGGATCGCGAAATCGATGATCTGTTGCGCGACCCGCGGTGCGGCGACCTTGATCTCGGAGACCGCGGATCGGGCACCTGCCAGGCCCTGCGTGTCGAGCAGCCATGCGGCGTGCAGGACGAGCAGTCGGAGCTGGTTGATGGCGATGCGGGCGTCGGCGATTCGTTCGCGGTTGCCGCCGAGGTCGACGATCGGTTTGCCGAAGGCCGTCCGGTCGAGGCCGCGGCGGCATGCGAGTTCGAGTGTGTGCTCGGCGAGCCCGACCAGACGCATGCAGTGATGGATGCGCCCCGGACCGAGACGGCCCTGGGCGATCTCGAAACCGCGGCCGGGCCCGGCGATCACCGCATCCAGGGGGAGCCTGACATCGGTGAACGACACCTCGCCGTGCCCACCGGGTTCGTCGAAATATCCCATCGCCGGGAGCATGCGCTCGACCGTCACCCCGGGTGTGTCGATCGGGACGAGGACCATCGAATGCTGCTGGTACTTGTGCGCGTTCGGGTCGGTCAGGCCCATGAAGATGAGGACCCTGCAGTCGGGGTGCCCGATACCGGTGCTCCACCATTTGCGTCCGTTCAGGATCACCTCGTCGCCGTCGACGACGGCGGTCGCGGCCATGTTGGTGGCATCCGACGAGGCGACGTCGGGCTCGGTCATGCAGAACGCCGACCGGATCTCACCGTCGAGCAGCGGGCGCAGCCACCGATCCTTCTGTTCGGCGCTGCCGTAGTGATAGAGCACCTCCATGTTCCCGGTGTCGGGCGCATCGCAGTTGAACACGGCCGACGCGAACATCGACCGGCCCATCTCCTCGGCGAGCGGCGCGTACTCGACGTTGGACAGGCCCGCACCCAGGTCCGGGTCGGGGAGGAAGAGATTCCACAGTCCGGCCTCGCGGGCCTTGCGCTGCAGTTCGCGGAATTCCGGCGAGACGGACCAGCTGCCGGTGGCGTCGCGACGCTGGGCGAGTGCGTCGCGCCGCACGGCACGGACGTGCCGTTCGACGGGTTCGACCTCGGCGGCGATGAAGCTGCGCAGCCGCTCGAGATGGTCGAGGCTCCGCGCGGACTGTCCGAAATCCATGAAGGCTCCGTCCTCAATTGAGCAATGCTCAGTTAGGCTATCGGGGTGAGTACTCCCCGACAAGCCCCGGATGCCAGACGCCGGCTGCCACCCGAGGAGCGTCGACGCCAACTCGTCGCGGTGGGCCTTCAGGAGCTGTCGATCCGCCCGATCCATGCGCTGTCGATCGACCGTGTCGCCGAGATCGCCGGTATCTCACGCGGCCTGCTCTTCCGGTATTTCCCCACGAAACAGGACTTCTACGTCGCGGTCGTGGGCGCTGCATCCCGCCGTATGTTGCGCGCGGCCGCAGCGAACCCGGACGACCCGGACCCGCTTCGAGCGGGCCTGAGCGCATTCGTCTCGTTCGTCGACCGCCACCGCGACAATTATCAGGCGTTCTTCCACGGCGGGTTCGGAGCCGACCCGCAGATCCGCGAGATCCACGACGAGGTCAGGAACACGATGGTCGGGCGAATCCTGGCAGCCACGGGAGCTGCACCGGATCCGCTCACCACCATGAGACTGCGCGGATGGTGGTCGATGGTCGAATCACTTGCGGTGGACCGCACCGCAGCCCCGGACACCTCGGTCGACGATGTGGTCGACTACAGCATCACCGTGCTGCGGACCGTCGTGCTCGACGACCCCGGCGCGTCGAGCGCGACGATCGATTCCGCAGCACGACCCGACCTCACATCCCCGGGATCTGGATCGTGACTCCGGGGAACACCTCGATCTGCGGCGGCAACTGAACCTGCGGCGGAATCTCGACCGGCGGCGCCGGGATCGTGATCGGCGGCAGGTCGCTCAGGTCGGGGAGTTCGAACCCGGGCACCGGACGTCCGGGGGTCGTCGGAGCGGTGATGCCCGCGTCGGCCGGCACGCCTGCCTGACCACCGACCGGGTCGGGCCACGGGAAGCTCTCCACATCGGTGCCCTCGAGCGCAACGTCCATCGTGTCCTTCCAGATGTCGGAAGGCAGGCTCGAGCCGTATATGGAGCCACCCCACAGATTGGTGATCGGCCCTGCGTCCGAGGTGCCGATCCAGACGGCAGTCGAGAGGGACGGGGTGTACCCGACCATCCACGCGTCCTTGTTCATGCCGGTATTGCCGAGCTGGGTGGTGCCGGTCTTCGCCGCCGACGGCCGACCGCCGGCGAGCGCGTGGCCACGCGAGTACGCCGCGACCGGCAGCAGCGCCTGGGTGACATTGTCGGCCACTGCCGGGTCGATGCGATCCTCGCCGGGAGACGCGGGCCGGTCCAGGAGGACCTCACCGTCGGAAGTGGTGACCTTCTGCACGAAATACGGCTGATGGAAGGTACCCGACGCCGCAAGGGTGGCATACGCCGACGCCATGTCGATCACGCGCGACTGGTACTGGCCGAGCACGATGCCCCCTTCGGGGATGCCGTTGGCCTCGGTGAGCGAGGTGCCCTCCACCCCGGGAATCTCCATGGGGATACCGGCATCGTGTGCTGCGTCGGCGATCTTCTGAGGACCGTTCTCCATGGACATCATGAGCCGGTAGAAACTGGTGTTCAACGACCGCTTCGTCGCCTCCGCGATGGTGCACCTACCGCACGACTCACCTTCGACGTTGTTGATCTCGAGGCTGCCGACGGTCAGCGGCGTGCTGTCGTAGCGGGTACCGAGACCGATACCCTCACGCAGAGCGGCAACCAGGCCGAACGCCTTGAACGACGAACCGGTCTGCAGCGGCGCCTGAGCGTAGTCGTAACCCGCACCCTCCTCGCCGCCGTAATACGCCCGCACCGCACCGGAGTGCGGATCGACGGATACCACGGCGGTCCGCAGGTCCTCGGGTTCACCCTCGAGGTTGCCCCGCGCCGCGTCGACCGCGGCCTGCTGGGCCACGGGATCGATCGTGGTGACGATGCGCAGGCCCTCGGTGTTGAGCACCTGCTCGCTGATTCCGGCGGCGGAAAGCTCACGCAGCACCTGCGATCGGATCAGCCCTTCGGGGCCGGGTGCCTCGTTGGCTCGCGCCAATTGATCCGACGGGACGGTCTCCGGGAAAGCCGCTTCCCCGCGATCACCAGGGCTGAGCACGCCCATCTCGACCATGCCGTCGAGGACGTAGTTCCAGCGCGCCTCGATCGCGGGGCGATTGAATTCGGGATCGAGCGAGGACGGCGTCTGGATGACACCGGCGAGCACCGCGCCCTCGGAGACCGTCAGGTCGCCGACCTGTTTGCCGAAATACGCTTGCGACGCGGCGGCGATACCGTAGGCGCCGCGGCCGAAGTAGATGGTGTTCAGGTACGCCTCGAGGATCTCGCCCTTCGACCATTCGCGGGCCATCTTCGAGGAGATGACCAGTTCCTTCATCTTGCGGGTGAGGGTGCGGTCGGCGCCGACGAGCACGTTCTTGACGTACTGCTGGGTGATCGTGGAGCCGCCACCGGCGGTGTCCTTGCCCATGACGTTGTCGCGGGCCGCGCGAACAAATCCGGAGATCGAGAACCCGGGATTGCTGTAGAAGTCGCGGTCCTCGGCGGAGAGCACTGCGTTGCGGACGTGTTCGGGTACCTCGTCGATACCGACCTCGACGCGATTGCCCTCCGGCGGCACCACCCGGGTGATCTCGGTGGTGTCATCGGCAGCGTAGATACGAGCGATCTGGTTGGTCGTCAGGTCGGACGGGCGGGGAACCTCTGCCGAAACATACGCGCCGGCGAACACTCCGATCGGCGCGAGAATCAGCAGCGCCACCACCACGAGTACGACATATCGGACGGTTCGCCACCGCCGTGACTTCGAATCAGCGGAACTGCGTCCACTGGCGGACGTCGACGGATTCGGGGGACTCACACGTACCACTTTCTCCAGGATGGGAACTCGGCAGATTCTTCCATCCTGCCGACCGCATGGTACGAAGTCACGCGCAGAAGTGACGTACGC
The DNA here is from genome assembly GCF_036327795.1 of Rhodococcus artemisiae. Lineage (NCBI taxonomy): Bacteria > Bacillati > Actinomycetota > Actinomycetes > Mycobacteriales > Nocardiaceae > Rhodococcus > Rhodococcus artemisiae. The sequence continues at coordinate 223,929 of NZ_JAUTXY010000011.1, forward strand.
AGCACTCTGCAGAATGTGTGCGCAGCACTAGGACGAATCTGCGCGGCGCCACGCACGGTATGTGAACCACCACGCAAGCGCGAACCCTGCCAGCACCAGTGACGGCACGATACCCGGCTCCGGTGACAGCATCTCCGCGACAGCCCCCACCACCGCCATCACGGCAAAGACCGTGATGACACCGAGCACCATCTCGAGTCGCTGACGGCGGGGGAGGCGACGACTCACGACTTCACGCCACCCGCCGTCAGACCCGAGATGATCCGACGCTGGAAGATCAGCACCATCACGACCAGCGGCACCATCACCAGCGTGCCACCTGCCATGATCGACGCATACGGCGTCACATACGGGTCGGTGCCGGTGAACCGTGCCATCGCCACCGTCACCGGGGCCGTCCGTTCACTCGAGAGCTGCGACATCAGCAGGTATTCGTTGACCGTCGCGATGAACGCGAGGATCGCGGTGGTGAACAACGCGGGCGCCGCGAGCGGCAGCATGATCAGGCGGAACGCCTGCCCGCGCGTTGCGCCGTCCATGCGCGCGGCCTCCTCGAGTTCCCACGGCAATTCGGAGAAGAACGAGGTGAGCGTGTACACCGTCAGCGGGAGCACGAACGAGATGTTCGGGATGATCAACGCCTGGTAACTGCCGATCCAGCCGATGTCGGTGAACAACTGGAACAGTGGCGTCACGAGTGCGACGACGGGGAACATCGAGGCACCGAGGATGATGCCGGTGACGAAGTACTTGCCCCGGAACTCGAAACGCGACAGCGCGTATGCGGTGAACACACCGATGAGCAGTGCGATCGCGGTGGTCGCCCCGGCGATGATGACGCTGTTCATCAGCGCGCGGGAGAAGTTGACCTTGGCGTCGGGGTCGAGTGCATCGGCGAAGTTCTGCAGGGTCGGATTCGTCGGCCACAGACTCGTGCTGAACGTCTCGGATGGATCGCGCAGCGCCGTGACGATCATCCAGTAGCACGGAGCGAGCCCCCAGACGATGATGAGCGCCACCCCGAGGTAGGTGCCGATCGTTCCCATCCGGAACCTGCCCGCACGCTTCGGGCCCGGGGGCGGGGTCTCGTCGGCAGGCGTCTCGGTGGCGGTGATCGTGCCGGTCATGCGACGTCTCCCTTACGCTGCTTCTCCTGCGTACTGACCGCATTGGCGCCGAGGAACCGCACCAGGATGAAGGCGACCGCGAAGATGATGAGGAATGTGATCGTCGACAACGCGGACGCCGAGTTGGCGCCTTGACGCATCTGGTCGACGACCAGCACGGAAATCGTCGAGGTCGCGGGGTTGGAGCCCATCATGATGGCGGGCAGGTCGTACATGCGCAGCGCGTCCATGGTGCGGAACAGGATCGCGACCATGAGCGCGGGCTTGACGAGCGGCAACGTGATCTGGGTAAAGCGCTGCCAGGCGTTCGCGCCGTCGACCTTCGCCGCCTCGTACACATCCGACGGAATCATCTGCAGGCCCGCGAGGATGAGCAACGCCATGAACGGCGCGGTCTTCCACACGTCGGCGACGATGATCGCGAAGCGGGCGGGCCACGGATCGGCGGTCCACAGGATGTCGGTGCCGAGCATCTTGTTGGCGATACCGTCGTTGGCGAAGATGAAGAACCACAGCTTGGCGGTCACTGCGGTGGGGATGGCCCACGGCACCAGTACCGACGCACGCAGCAGACCGCGGCCCCGGAACGACTTGGCCATCACGAGCGCCATCGCGAAACCGATCACTGTCTCGATCGACACCGTCACGACAGTGAAGAAGAATGTGTTGAAGATCGACTGCCAGAACTGAGAACCGAGGGTTCCCGGCGGGCAAGGGATCGAACCGGTGGCAGTACCGCAGGTCTGGGTGATCCAGCGGGTGTAGTTCTCGATGCCCACGAACCCGCCCGTGACGAACCGGCCCGTATCGGGGTCGAGCGTCTTCGCGTCGCCGTGCAGCGACATCCAGACCGCTCTGCCGAGCGGGTACAGGATGATCACCGCGAGGACGATCATCGACGGCGCGATGAACATCCACACCGGCACCTTCCGCCGGGTCTTGGCCGGCGGAGCGGTCATCGGCGGCGGCGCGGGCGCGCGGTGCCGTCCGGCCACACGTCCGCGGCCGGGACCATCGGTCCCGACCGCGGTGTCGTGTGGCGGATCCGCGGGCTTTCCGACCTGCGGTTCTGCCATCTACTGCTCCTAGTGGATCAGTTGCCGGCGGTTTCGATGCCGGCCTGCGTGTCGTCCAGGGCCTGCTGGACGGGCTTCTCGCCCCGGATCGCAGCGTAAGCGTTGTCGGAGATCGCCTTCGACACGGCCGAGTAGTACGGCGACGCCGGACGCGGCTTCGCGCTCTCGAGAGCTTCCTTCAGTGTCGAGAAGTACGGGTACTGCTCGAGGATCTCCGGGTCGTCGTAGACCTCGGCGAGGACGGGTGCGCCGCCGACCTCGGCGTAGTACTCCTGCGACTGACGGGTCTGCATGAACTCGAGGAAGTCGCGAGCCGTCGCCGGAGCATCCGTGAACGCGCTGATGCCGACGTTGTAGCCGCCGAGAGTGGACACGCCCGGACCGTCGACGCCCGGGAGCACCGCGATGCCGTAGTTACCGGCGACCGACGTCTCTTCACCGTCGGTGTAGAAACCGGGCCACGTACGCATGAACAAGGCTTCGCCGTTGCCGAACGCAGTCTGCGACTCACCCTCGGTGTAGGTCTGTGCGGCAGCAGGGATCGTGCCGTCCTCGAAGGAATCGACGATGAACTGCAGGCCCTCGGCCGTCTGCTCGTCGATGGCCGGCGTGAGACCGTCCTCCGCGACGAAGCTGCCGCCGAAGGCGTTGACGATCTCGGTGGTGTTGACCGTCAGTCCCTCGTAGTTGCTGAACTGGCCGATGTAGCAGGCGATACCCGCTTCTTCCGCCTTCGGGCATTCCGCCTTCAGCTCGTCCCACGTGGCGGGTGCCTGATCGACGAGGTCGGTGCGGTAGTACAGGAATGCACCGTTGGTGTTCTTCGGGGCGGCGTACAGCGTGCCGTTGTAAGTGCCGGATTCGACGGTTGCGGGCAGCAGGCCGTCGGTGTCGATCGCGTTGTCACCCTCGAGCGGCAGCAGCCAGCCGTTGGCGGCGAACTCGGCGGTGTTCGTGACGTCGACGGCGACGAGGTCGTACTCGTCGCTCTGCGCCTGCATACGCTGCGCGATATCGGCGTACTGGTCGTTGGCCTCGCGCGCGAGCGGCTTGAAGGTGACCTGCTCGTCGGGGTTCTCGGCGTTCCAGTCGGCGATGATGTTCTCGAGCGCTGCGTTCAAGGGGTCCTGCCCCTCGACGATGGTGATCGGGCCGCGACCCTCGTCGGATGCGGCAGCGCCTGTGTCGGAGCCGGTGTCGCTGCCACCGTCGTCGGAGCCACATGCCGTCAGAACGAGCAGCGCCGCCGAGGAGGTGGCGATGACAGCTCTGCGCATCGCCTTCTTGTTCAAAGCCATGTACATCTCCCGTGTGAGATCGGAAAATCAACTCGCCGGTAACCCCTGGGCCACCGACACCGGCCACTACTGTGGCACGGGCCACCCCGAAAAGTCGGCATTCCGCCCATCCTTTATCGGTTCTGTGTCGGGGACCGCAGCCGCCACACGCGGCCCGAACTGCCCCGTTCAGCCGATGCGAAGACCGTCCGACGTCTTGAACACGTGCACGTGGTTCGGGTCGAACCGCAGGTGGACACGGTCGCCCTTCTGCGGTGGTGTGCGCCAGTCACTGCGCGCGACGATCTCCTGACGGATTCCACCGATCGTGGCGTTGCCGTACACGTACGCATCCGAACCCAATTCCTCGAGGACATCCACATCAACGGGGAGCCCGTCTGCGGCGATTTCGAGGTGCTCCGGCCGGATGCCGATCGTCACCTCCGTCTCGGTCACCTGTCCGAGAATGTCGCGGGGCACCTGGACGTGGACGTCGCCCACCATGACTCCGCGTTCGACGACGGGGAGAGTGAACAGATTCATTGCGGGTGAGCCCATGAATCCGGCGACGAACACGTTGGCCGGCTGGTTGTAGAGCACGCGCGGCGACGCGCACTGCTGCAGGATTCCCTTGTCGAGCACGGCGACGCGGTCGCCCATCGTCATGGCCTCGACCTGGTCGTGGGTGACGTAGACAGTGGTGGTGTTCAGCCGACGCTGCAACTGCGCGATCTGCGTGCGGGTCTGTACACGCAGTTTGGCGTCGAGGTTGGACAACGGCTCGTCCATGAGGAACACCTGCGGTTCCCGCACGATCGCACGCCCCATGGCGACGCGCTGCCGTTGACCGCCGGAGAGGGCCTTCGGCTTGCGGTCGAGGTACTGCTCGAGGTCGAGCATCTTGGCGACCTCGGTGACCCGCTCACGGATCCGGGATTTCGGGGTCTTCGCGAGCTTGAGCGCGAATCCCATGTTCTCGGCCACCGACATGTGCGGGTACAGCGCGTAGTTCTGGAACACCATCGCGATGTCGCGTTCCTTGGGATCCTGCGCGGTGACGTCGTTGTCTCCGATGAGGATGCGGCCACTGTGGACCTGCTCGAGTCCTGCGAGCATCCGCAGCGACGTCGACTTACCGCAACCGGAGGGCCCGACCAGGACAAGGAACTCGCCGTCCTCGATCTCGAGATCCAGTGCGTCGACCGCAGGTGTACTCGAGCCGGGGAACAGACAGGTCGTCCTGTCGAAGGTCACCGAGGCCATCGCAGATCCTTTCCGAAGCGGACACGCTCGTGCGCTACCGGAATCTACCGTGCGTCTTCGCGGTCCACCGCCACCGGCGCGTCGTCGTCGCCCCACACCTGGATCCCACGGACCCCCGGCACATCGCCACGATGGAAGACCGGGTCGCGTCCCCGCTTGCGTTGCGCGCTGTAGTTGTGGAACAGCGCGTACGCGATACCCGACAACGGGACCAGCGCGATGAGGTTGACCGTCGCCATCACGCCCATCGCGAGGTCGGCGATCGCCCACACCAGCGGCACCGAGCCGATCGCGCCGAGGAACACGCACACCACCACGGCCGAACGCAGATAGGGCAGCGCCCTCCGCGAACCGGTGAGGAACTCGATGTTCGATTCGCTGTAGTAGTAGTTGCCGATCACCGAGGTGAAGGCCAGGAAGAAGATGAGGACCGCAAGGAAGTGCACGGTCCAGTCGCCGAGCTGCAACGCCAGCGCATTCTGCGTCAACGCAGCGCCCTCGAGTCCCGAACCGAACTCCGGATCGGACAACAGGATGATGAACCCGGTGATCGAGCACACCAGCCACGTGTCGAAGTAGACGCCGAGGCTCTGCACGAGCCCTTGCTTGACCGGGTGCGACACCGATGCGGTCGCACCGGCGTTCGGGGCCGACCCCATGCCGGCCTCGTTCGAGAACAGGCCGCGCCGGATGCCGTACATGAACGCGGCACCGAACCCGCCTCCCGCGATCTCGCGGATACCGAAGGCATTCTCGAACACCAACTTGAACATCCCGGGGACCTCACCGATGTTGAGGACCACCACGATGATTCCGATGATCAGGTAGGCGATGGCCATGGCCGGCACCACAACCTGCGACACACTCGAGATCCGCCGCACCCCACCGAAGATGACCAGGGCGACGAGGATCGCCACGCCGATGCCGATACCGACCTGCAGACCCGTCGTCTTCTCACCCACCGAGCTCGACACCGCGTCGACGATCGAGTTGGTCTGCACGGCGTTGAACACGAATCCGTAGGTGATGGTGATGATCACCGCGAAGATCATGCCCATCCACCGTTTACCGAGCCCATATTGCATGTAGTAGGCCGGGCCGCCCCGGAACGCACCCTTGTCGCGCACCTTGTACAGCTGCGCGAGAGTCGACTCGACGAAGGCGGTGGAGGCACCGACCAGCGCCATCGCCCACATCCAGAACAGTGCGCCGGGTCCGCCGATACTGATCGCGATCGCGACGCCCGCGATGTTGCCCGTTCCCACCCGCGATGCCGCCGAAATGGAGAATGCCCGGAACGCCGAGATCCCTTTCTCCCCGTCGGGGAGGTCCTCGGCCTTCTCCACGATGGACCGCAGCATGTCGGGGATCAGCCGGATCTGGATGAACCGTGACCGGAACGAGTAGTACAGCCCGGACCCCACGAGAAGCGCGATGACCGCGTACCAATACCAGTCGTTGATGTCGGTGACGAATTCGACCGCGGTGTCCATTCCACTGATCCTGGCGGTCGAGGAACGGTTCCGCAGGGTTTCGACCCGGAATCGCCTCAGATCCGATCGGCGAGCCGGGTGCCCTGCTCGATCGCACGTTCGGCGTCCAGTTCCGCTGCGACGTCGGCGCCGCCGATCACGTGTGTCACCACCCCGGCAAGGGTGAGCCCGTCCACGAGATCACGAACCGATTCCTGTCCCGCGCACACGATGATCGTGTCGACCGGCAGCACCCGATGCTCGCGACCGTCCTTGCCGAGAGCACCGTCCTTGCCGAGAGCGATGTGCAGACCGTCGTCGTCGATCCTTTCGTAGCTCACGCCCGAGATCTCGTGGACACCCTTGTGTTTCAATGCGGCCCGATGTACCCAGCCGCTGGTCTTGCCCAGTTTCGCCCCGATCCGGCCGGGAGTGCGCTGCAACAGGTAGACCTCGCGGGGCGACGGCGAAGGTTGCGGAGTGGTCAACGATCCGGGCGCATCCTCGTCGTCACTGACGCCCCATTCGCGTTGCCATTCGGCGAGATCCGTCGCCGGGGAAGTGGTGTGCGTGAGGAACTCGGAAACGTCGACGCCGATGCCGCCCGCACCGATCACCGCGACCCGCTCACCTATCGGCGCACCGCCTCTCACGGCCTGCGCATAGGTCAGCACGCTGGGATGGTCGATGCCGTCGATGGTCGGCACTCGCGGCGTGACACCGGTCGCGACGACGACCTCGTCGAATCCGTCCGTCAGGTCGGCGACCGTGGCTCGCGTATTCAACTGGACGTCGACGCCGGTGAGCTCCAGTTGTCGCGTGTAATACCGCAGGGTCTCGGCGAATTCCTCCTTACCCGGGATGAGCTGCGCAATGCCGAACTGGCCACCGATCTGCGCATCCGCCTCGAACAGGCTGACGCGGTGGCCGCGGCGCGCGAGGTTCACCGCGGCCGACAGGCCCGCGGGACCGGCACCGACGACCGCGACGGATTTGCTGCGGCGCGTGGGCGAGAGCAGCAACTCGGTTTCCCGTCCGGCGCGTGGGTTGAGCAAGCACGAGACGTGCTTGTTGACAAAGGCGTGATCGAGACACGCCTGATTGCAGGCGATACAGGTGTTGATCTCATCCGGTGCACCCGCGGCGGCTTTGCGCACCCAGTCGGGGTCGGCGAGCATCGGCCGCGCGAGCGACACCAGGTCGGCGCGACCGTCGGCGAGAATCTCCTCCGCGATCTCGGGCATGTTGATGCGGTTGGATGCCGCGACCGGAATGCTCACATGCTTCGCGAGTCTCGCGGTGAAGTCGACGAACGCGGCGCGGGGCACGGAAGTGACGATCGTCGGTACCCGCGATTCGTGCCAGCCGATATCGGTGTTCAGCAGCGTGGCGCCGGCCGCCTCGACTTCCTGTGCGACCGAGACGATCTCGTCCCAGCTCTGACCTCGGTCGACGAGATCTGCCATCGACAGCCGGAAGGAGATCACGAAGTCGGGGCCGACGGCCTCCCGGACTCCGCGGACGATCTCCACGGCCAGGCGGCGGCGCTTCTCGGGTGTACCGCCCCACTCGTCGGTGCGCCGGTTGGTGCGTTCCGCCAGGAACTGGTTGATGAAATACCCTTCACCACCCATGATTTCGACTCCGTCGTAGCCAGCCTGCTGCGCGAGCCTGGCGCACCGGACGAATGCGCGGATCTGTCTGCGCACTCCCCACGATGTGAGTCGCCTCGGCCGGAACGGGTTGATGGGTGCCTTGATCGACGATGCCGACACGCTCAGCGGCCAATAGCTGTATCGGCCCGCATGCAGGATCTGCAACACGATTCGGCCGCCTTCGGCGTGCACGGCGCGGGTGATCGTGCGGTGTCGCCGGGCCTCGATCCGGTTGGTGAGCTTGGCTCCGAACGGCAACAGCCAGCCGGTCCGGGTCGGTGCGTAACCGCCGGTCACGATGAGCGAGACCCCACCGCGGGCACGTTCGGCGAAGTAGGCGGCGAGTCGGCCGGTGTTCTTGGCGCGGTCCTCGAGCCCGGTGTGCATCGAGCCCATGATCACGCGGTTCGGCAAGGTGATCGAGCCCAGGTCGAGCGGCGACAGGAGGGTCGGGTAGGGGTCGGTCCCCGTTGTTGCCGATGTCACGGCAGTTCGTCTTGTCACGATTGTTCCTGTTCCGAAGGGGGCGTGAGGGCGTCGAGCATGTCCTGGCACCAGTCGCGGAAACCTTCCTCGACGCGGATGCCGCCGCGCAGGACGAGGTACTGGTGTAGCGCCGAACCGGAGAGGGATGCCGGCGCCGGGAAGTCGCGTTTCTCGATGAGCCGATAGACGTCGAGGCGCGCGGCGTGAGCGTCGCGATGGCGGGTGATCTCCGCGCGCAGTTCGGGCATGGTGGAAGGCCTCGCAGCGCGAATCTTGACGGCCAGTTCGCTGCGCAGGTGGTCGGGTTCCGATGGTTCGGCGATCCAGCGGTCCAGTTCGGCGTGTCCGGCCGCGGCCACGGTGTAGATCTTCTTGTCGGGGCGGCCGTCCTGTGGCACGGCCTCGCAGGTCACCCAGCCGCGTTCCTCCATCCGTCGCAGGACCCGGTATATCTGCTGATGGGTCGCGCTGTGGAAGAACCCGATGGATTTGTCGAAGCGACGAGCCAGCTCGTAGCCGGATCCGGCGCGCTCGTCGAGTGAGACGAGCAACGCGTGTTCGAGTGCCATGCGCACATTATGCAACCAGGTGCATATGCAATCAAGTGCATTGTCTCGGTGACCGATTCTTCGAGGGCACGACCCTCTACGCTCGACGCGTGAGTTCGGACAAGATGCTGACCCGCATCGGCGGCCTGTTGCGGCAGGCGGAGTCGACCGACAATCCGCACGAGGCCGATGCCTTCCTCGCAGCCGCCCAGCGGCTCGCGACCTCCGCCTCGGTCGATCTCGCGGTGGCCCGCACCCATGCAACATCCAAGGAACGTCGTGCGACACCGGTGCAACGACTCATCACCATCGGGGAGGCCGGGAAGAAGGGATTGCGCACGTATGCGCAGCTGTTCCTGGCGATCGCGGCCGCCAACGACGTGCAGTGCGACATCACCGCCACCTCCACGGTGATCTACGCGTACGGCTTCACCGGCGACATCGACGTGTGCGAGGCCCTCTATTCGTCGCTGCTGGTGCAGATGGTGCGCGCGTCCGACGCCTACCTACGCTCCGGCACCTACAAGGACGAGACGACCGTGCAGACGGTGGTCGAACGCCGTGGGGGCCGGCAGGTCCGCACGCGGGTGCGGAAGCCGGTCGCGGGCGTCACCGCACGCCTGAACTTCCAGTCGGCGTTCGCCGCGCGGATCGGCACGCGCCTCGCCGAGGCGAAACAGGACACCGAGCGCGAAGCCGAGGAATCGACACCCGGAACCGCTCTCGTCCTGCGCGGCAAGGAACTCGAGTTGCGCGATTTCTACCGCACGACCTCGCAAGCGCGAGGAAGCTGGCGGGGGAACCGCGTAGCGACACGGTCCACGGATGCGCAGAGAGCCGGCGACCGCGCCGGGCGCACCGCGCGACTCGGCAGCTCACCCGAACTGCCACCCGCCGCGAGGAGGCTGGAACAGTGACCAAGGTCCGTGACACGAAGAGAACATCCGTGTACGAGGCGGAATCTCTCGTACGACGCATGTTCGACCTCGCCGATCAGCGCGGACTGCGCACCGTCGAGGTCGCCGGGTCGCACGTCACTCTCCCGGTCGAACGTCGTTTCGCGTCGCTGGAGTCTGCTCAGCAGTACGTAGACAAGGTGCTCGCATTGAACTGGGTTCGCGAGCGCTGGCCGCGCGCCGCGCTTCCCGTGCGAGTCCGTGCCCGGTCGGGAAATACCGCGGCGCACTACGAAAACGACTGTGCGACCATCGCGCTACCGGTACATCGCGACAATCGGGCCTGGGCGTTCCGCGAACTCGTGGTGCTGCACGAACTGGCCCATCACCTCGACCCGCAGGACCCGGACGATCCGACCGAGCCCGCACACGGGCCCGCGTTCGTTGACCGGTTCCTGACGTTGGTCGACGAGATCATCGGGCCCGAGGCGGCGTTCGTGTTACGGGCGTCGGGGATTGCGGTTCGCGATTGAATTCGCCTCACATACCGGCGACCTCGACCCGTCCGTAATCGCCGACACCTGCTGCGAGGACGCGCAGGTGGTCGTCCATCGTGCCGAGGGTGTGCTCGATCGCGGTGAGCCGGCTCAGGTAGTGCCCGATCGAGTGTTCGGCAGTGACTCCGATACCGCCGTGCATCTGCACCGCATCCTGCCCGATCTTGCGTGCCGACCGCCCGACCTGCAGCTTCGCACGCGAGGCGATCACCGGGTCGACGATGCCGTCGGCCAGCGCCATGGTCGCGTACAGGCTCATGCTCGCCGCCAGTTCGTACTGCACGTACATGTCGGCGGCGCGGTGCGTCAGAGCCTGGAACGTTGCGAGCGGCACACCGAACTGCTTGCGCTGCTTCAGGTAATCCGCGGTCGACCGCACCGCCCGATCGATCGCGCCGGTCGCCTCGGCGCACAGCACCGCTTGCGCCCTGACCTGCGCTGCGACAATCGCGGCCGACGCATCGGTGGCGTCACCCAGTGGGGTGGCTACGACGCCGTCGAGCACGATCTGTGCGCCGCGACGCTCGTCGTTGGTGTGGTACGCCGTGCGGGTGAGTCCGTCGGCCTCGGCTGCGACGACGAACAGGCCCACACCGCCGTCGGGCAGCTGCGCCGACACGATCAGAGTCTCGGCACAATCACCGTGGAGCACAGGATTCTTGCGGCCGGTGAGGGTCCACGCGTCGCCGCTGCGCACAGCGGTGGTGGCCACGGCCGCGGACGGCCAGCGGGTTCCCGGCTCGTCGTGTGCGAAAGCCATCAGCAGCGCACCTTCGGACAGGCGCGGCAGGAAGTCGTCGCGCTGGTCGTCGCTGCCGACCTCTGCGACGAGTCCGCCCGGCAGGTACACGGCAGCGAGTACCGGTTCGGGAGCCAGGGCGGCGCCGAGTTCGGTCGCGACGGCCATGACCTCGACGGGTCCGGCTCCCATTCCGCCGTGTTTCTCGGGCAACGGCAGGCCGAGCACACCGAGGTCGGCGAGTTGCTGCCACACCTCGCGGCTCCAGCCGAGCTCGCCCTCGGCGACACGGTTGCGGGTCTCCACGTCGTACGCATCGGCGAGCAGGTCGCGGACGGTCTTGCGGAGCAGGTCCTGTTCGGTATCGAGATCGAAGTTCATGTCCTGGGCCTCACAGTCCGAGAATCGAGGAAGCGATGATCGAACGCTGCACTTCGCTCGACCCGCCGTAGATGGTCACCTTGCGGTTGTTGAGGTAGGTCCCGGTGGTGAGCTGCGCCCACTCCGGCGAATCGATGTCGTCGGAACCGGTGGGGAGCGAATCCGGGCCGGCGATGTCGACGAGGAGTTCGGTGGCAGCCTGCTGAAGTTCGGAGCCACGTATCTTGAGCAGCGACGATGCCGGGTTCGGCCTGCCGTCGGACGAGCTGGCGACGACACGCAGCTGGGTCAGCTCGAGAGCGATCAGCTCGTTCTCGAGTTCGGCGAGGCGGGCGGCGAACAGTGGGTCCTCGAGGAGCGTGCCCTCGCCGAGCCGGGTCTCGGCAGCGAAGCTCTTGGCGCGGGCCAGCTTCACCTTGGTGGCGCCGACGCGGGTGATGCCGATGCGTTCGTTTCCGAGCAGGAACTTCGCGTATGTCCAGCCGGCGTTCTCCTCGCCGACGAGGTTCTCGGCCGGTACTCGCACGTCTTCGAAGAAGACCTCGTTGACCTCGTAGCTGCCGTCGATCAGCTTGATCGGGCGCACGGTGATGCCGGGGGTCGACATGTCGATCAGCAGCATCGAGATGCCGGCCTGCTTCTTGACATCGGGATTGGTGCGGACCAGGCAGAAGATCCAGTCGGCGTGCTGACCGAGCGTCGTCCAGGTCTTCTGACCGTTGACGATGTAGTCGGCGCCGTCGCGCACCGCGCGTGTCTTGAGCGAGGCGAGGTCGGATCCGGCCTCGGGCTCGGAGAATCCCTGGCACCACCAGATGTCGAGATTCGCCGTGGCAGGAAGGAAGCGCTCCTTCACCTCCTGCGACGCGAACTGCGCGAGCACCGGGCCGATCATCGAGGTGTTGAACGGAAGGGGTTCGGGAACCGACGCGAGCTGCATCTCTGTGAGCCAGATGTTGCGCTGCACCGGAGTCCAGTCCTTGCCGCCCCACTCGACGGGCCAGTTCGGTACAGCCAGACCACGCGCGTTGAGTATCTTCTGGGCGCGGACGAATTCGTCCTTGCCCAGAGATTTTCCGGCCGCGACCTTCTCGCGCAGCTCGGCGGGGAACTCCGTGGTGTAGAAGGTGCGCAGTTCGTCGCGGAACGCGCGCTCCTCTGCTGTGAGTTTCAGATTCATGGGTGGCCCTCTGTCGCGGTTGTGCGGTGGGAAGACCAGCGGAAGGCTGCTGATCCGTACTACCGAACGGTAACCTGACACTGTAAGGTTGTCCAGTACGACAGCCGGAAGGAGATGCACATGGCACGGCCCCGCACCCCGATCCTGAGCCGGGAACTCATCCGCCACACCACGCTGCGTCTCGTCGACGAGCACGGACTCGACGCCCTGTCGATGCGCAAGATCGCAACCGAACTCGACGTACGCGCACCCTCCCTGTACAACCACTACGCCAACAAGGACGAACTGCTCGACGATATCGCCGCCACCATCGCCGAGAACGTCGACGTCAGCGGATTCGCGGGCGACGACTGGCAGGATGCCCTCCGCACCTGGGCGCACTCCTACCGGGACGCCCTGGCCGAACATCCCAACATGGTTCCGTTCCTCGCCTCCGGCCCGAGCAACCGTCCTGTCGCACTCGTCCGCGCCGACGCCGTTCACGGCGGACTCACCCGCGCGGGCTGGCCACCGCGGACCGCCACGATGATCGGGGCGTCGATCAAATACATCGTCGTCGGGTCGGCGATCACATCGTTCGCCGGCGGATTCATCGACGACATCGACACCTACAACGAGCGCTACCCGCACCTGTCGCAGGCGCATCGACTCCGCGAGTACGCCGCCGAGATCGACCAGGACAGCTTCGAACTGGTGCTCGAGACCTTCCTGTCGGGACTCACCCTGCAGTACGCAGCACTCGACACCCGGTGATCCGGCCAGGCGTCACACCCGCCGCAATCGGACGAACCGGATCCGGCTCCCCGCCTCCCGGAAGTCGGAATCGCTGCCGTCGACCTCGAAGCCCATCGCCGCGGACAACCTCGTCGCGATGCGGCGGTGCTTGTCCGCGTAGTGCACGAAGAATTGCGCACCTTCTTCGGGCTCGAGGAATTCCGCGGTGACCCCGACCCGCTCACGTCGCGACTCGACGCGCACATGAGGATCGGCCCGCAGATTGCGATACCAGTCGGACGTGGCCCCGAACCCGGCCGCAACGACGAAACCGTCGCGCGTGTCGTCGTAGTTGACGACCTCGAGCACCACATACCGGGGTTTCCCGGTCTTGCGACCACGGTGTTCGAGAAGCAGGAAATGGCGGCCCAGCAGGAAACCGAGGTGCCAGCGGTACAACCGGATCGGCGAGCGGAAGAGCCGACGTCGGATACCGGTGGGCGGCACAACGGCTTTCGTCTCGCGCATGTCCTCCACCATGCACCTACGTGATCGCCGTTGTCGACACGCCGTGCGAACCGTCCCAGCGGATTCCGGCTGCGGCGCGAACACGATCCGAATACGGTTGACTCATGACTCGCTCCATTCGCATCGGACTCCAACTCCAGCCTCAGCAGCAACCCGACTACGGCGTCATCCGCGACACGGTGCTGCGCGCCGAGGACGCGGGCGCCGACATCGTCTTCAACTGGGACCACTTCTATCCGTTGTACGGCGATCCCGACGGCGCCCACTTCGAATGCTGGACGATGCTCGGTGCGTGGGCCGAGCAGACCGAACGGGTCGAGATCGGCGCGCTCGTCACCGGTGGCGGCTACCGCAACCCCGACCTGCTGGCCGACATGGCGCGCACCGTCGACCACATCAGCGGCGGTCGCCTCATCCTCGGTATCGGCTCCGGCTGGTTCGAGAAGGATTACGACGAGTACGGCTACGAATTCGGGACCAAGGGGTCGCGTCTCGATCTGCTCGCCGAGTACCTGCCGCGCATCACGTCGCGGCTCGGCAAACTGAACCCGCAACCCACCCGGCACATTCCGCTGCTCATCGGCGGTGGCGGACCCAAGAAGACACTGCCCCTGGTAGCGAAGTACGCCGATATCTGGCACAGCTTCGGCGAATTCGAGACCCATACGGAGAAGTCGAAGATCCTCGAGGCGCGGTGCGCAGATGTGGGACGTTCTCCGTCGGAGATCGAACGGTCCACGTCGTGGCCGGGCCTCGAACACGCCGCGGCCTACGTCGACGAGGGCATCAGCCTGTTCACCGTCGGTGTCGGCGGGCCCGACTACGACCTCGCACCGTTGCTCGAGGCGATCGGGTGGCGCGACGAGAATTCACCGCCGCCCCTGTCCGGTCTCGCATAGCGCGGGGCCCGAACGTCCTCGTATCCGGGACGATCTCAGACGAGATCGGCGTCGTGGACGAGCAGCGCGATCTGCGTCCTGTTGTCGAGTGCAAGCTTGGTGAGGACGCTCGACACGTGGGATTTCACCGTCGTGACGTTCATGTTCAGCGACGCCGCGATCTCGGCATTGGTGTCCCCGTTCCCGACCCGTACCGCCACCTCGTGCTCACGGGGCGTCAGCACCGCCAGCGCCGCGCGTGCGCGCTCGTACGTGCCCGCCTGTACGACGGTGCGCTCCATCAGGCGCCGGGTGATCGCCGGCGACAGGATCGGGTCCCCGGCGGCGACCCGGGCGACGGCCTCGGCGATCTGCGCCGGTGGGGTGTCCTTGAGCAGGAAACCGGCGGCACCCGCGCGGAGGGCGTGCAGGACGTTCTCATCGGTGTCGAAGGTCGTCAGCACGATGACCTCGGGCGGCCGAGGCCGACCCCGCAACAGCGTCGTGGCGGTGATGCCGTCCACATGAGGCATCTGGAGGTCCATGAGCACCACATCGGGGCGGTGTGCGGCGGTGGCGGTGACGGCTTCGCCACCGTCTCCCGCTTCTCCGACGACGACGATGTCGCCGACTCCGTCGAGCATCATGGAGAGGCCGGCACGCACGAGGGCGTCGTCGTCTACTAGGACCACTCGGATCACGTCGGCCATGGTAACCGGGCGCTGAGGTGGAACCGGCCGTCGATTCGCTCGTGGTCGAGCCGTCCTCCCGCGAGCCGGACCCGTTCGGTGAG
This sequence comes from Rhodococcus artemisiae, assembly GCF_036327795.1. NCBI lineage: Bacteria > Bacillati > Actinomycetota > Actinomycetes > Mycobacteriales > Nocardiaceae > Rhodococcus > Rhodococcus artemisiae. The sequence continues at coordinate 239,499 of NZ_JAUTXY010000011.1, forward strand.
CCCCACCAGGCCCAACCCACTGCCGGGTGCAGCCGGGGTGGTCCCGGACGCGGCCAGCGCGTTCCGGATCTCGATCTCGAGCTCCGCCCCGGGCGAGCCGCCCAGTGTCACCTCGACCCCGTTCCCGGCGGCGTGCTTGCGTGCGTTCGTGAGTCCCTCCTGGACGACGCGGTATACGGTGCGGCCCACCGACGGCGGCAGGTCGCCGGGGAACTGCCCGCTCAGCGTCACCGGCTGGCCGGCGGCGCGGGTCTCCTCGATCAGCACGTCGAGGTCCGCCGCGGTCGGGCCGGGGCCGCTCGACGCTGCCGCATCCTCTTCGCGCAATAGCACGACCACCTGCCGCAGTTCCTCCAACGCCTGGTGCACCCCGGCGCGAACCACCCCGGCTGCCAGCGCGATCTTCTCGGGCGGCGCGTCGGGCCGGAACTCCAGCGCACCGGCGTGCGTCGCAACCAGCGACAGGCGGTTGGCGAGGACGTCGTGCATCTCCCGGGCGAGGCCGCGCCGCTCCGCCGCTCGGGCCTCGGCAACGAGCCTGCCCTGCTCTGCCTCGGCGCGGCGTGCGCGCTCGCGCAACGACATCACCAACTCGCGGTGTGAACGGGCCAACGTGCCCCAGCCCAACAGCGCAGCGTAGGCGACCGTCACCAGCACAACCCACCATTCGAAGCCGAGGGCGGGATCGGGGTACCGGATCCACTGGAGCAGGTGAGCCGCGATCCCGGCGACCGCGACGGCCACAGCCGTGCGAAACCGCGTGCGCCAGGCAACCTGGAGCGCCCCCACCGTCGCCGCTGTGGTGGCGACCGGCGAGAACACCGCAAGGACGGTCGCAGCGAGCGCGCCGGTCACCGGCCGCCACAGTTGCAGCATCGCCGCGGCCAGGCCGAGGACGGCGGTGGCGAAGTCCAGCGGCCCCGGATCGGGAAGGGACCACAGCGTCAGTGCGGTCAGCACGCCGATTCCGGCGGCCATGCCGATCAGTTCTCGAGGGCGGGGATTGCGGCGCTCCATCACCGGGCGATGCTATCCGCGCGAACATCGGGTCCGTCACCTACGAAAGTAGGAGGCGTCTCTCTCTGTGGCAGGAGACTCCCTGACCTCGAGGCCGATGCGGTACCCGCTGTGCGTGAATGACACTGACCGGCATGAGCATCCCCTACGGCTACCTGATCGGGCTCGTCTTCCTCACGATCCCCGCGCTGCCGGTCCCGCGTCTCGGCGAGCGCGTCGGCACCGTGGTCTTCCTGCTGTGCATGGCCGTCAACGAACTGCCGTTCCTCGCGATCGGACTCCTCGCCGCCAGCACGGCGCTCGCCTTCTCCGAGGGCGACCTCGCCTCGCCGGTCACCATCGCCGCCGCCGTCATCACCACGGCCTGCGTGGCGTCGACCACCTGGAAGAGTGTGCGCGCCCAGCGGATCCTCCAAGGCGCAATGGGCGCGAGCACCGTGACCCGCAACGTATCCTACGCGCGGGTCCTTCTGCACCCCTTCCCTTTCCGTCCCCGATCGGTGGAGCGGACCGCGAACATCGCCTACGGTCCGGCGGGGAAGCGCAACCTGATGGATGTCTACCGGCATCGCTCACATCCCAACGGCGCCCCCGTCCTCATCCACTTCCACGGCGGCTACTACGCAATGGGACGCAAGAACACCCAGTCCCGGCCGATGCTCCACCACCTCGCCTCCCGAGGGTGGGTGTGCATCAGCGCGAACTACCGACTGCGCCCCGAAGCCGGTTTCGAGGACCACCTGATCGACGCCAAGCGCGTCATCGCCTGGGTCCGCGAACACGGCCACGAATGGGGCGCCGACCCCGACCGGATCGTCCTCACCGGCTCCTCCGCGGGTGCCCACATGTCGACGATGGCCGGCTTCACCCAGTGCAGGCCGGAGTACCAGCCGGGCTTCGAGGAGGTCGACACGTCGGTATCGGCGATCGTCGGTATCGGCGGGTACTACGGCCCGTATTTCGGTCGCGGCGACGACACCGACCCGTTCGCTCAGGCCCACGCGGATGCGCCCCCGATCATGATCGTTCACGGCGACCGCGATTCCCTCGTCCACATTTCCGTCGCCCGCGCCTTCGCGAAGCGGCTGCGCGAAGCCTCGTGCCGGACGGTCTACGCCGAACTACCCGGCGCCCACCACGGCTTCGACGTGTTCCACTCACCCCGTTTCGAAGCGGTCGTGGGCGCGGTCGAGGCCTTCGCTGCCCACACGTGGTCACCGGACGAGCCGATCGGTACCGAACGGCCGCAGGCCTCCGGATAGGGCGACGCGTCCGTCTCCACCGCACCCGAACTGCGGCGACCCCGACGGTCCCCACACGCCTCGTACGATCGGAAGTGCATGCCAGATGTACCGACGCTTCCACCGTGCACCGCCGGCGACTGGGACAACGCTCGCCGGCGGCGCCGCCTGCGCGACACGAGGACAGGTCACAGCTGGCACCAGGCGAGCGAAGCGACGGGGATTGTCCGGTTCGGCCGAACGCGCCGGTTCCTCGCGCGCACCGCGATCGCCACGGTGCCGTTCGTCGCCCTCTACACGCAGTACTGGCATTTCGACGTCGCACCCATGCGGGAGCAACTCGCCGAAACGCAGCCGCGCATCCACCAGGTCTACGACGCGCAGGGCGCCGACAACCGTGACACCGCAGTCGTCGAAGGCGACAATCGCACCGCAGTCGTCGACCTCGTCGGGCTCGGCAATCTCGACGCCACCAACACCGCGAGGGCCCTGCCCGCACTGAGCCGCCTCGGGGACGTCTGGGCCGTGGAGTACGACAACTCCGGTCTCGACACCGCCGTCGTGAGCCGTCTCGTCGCCGCACGCGCCGAGACCCTGGGCATCGACTCGGTGATCCTCACCGGCCACAGCATGGGCGGCATCATCGCGCTCGAGGTCGCCGAGCATCTGTATCAGGACACATCGCTCGAGGTGCTCGGGGTGATCCTCGACTGCACCCCGATCGACCTTCACGCCGTGCGCGCCGACAGCCGCGATGCAGGCGAAGAGCTGCTCCGCTGGATCGGCTGGATCCCCGGTGCCCGTGAAAGCCGGATCATGCGGATGGCCATCGAGATCGCGGCACGCCAGGACAGGTTCGTCCTTCCCTCGGATCGCTGGTACCGACGCATCGACGGCTCCGAGTTCATCGATGTCGTCGAAGAGGTTCTGAAGGACAAGATCCTGTCGACCGACGCCGCGAGCAACGGTCTGATCGAATCGCAGTTCCGGGCGATCGTCGCATCCGGCGCGTCCGACAGCCTGCGAGCGCTCGCCGCCGAGCAGGACGACAAGGTGCGGCCGGCGATCGTGTTCGTGCGGCCACGGCACGCGCTGAACGACCACGTCGTGGACGTCGAGTACACGCAGCAGGCCCTCGTCGAACACTCCGGCGGAGTCGACGGCACCCTGCTGGTCGCGAAGATCGACCACACCGGTCACGCGAATCCGATCCAGGCGCCCGAGGCCTACAACAACGCGATCACCGACCGGGTTGCACCGTTCATCGATCTACGCCCCGGGGAGAACCTCGACGACGACGGCGACTCTACAACCGGTCCGTCCATCGGTCCGTGACCTTCCTAACACTCATCCCGCGTTCACCTTCTCGTTGCCTTCGACTCGCTTCGAGCTTCTACGGTCCGGCGGTTGTACCTAGAGATGAGGGAGACAGCCCCGTGGCCCGCAAGGAACTACCACTGATCGTCATGCACGACGGCAAGTCGTCGCGCTCGAATATCACCTGCAAGTACAAATGCGGCGACGCCTGCTCGCACGATGTGCCCAACACCTCCGGTGGAGCGTACTTCGGCGACATTGTGCGCCAAGCGATGTCGCGCCGAGGAGTACTGCGCGGCGGCGCGATGGCCGTCCTCACGGTCGGCGCCGGCGGTGTTCTCGCCGCGTGTTCCGATGATTCCTCCGCCGCAACCACCGAGGGTGGTGCCGCAGAAGGCGCCGTCGATCTCGGCCCCAGCCCGGCCGGAACCGACTTCGTCGCCGTCGCCCCCAACACCGACGATGCGGTGACCGTGCCCGAAGGATACGAGCAGGAAGTCGTGATCCGCTGGGGAGACAAGGTTCTCCCGGACGCCCCTGAATTCGACATCGACGATCAGACTGCCGCCGCGCAGGAGAAGCAGTTCGGATTCAACAACGACTTCGCCGGGCTGCTGCCCGTCGACGGTGTCCCGAACACGTACCTGCTCGTTGTCAACCACGAATACACCACCGAGCCGTTCATGTTCGCCGGATACGACGAAGAGAACCCGACAGAGGAACAGGTCCGCATCGGCATCGCGAACCACGGCCTCTCTGTTGTGCAGGTCAAGGGCGAGTCCGGATCCGGTCGTCTCACACCCGAATTCGGGGAGTACAACCGTCGGATCACCGGCACCACCGAATTTTTCGTGACCGGCCCGGCAGCAGGCAGCGACCTCCTGAAGACCACCGCGGATCCCACCGGCACGAGAGTCGCCGGTACATTCAACAACTGTGCGGGTGGGGTCACCCCTTGGGGCACCGTGCTGTCCGGCGAGGAGAATTTCAACCAGTACTTCGCGAACGCCGAGACGGTCACGGACGCAGTGGGTGCCGAGCGTCTGGCCCGGTACGGAATCGAAGGCGGTGAGTCCGACCGGAAGTGGGAGCGTTTCGATCCCCGATTCGACATCGCTGCAGAACCCAACGAGGTCAACCGGTTCGGCTGGGTCGTCGAGATCGACCCGTTCGATGCCACCTCGACACCCGTCAAGCACACCGCGCTCGGCCGTTTCAAACACGAGGCCGCGAACATCCATGTCACCGACGACGGCACCGTCGTCGCGTACAGCGGCGACGACGAGCGCTTCGACTACATGTACAAGTTCGTCTCGTCCCGCAAGATGCAGGATGGAAACTCCCGCGCGGCAACGGCACACAACATGACGCTGCTCGATGCGGGCACGCTCTACGTCGCAGCGCTCGAGGGCGACAACCCCGACGCAATCGATGGTTCCGGCGACCTGCCCGAGGGCGGCGCATTCACCGGAACCGGTACCTGGATTCCGCTGCTGCGCACAGGCGACGACGGCACGGGCGAGTCTCTCGTCGAGGGCATGAGCGCCGAAGAGGTCGCGGTGTTCACTCGCCTCGCGGGCGACAAGGTGGGTGCGACGAAGATGGACCGACCCGAGGATTTCGAGGCCAACCCGGTCTCGGGCAAGGTCTACGTCGCGCTGACGAACAACACCAAGCGCGGCGTCGACGGCGGCGCCGCTGCCGACGAAGCGAATCCGCGCAACGACAACAAGAACGGTCAGGTCCTCGAGATCGACGACGACCACGCCGGTACGTCGTTCACGTGGAATCTCCTGCTGGTGTGCGGCGACCCGTCCACCGCCGACACCTACTTCGGTGGGTTCGACAAGTCCCAGGTCAGCCCGATCTCGTGCCCCGACAACCTCGCGTTCGATCCGCACGGCAACCTGTGGATCTCCACCGACGGAAACGCACTCGGATCCAACGACGGCCTGTTCGCGGTGGTGCTCGACGGCCCGCGCCGCGGTGAGACCAAGCAGTTCCTCACCGTCCCGATCGGTGCCGAGACCTGTGGCCCGATCGTCGAGGACAACCGCGTCGTCGTGTGCGTCCAGCATCCGGGCGAGACCGACGACGCATCGTGGGACAGCCCGGGATCGCACTGGCCCGACGGTGGTGACTCGCAGCCGCGCCCGTCCGTGGTCGCAGCGTGGAAGAGCGACGGCGGCCGGATCGGCGTCTGACCACCTGTCGCCCCATGGCCGCGGGGCCGCTAACCCAACCAGTCCAGAACCGCTGCGGCAGTCCAGGATTGCTGCATGCTTCCCAAGGGTTCGCCGGTGAACGGCTCGTAGTACTCGGCGAACGAGCCGCCACTGGCCTGCCGTAACCCTTCTGCTCGCAGGGTGTTCGCGCGCTCGACCCAGCCTCGACGCGCGAACACCCACGAGAACAGCCATGTCATGACGGGCCACACCGGACCCCGCCAGTACTCCCGCGACCGGAAGTCCAGCGACACCGGTGACGTGGACGGCGGCACCGCGTATCGCAGGTCGGGGTGTCCGCAGAACTTCGGACCTTCGAAAGTCCGCAGCAACGCCCGTTCGGTCCTCCGGTCCAGCCCGCCGCTGAGCAACGGCGCGAACATCGCGAGAGTGTCTGTGGCTACCCACTTCCCGGATCTCAGGTCGAAGTCCTTCGCCGCACCCGTTCGCGCATCGGTCGAGTCGACCACGCCGCGCCGGAAGCGGTCGGCCCACTCGTGCAGTTCCCGCACATCGGCATGGGGGCGCGACTCCTCCTCACCGATCTCGGCGAGCACCTCGCACGACAACGCGAACACGGCGCTGACGAAGATGTCCTCGACCGCGAAACTCATCGTCTCGGCGAGCACGTCGTCCTCGTACCGCGCGGCCTTCATCTCCTCGAGCAGCCACAGGTAGCGGGCGTACTCGACGTCGCTGGGTCGTTCACCCGGATCCGCGACGTGAGCGAGGTCCTCGCGCCGGAAGGCCGGAACTTCGTCGACAGCGACGTTCGCATACGCGGTATCCCACCGGGGCGAGTTGTCCATACCCGATTCCCAGCCGTGGAAGATCGCGATGCGTCCGTTGCCGCCGATGTCCCTGGCCCGCGCCAGCCAACGATGCCAGCGCATCAGATCGGGCCAGCGCCGGTCGAGGAACTCGTCGGCGACCGCGCGGGTGCTGCGGCCGTGCCGACGGGCATGGTCGAGGATGCGTTGGACAGCGATCGCGTGCACCGGCGGCTGGGTGATACCCGACGTCTGCACCTCCCGCGGGGCGTGGGCCGCGAGCCGGCCCACTTCCCACCGCGACGGGCCGGGAAAGTATCCGTCGACACCGCCCGCGAAGACGATGTGCGGAATCATCCCGTTCGACCATTGCGCCGACAGGAGAGTGTCGAGCTCGACGACGGCGCGCTCCACACTCAGCGGAGCCAATCCGATCGATACGAACGCTGCGTCCCAGCTCCACATGTGCGGGTACAGCTTGGGCGCCGCACTGGTCATCGTGCCCAGGTCGTTGCCGCGAAGAAGGTACGCAGCGCGTGCTGCGAGCTGGGTGGGGGTGAATCCGCGGTCCGGCATCGTCCCATTCTGCGGCTTCCCGGCGAAGATGCACGCCCGACGCCCCACCCGTAACACTCACGACACAGTGATGCCCCGCAGCTCGCCGGGTCGGGCTACCGAGCGGCGGAGAGGAACGCCGTCGAGCCCGACAGATCCGCGGCGGAGCGGTTGCGCGGCGTGACCAGCCCACGACGCTCGAGAATCGGACGCACGCCCTCGCCGAATCGATAGGCTTCCTCGAGGTGCGGGTATCCGGACAACACGAAGTGATCGAGCCCGAGCGCGGCGTATTCGGCGATGCGGTCTGCGACCTCTTCGTGCGAGCCGACCAGTGCGGTACCCGCGCCGCCGCGAACGAGACCCACACCCGACCACAGGTTCGGTGCCACCTCGAGGGTGCGTGCATCACGGCCCTGCGAGTACGCGCTGCCACCGCCGTGGAGCTCGAGCATCCGACGCTGCCCCTCCGAGCCCGAACGTGCCAGGGCACGCTGCGCATTCTCGA